>CAZJOS010000273.1:0-3246 GCA_964547655.1 uncultured Christensenellaceae bacterium
AGATTCTCGATAAGAGAATCGATTTCTCATAAGCGGGGGTTAATTCATGGCAAACGGGCAGAAATTTCCGAAAAAACAATTCCTCAGCCTGCAGCTGGATTTAAATAAATTCTACAAAGCAAGCAACGAGGAAAAACAGCAGCAGGAACGGATGCGAGAAAGCACGACGTTCTTCAGAGACGGTATAAGGAGGCTTCGCAAAAACAAGATAGCGATGGTCAGTTTTTTTGTCATCGCTCTTATTGCGATTATTGCTTTCATCGTGCCTTTATTCTACCCATATGATTATAAGACGACGAGCGCTAACAAAACCAGCCTCGCCTCCACTTTTCAGCAGCCATTTCAATACAGCGATGAGGAGAAAGCCGCCATTGCCGAGGGGCAAAGCGTATTCCCTCATATACTGGGGACGGATGAACTCGGACGCGATTATGCGGCGCGCCTTATATACGGAACAAGGATCTCCTTAATGATAGGTATAATCGCCGCTGTCATCGTCGTAATAATCGGGGTGATTTACGGTGCCGTATCAGGATATTTCGGAGGGAAAACGGACCTTATAATGATGCGTATCGTGGACATAATCTATTCGCTGCCGGATATGCTTATTATCATACTGTTATCGGTATCCATCAAGGATATCATGACAAAAGGTTTTCTCGCGGGCACGGAAATTGCCAAGGTTGGCCCCGGCATGGTCAGTATATTCCTTGTATTCGGCCTGCTGTACTGGGTGGGAATGGCCAGGCTGGTAAGGGGGCAGATACTGTCCCTGAAGGAACAGGAATTCGTTCTTTCGGCGAAGGCCATGGGCGCGAAAGCGGGCCATATAATCCGCAAACACATGATACCAAACTGCATTTCCGTGATCTTTATCTCGGCAGCCCTGCAGATACCGGCGGCTATATTTACGGAAAGCTACTTAAGCTTTTTAGGCCTCGGGGTAACTATTCCGATGCCGTCCTTAGGCTCTCTCGCTTCGGATTACCGTACTCAAATGACGGTCAACCCGTATCTGCTCATAATTCCTTCCGTTATGATCTTTCTGATCGTGCTTTCGATAAACTTGTTCGGAAACGGTTTGAGGGACGCATTTGACCCGAAGCTGCAGGGGGTGGAAAAATAAATGGCATTACTGGAAGTCAAAAACTTAAAAGCATCATTCTTTACCGACGCCGGTGAAGTAAAAGCGGTCGACGACATTTCCTTTAATCTGGATCCCGGAAAAGTACTGGGCATAGTCGGCGAATCCGGTTCGGGTAAAAGCGTAACGGCTTATTCCGTGATGCAGATATTATCATACCCCGGCAGGATCGTATCCGGCAGCATAAAGCTGGGCGGTCAGGAATTAGTGGGAATCGGCGAAAAGGAGATGCGCTCGGTACGCGGAGGCCGCATAGGCATGATCTTTCAGGACCCTATGACCAGTCTGAACCCAGTCTATACTATCGGGAACCAGTTGATTGAAGCCATTGTGCTGCATACGGGCAGAAGCCGCGGGCAGGCAGGGAAGCGCGCGATAGAGATGCTGGACCTTGTTGGCATCAATGAGCCGAAAAAGCGTATAAAACAATATCCGTTCGAACTTTCGGGCGGCATGAGGCAGCGCGTCATGATCGCAATGGCGCTCGCCTGCGAGCCTGATATATTGATTGCCGACGAGCCGACGACGGCCTTAGATGTAACGATACAGGCGCAGATATTGGAACTTATGAAGGACCTGCAGCACGAGCTCGGCATGGCAATATTGCTGATAACTCACGATCTGGGTGTTATTGCCGGGTTATGCGATGAACTTATTGTCATGTATGCGGGAAAGGTTGTGGAGCGCGGTGTTATAGACCGTATTTTCTACGATCCGGCGCACGAGTATACAAAAGGCCTTCTGCATTCCATCCCCAGCATCGCCAATGATACTAAGGGAAAGCTGATCCCCATCGCGGGATCCCCGGTCGATATGCTCAGCATGCCAGACGGCTGCGCTTTTGCGCCGCGGTGCGACGCATGTATGAAGATATGCCTGGAAAAAGCACCTCCCGAAATATTGGTCTCTGAAGACCATCTGTCCTCATGCTGGAACAACATAAAGGATGGCTTGGAGAAAGGCACGGTGGAGATGGAAAAAACGAGTGAGGGCAAGGAGCAAAACAATGGTTAGAAACGGCAACGGTGCTGCGGCTGTTCCAGAGGCAGATATACTTTTGGAAGTCAATCACCTTAAAGAATATTTTAATGTTACAACAGGATTCATGACAAGCAGGCCGCTTAAGGCGGTGGACGACGTCAGTTTCTCCATACGGCGCGGCGAAACTCTTGGACTGGTAGGAGAATCAGGCTGCGGCAAAACGACTGTCGGCAGGACTATAATGCACCTGTATAAGCCTACGGGCGGAGAAATCGTTTTTGATGGTATGAATATAAAAACGGACAAACAGATCCGCGAAATGAGAAGCAAGGCCGCTCTTGTATTTCAGGACCCATATTCATCTTTGAATCCGCGCATGACGGTAGGGGATATAATAGGCGAACCTCTTGATATAAACAAGATCTACCGCAGTAAAGAAGAGCGCGCAGAACGTATAGCTGAGTTAATGAAGGCCGTGGATCTCTCTTCCGAACATGCTACTAGATACGCTCATGAGTTTTCGGGCGGCCAGCGCCAGCGTATAGGTATTGCCCGGGCGCTTGCGGTAAATCCGGAATTCGTCGTATGCGACGAGCCCGTTTCGGCCCTTGACGTTTCCATTCAGGCTCAGGTGATAAACATGTTTGAGAAACTGCAGGAAGAACGGAATCTTACATATCTGTTTATTGCGCATAACCTCGCGGTCGTCAAGCATATTTCCAACAGGATAGCCGTGATGTACTTAGGCAAGATTGTGGAGCTTGCGGATTCCAACGAGCTTATAAACAATCCCATACACCCGTATACGATCTCGCTTCTGTCAGCAGTGCCCATTGTAGATCCGAAAGTGGAACGGAAGCGTAAGAGGATAGTTCTTAGCGGAGATATACCGAGCCCGCTTAACGCGCCGAGCGGCTGCAGCTTCCGTCTGCGCTGCCCCAGTGCGACGGAGCAGTGCGCCTTGGAGTGCCCGGCGCTTACCGAGCGCAGCAATGGCCATTTTGCGGCGTGCTGGAACGCTTAAGCTTATAACGATCTGTTAACAGATCGTTTATATGATAAATAAAGGAGGAAATTATAATGAAGAAAACACTTTGTGTGGTGATTTCTGTGTTGTTTGT
>CAZJOS010000274.1:0-3218 GCA_964547655.1 uncultured Christensenellaceae bacterium
GAAATATAGAATTATGGCTTGGCGGAATCAATATTGATTTCGGTAATATCTGAGATGATCGATTCCTGATTTGGAGGTATTTCAGCGTGCATAGCTCTCCTCTTGTTTATCTTCATAAGAAACAGGCCGATAACGGCGGAAACGATAAAGAAAGCGATTCCGATTATCAGCCATACTGATTTTATGCCGGCCTGCGACGTGGCAATAACGGCACTTAAGGGCGCGATAAGGCCTCCCGCCTGAAACACGAACGAAGATATGGAGAGCAAACTCGCGCGCTTTTCGCTGGGTATCTCTATATTGAGCATCGTGCTTTCGGCCAGATTAGCGCTTCCGAACATGAAATATATGAGGCAGAATGTTATGCCGAAACCGGCGGCGCTCCACTGAAACGAGAATATTATCAAAACAGCAAAAAGCAGCAGCCTCGATACCGTATAACCTATATGAAGGTATTTCTGCCTATTAAGAAACAAGCGTTTCATCAGTATGTTGCCTATCGAAGCGAAAAGGAAACACCCGAAAGATAAAAGCCCGAGCGTCCAGTCGGGCGCGGGTAGCAGCGCGGTATACGAAGGCTGCCAATACGTTTCGACTGTGAATATGAAAAGCCCGCCGCAAAACATGCCGATCGCAATAAGCAGCACTATCCGGTTTTGTTTTACAAAACGAAAGCTTTCGATAATATGGCGTTTTACGTGTATCGCCTGCTTTGTACGCACAGCAGTTTCGCGCAAAAATATAATACTCATCAGCAGCGTTGCGGCTCCTATAGCCAGCCGCAGCAATATATTGAGGTCATATGTTCCAAGGGACGGGAACACAGCTTTAGCTATGCCCGGTACGAAACCGCCTAAGATAGCGCCCGCCGCGATCCCCACAGTCTCGAGAAGCGCGAGGCGCGACGTCACGGCCGGCATCTTACCGTCCCCATAGGTTTGCGTGTATGTGTCGATAATAAGCGCATCAAGCGAGCCGGACGCAAAAGCCTTGCCCGCGCCCCAGAGTATTATTACGGGCAGCAGCAGAGAAAACGAATCTGCAAACAGCAGCAAAGTAACAGCGCCAAGGTAAAACACATTGGACAATATAAAGATCATCTTGCGGCCCGCGAGGTCGGCAAGGAACCCGCTCGGCACTTCGAGAACGATCACCGTAAGCGAATAGATGCCGAATATAAGAGCAAGGCCCTCAAGCGTAATACCGCGCTCGAGCAGCGCAAGGCTTAAAACGGGAATCATTATGCCCATCGAAAAGTAGTTTATTAACGGCAATATCCAGTAAGACTTTTTCATAAATTAAATCCCGAGTTGTATAATATGAGAGAATATTCCCACGGCTGCGTGCCGTCTTCATATTGCTCGTGATTATCAATATATTCCCGTATGATCTTAAACAGCTCGCGCGCATCTTTCGGCTTAAGATGCAGTACTCCGTTTATGCAGTCGCCGTATTCGCCCAGGTTTTCGTCTGGTACGCCGTTGCGCTTGGCCCATTTGAGTACGCCGTTCATGCCTTTTAAAGTACTGAAGATCATGTTTTGTATGACTACAGTTCTTTCGCCTATAAGGCCGTCGTCGAACTGCAGGCCGATATTGACCGTAACGTCTGCCAGGCGGAAATAGTGTGCGAGTATTCCGTTTATCGTCTCGGTATGGTCCTCCTCGACGACTCCCAGCTGTAAAAGCTTAGATAAATGGTGAGCGGCTGAAGAAGCGGAAATACCCAGTTTATCCGCAACGGCTTTTGCCGTCATTGGCTTTCCCGCAATGCGCATGACCCGAAGCAGATGCTGGCGCTGCTGGCTCATGTAGATCTTTAATTCTTCCTTTGTGGACAGCGATATTATTTTTTGCGGCATATACAGGCCTCCTTAACGTTACAATAATTATAACGTTACATAAAGTAAAATGTCAAGTGTGATTATAAACTTTATTGAAATTTTCCTGAGCTATTTTGACAGTGCAATATGCCGGGTATATAATGTTCAGAAGATTTTAAGGCGGACGGTTTGCAGTAAAACCGATCTTTCGGCAAGTGAATATTCCGCCTGACCGCACACATATTTATATATGTATGCGTGTTTTGGAGGGATAGTATGGAAAAAAGGTCGGCATTCGCACTGGCAATAATAGTCGGGGTCATATCATCCCTGGCGACGATGATCATATTTTCATTCATATTCAGAGTAGGCCTTTTCAATCTTGGTATTGAAAACGGGGACTCCCTTCCCGTGTCCGAGTTTTCCAACGTAGAGAACATTATTGAAAAATACTATCTCCACGAATACGATATGAAAGACATCCAATACGCCGGGCTTAAAGCTATGGTCGAAGAATTGGGCGACCCCTACAGCGAATATTATACACCCGAGGAATTCGCATCTTTCAGGCAGGAAACTTCGGGAGAATACTACGGATTAGGTATGGTAATCAGCCTTGATGAAGAAACGGGATTCGCGAAGGTAGAGTATTTCTTTGACGGCTCTTCTGCCGAAGAGGCGGGGATCAAGGCCGGAGATCTCATAATCAGCGTCAACGGAGAGGATATGACCGGAAAATCGCTTGAGCATGTAAGCCAAAAGTGTTTGGGTAAGGAAGGTACGGTCATTACTTTAGGGATCAAACGCGGGGATGAGATACTGGAGTTCGAGATAGTGCGCCGCGCCGTAGAAAAGAAGATGGTGGATTATATGATGCTTCAGGACGGCATCGGGTATATGCAGATAGTCCAATTCGGCGGGAACTGCGAGCAGCTTTTCGGCGAGGCAATGGACTTTTTCAGGAAAAACGGCGCAAAAGGAATAGTTATAGACTTAAGGGATAATCCGGGAGGGTATCTTTCGACGGTGGTTAATGTGCTCGACAAGCTTCTTCCCGAAGGAACGCTGGTTTACACCGAAGATAAGAACGGCAAGAGGGATACATGGGCCAGCGACGCGTCATGCATCGATCTGCCGGTCACTATTATCGTAAACGGAAACACCGCGTCGGCGGCGGAAATATTCGCGGGGGCCATGCAGGATTTCGGGTACGGCGAAGTGGTTGGCACTACAACATACGGCAAAGGCGTGGTGCAGGTAGTGCTTCCTATAGAATCGACAGGCGGCGGGATGAAGATAACAACGTCGCAGTACTATACCCCAAGAGGCAGGACTATAGACAAGAACGGTATATACCCCGACTATTACGTGAAACTGCAGCAGGATTTCATATTGA
>CAZJOS010000275.1:0-3181 GCA_964547655.1 uncultured Christensenellaceae bacterium
TTGCATGGCTTAACAAGCAGTTTGGAATGAACCTTCAATAGTTAAAACTGCAGGAAACAGTGACTGACGGGAGGAAATTTAAAAATTTCCTCCCGAAAATTTTAATCAACTTTAGCACGGTCTTCCGGGGGTGTAAAATGGCACAGGATATGACTCAAAATGTATTGGAAATAAGAAACCTCGTTAAAGATTTTCCGGGCATACGGGCAGTGAACGACGCAAGCTTCGATATCAGGAGAAATACTGTTCATTGCCTTGTGGGTGAAAACGGCGCGGGCAAATCCACACTCATAAAGATACTGACGGGCGCATTCGTAAGGACGAGCGGAAAGATATTTTTAAACGGGCAGGAATACTGCGCGGCAAATCCGAAAGACGCAAGGGAGAAGGGCATAAGCACGCTTTTTCAGGAACTGAACGTCGTCGACCAGTTGACTGTGGAAGAAAACCTGACACTGGGCGTAGAGGATACCGCATTCGGCTTCATTAAGAAAACGGATAAGATCAAGAAAATAGTAAGCGCCTTAAACAGCCTCGATCCCTCTATAAACCCGAGACAGCCGGTTTCCACTTTGAGCGTAGCCAAAAAGCAGATCGTGGAGATAGCGAAAGCGGTGGCGTCGGAATCGGATATAATCATCATGGACGAGCCTACGGCCGCGCTTTCCGAAAGCGAGATAAACAGGCTGTTTGATATCATCAAAGGCCTTCGCGAGAAAAACGTTACCGTCATTTATATCTCGCACAGGCTTGATGAAATATTTGAACTCGGCGATTACGTTACGGTGATGCGCGACGGGAAGCATATAGACACAAAGCCTGTAAGTATAGTAAAAGACCGGTCCGAGCTTATCAGGATGATGATAGGAAAGACTATATTTGAAGCATACCAGCCGAGGGAAATCAACAGCGAGGAGAATATACTCGAAGTAAAAAATCTGTCCAACCATAAGCTTAAAGACATTTCATTTCAAGTTAAAAAAGGCGAGATCGTTGGGTTTTACGGCCTTGTGGGCGCTGGAAAAACCGAACTGGCACGCGCCATTTACGGCGCGGACGAATACCGGGGAGAAATAATTCTCAAAGGCAGAAAGCTGCAGCAGGCGCCTGACAAGACGATCGCTGCGGGTATTGCGCTGGTGCCTGAAGAAAGAAGAACGGAAGGGCTGTTTACTCTTCTCACCATACGCGGCAACATACCGGTTATGAATATGAAGAAAATATCCAAAAATGGATTTATAAATTCGGCAAAAGAGCGAAAAGCCACTATCGAATATATTGACAAGTTGAGGATAGCTACCAGCGGCACCGAAAAAGAGGCTTCCAAGCTTTCGGGCGGCAACCAGCAAAAAGTGGTGTTCTCAAAATGCCTGTTTGCGGACAGCGACCTTCTTTTGCTCGACGAACCTACCCGTGGAATAGACGTCGGCGCTAAAAGCGAGATTTACGGCATCATACGGCAGCTTTCGAAAGAAGGCAAATCCATAATGATTTTTTCTTCAGAGCTGCCTGAGATAGTGAACATATGCGATAATATCTTCCTTCTTTATGACGGGAGCATTAGGGCGAATATCAAAAACGGAACCGATATAAACTCGGAAATGATAATACATATCGTTACAGGGGGGAATTAAAGTGAAAGCAGGCGCAGCGGGGCATAAAATGCCCAAAGGTAAAATGAGCAATGAAACGTATATCTCCCTGTTTATGGTCATCGTGCTGGCGGTATTGTTTGGAATAGCATGTTTGTTCGTCCCGAATTTCTATCTGCCTCAGAACATGATGAACATACTCACGAACTTCTGGTATATCATAATATTGGGAGTCGGCGTGACTTTTTTGCTTATCACAGGCAATTACGACATGTCCGTAAGCGGCATAATTGCGATGACAGGCGTACTCACAGCGTATTTCTGCCAGCCTGTAAGCCAGAGCGCCGACGCTGCGTCGCAGCTTTTCAACGGCCTTGGCATGCCATACCCGCTTGCGGTAGCGGCAGCCCTGGGATGCGCGCTTGCGATAGGCGCTGTAAATGCGTTTTTCATTGGTAAGCTTAAGGTTGCTTCCATTATTATTACACTCGGCACAATGTCGGTGGCTAGGGGTATCGGGCAGGTTGTCGCGCAGGGCGCGCAAAGAAACATGGGATTGCCGGATGATTTTAAGATCCTGGGAACATCGTACCTGCCCGGGACCCGCATTTCGTTATCGGTAGCAATAATGGTGCTATTTGTGATCGTTGCGTTGATAATTGAAAAGAAAACGGTTTTCGGCAGGCGCACTTATCTTATTGGAGCAAATATAAAAGCCGCGAGGCTCTCCGGCGTTAAGGTCGCTAAGCATATCACATATCTTTATCTAATAAGCGCACTGTTTGCCGGAGTAACGGGCATATTGATATCGTCAAATTATAAATCGGGCGATTCCGGCCGCGCCGTGGGGTACGAATTTGACGCGCTGGTAGTGACGCTGCTCGGCGGAACCAGTATAAACGGCGGTTTCGGGTCGGTACTGGGCACGGTAGTGGGGGCGCTCATATTGTCGGTGGTTACCTCAGCGGCAACAGGCCTGCTGCTTTCGCCGGACTGGCAGTTCATATTAAAGGGCGTCGTCACGTTCCTCGCGATACTTGCACAGCGTTTTGCGCTGGATAAAAGAAGAAGCTAGAAGCGTTATTATTAGCCAATATCATGGGAGGGTCTGACATGAAATCCGCAGGAAAAGAACTGATAATGAAAAACATCGATAGAAAGAAAAATGCCAAATCAGTTATAAAGAATACCTACATTTATATAGTACTGTTAATTATAGTTGCGCTGTTCAGCGTGATCAATCTTGACAAGACTGAGCTTGGCGGACCGGGCAATTTCTTATTCTGGCCTAACATAGTAAACATGCTGCGAATGTCTATCCCTATAATGACTCTGGCCGGGGGGTTTACGCTCCTTATGATAGCCGGCAGCATCGATCTGTCGGTCGGAAGCCAGATGAGCCTTTCCGCGGTGGTATTTGCATTTCTGATATTGAACGGATTTTCCTTTCTGGCGACTTTTGCGATAGTCGTAATAATGGGAATAGCTATGGGAGCGATCAACGGATGCCTTGTTATGAAACTGCGCATCACTCCTGTAATAGCCACGCTCGTAACGCTGAATCTTTACAAGGGCATAGCCCGCCTTAT
>CAZJOS010000276.1:0-3173 GCA_964547655.1 uncultured Christensenellaceae bacterium
CGCTGAAAAAAGAAGACATGAAGTTCGGATACAGGAAGAGCGTTTTGAGCGAGAAGCCTTATATAGTAACCGGAGCGAAGCTGAAGCTTCAAAAGTGCGCGGCTGAAGAGAGCAGGCAAAAACTTCTGGAACTCAATGAGCGCAGGCGTGAAAAGCAGCCTCTAGAGTTCCCCAGCGCAGGCAGCACCTTTAAGCGCCCCCAAGGCTGCTTTGCAGGGCCGCTCATAGAGCAGGCCGGGCTTAAGGGCCTCTGCGTAGGCGGAGCGCAGGTTTCAAGAAAACACGCCGGGTTTATAATTAATACGGGGGGCGCCGCTCCTGAAGATGTTTTGGAACTGATAGAAGAAGTTAAGCAAAGGGTATATGCGCACTGCGGCGTGACCCTTGAGCCGGAAGTCAGGATAGTGGGTGAAACATGAAGCTTATTGCCGACTACCATACGCATACGGTGTTCAGCCACGGCACGGGCACGGTTACGGATAACGTAGAGGCCGCAATAAAGCTGGGGCTCAGTGAAGTCGGCATAACCGACCACGGCACGGCGAACCTTGCGTACGGGATAAAAAGAGGACGCCTTAAGGAGTATATTGGTACGATAGAAGCCGCGGGGAAGAAGTTTGCCGGCAAGATACGGGTAAAGACGGGGATAGAACTCAATCTTATCGGGATAGACGGCAGCGCAGACATACCGAGGGGGTACAAATTTGATATACTTATACTGGGATATCACAAGTCGGCGCTGCCGAAGGATATAAAAACGCTGTGGGCGTTTATTGCGAGCAGGAGTTATAAACAAGCGATAACGAACGCTTACATGCTCGCGATACAGAAGCATCGCGTAAACATCATATCCCATCCGGGATACGGCGTGCCCGTCGATTACCGGATGCTCGGAAGGGCGTGCGCCGATTACGGCTCGCTGTTCGAGATAAACGAAAAGCATGCCGACCTGTCGGCACAGGATATACAGGCGGCGGCGTCGGAGGGGGCAAAGTTCGTCGTCTCGAGCGACGCGCACAGGCCGCAGGCCGTAGGTAAAACACCAAGGGCGATAGAGCTGGCGAAAAGCGCAGGGCTTGCTATGGGGCGGATAGTCAATATAGGGTAAACCGGGGGAGGTCGGCATGAAATTTATTATAGTTACAGGGCTTTCGGGCGCGGGCAGGTCGCAGGCTTTAAAGCGCCTCGAAGATATGGGGTATTTTTGCGTGGACAACCTTCCTCCCAAGCTGATACCCGAATTTGCGAAGATGTGCCTTCATAACGACCAGATAGCGAAAGCCGCGACGGTCGTCGATATGCGCATGGGCGACATGTTCGACGACATATTCGACGCGATAAAATGCCTTAAGAAGATGAAAGATATCGAGCTGAGTATACTGTACCTCGACGCGAGCGAAGAAGCGCTTGTAAAAAGGTTTAAGGAGACAAGGCGCAGGCATCCGCTCTCGGAAGACGGCAAGGTGATAACCGGAATAACGCTGGAGAGAGGCAAGCTGCGCACGATAAAGGATCTTGCGAACAACACTATAGATACTTCTACATATTCGGTTAAAAAGCTCGGCGAGGTG
The DNA here is from genome assembly GCA_964547655.1 of uncultured Christensenellaceae bacterium. GTDB lineage: Bacteria > Bacillota > Clostridia > Christensenellales > SZUA-584 > DTFZ01. Next base: position 1,572 of record CAZJOS010000276.1, read on the forward strand.
ATGGACAAGCTTTTCAACGAGCCCGGCGATAATGGAGTGCTGATAACGGTAACTACGTTTGGATATAAAAAGGGCATACCTATAGACGCGGATATGGTGTTCGACATGAGGTTCCTGCCCAATCCTTTTTACATCGAAGAACTTAAGGAGCATACGGGAAAGGAACAGATAGTGCGCGACTACGTGTTTTCGTTCCAGAGGGCGAAGGCGTTTATAGAAAAAGTGAGCGATCTTGTCAACTATATAGCCCCGTATTATCTGGAGCAGGATAAAAAACAGCTCGTCATAGCCATAGGCTGCACGGGCGGCAAGCACAGGAGCGTAGCGGTGGCCGAAGAGCTGTATAATATGTTTAAAGCCCAGGGGCACCGGGTTATAATCGAGCACAGAGACCTGGAGATCGGAGCAGGGTAAACATGTCTTTTTCATCGATTGCCAAAGGAGAGATATGCCGGACGGTGCCGGGCGGCGAATGCTGCGACCTTGCCGAGCTTTCCGCGTTTCTGCATACGGCGGGCGCTATAAACATATCGGGCGGAACGCTTACGCTGCATATAGACACTGAGAACGCGGCGGTCGCGCGGCGCGCGTTTTCGATAGTAAAACGGCTATACGGCGTAAACGCCAAGATGGAGATGCATACCAACCCGCTCAAAGGGAATCATATATATTCACTGGTGATAGGCGAGGACAGCGCAAGAATGGTGGCGGTAGATACGCATCTTATCGAAGAAGGCGGGATAAGTTTCAGCGCGGATGCGTCTTTCCTGAAAAACCGCTGCTGCAGGATATCGTTTTTGCGGGGCGCGTTTCTTGGCGGCGGGTCGATAACCAACCCTGAAAAGCGTTATCATATGGAATTTGTCTGCGGTCAAAAGGAATTTGCAGGCGACCTGTTGAATATTATTAAGGGGCTTGGTATTTCGGCGAAAATGATACCCCGGGGAAGGACGTTCGTCGTATACCTGAAGGAAGGCGACCCTATAGTGACCCTTCTTACTATGATGGGTGCGCATTCATCCATATTGAGCATCGAGAACATCCGTATAATGAAGAGCGTAAGGAACACGGTGAACAGGAAGGTTAACTGCGAAACGGGCAACCTTTCCAAGACCGTCAACGCGTCGCTTAAGCAGCAGGAAAGCATAGAGTATATACGCACACATCTGGGGCTTGAAAAGCTTTCGCCGGGGCTTCGCGAAGTGGCGGAAGCGAGACTTAATAACCCGGAAGCGACTTTGGAGGAGCTGGCGGAGATCTTGGGAGCCGCCTCGAAGTCGGGAATAAACCACAAACTGAGGAAACTAAACAATATAGCGGAGCAACTCAAAACTACAAGGGGGTAGTATTTATGCAGGCAAAAGAGCTTGTTATCAACAACACCGACGGGCTTCGGGCGTCGAAGGCGGCCATGTTCGTTCAGGTGGCCGGCAGGTTCTCGTCGCTCATATTCGTTGAAAAGGGCAACAAGAAGATTAACGCCAAAAGCATAATGGGCGTTCTCTCCCTGGGAGTGAAACAGGGTGAGAAGATATACATATTCGCCAACGGCAAAGACGAAGAAGAGGCTATAAAAGCGCTGGAGAAGCTGGTCGGCTCCGA
>CAZJOS010000277.1:0-3156 GCA_964547655.1 uncultured Christensenellaceae bacterium
CTTTCCTTGGTTCTTCCTCGATGTCCGGCTTCAAAACGTATAAGCTTTCGTACTTATTCATAAAGCTACCTCCTTTTGGACTAATGGCCCCCAGCACATAAACGCTTTCCGTTTCATCGGCGCTTTTACAGCAATTCAAAAAGCGTTTATGTGCTGGAAGCAAGAAAGACGCTACATCGTAAGATTATAACATCGAAGCACGGCAAATACAATATGTATTTCCAAGGGTTTTATGCCAAAATCCGCTGTTAATCGAACTTATATTCGATTTTCTGCCTATTGGTAAAATTAGCTGTAAAAGCTCCGCTTATATGATACAATCTTCTTATGCCTCAGGAAGAGATAGACGAGTGGTACGATTATATGAAACTTGGCCAGTTCGAAGCGGAAAAGAAGCGGGGCAAGTAGCATCTAAAACTCATGCTCTCCGGGTAATATGAAGAAAGACATCGTTTCCGCCGCCGCTATAACGGCGATACTGGGAACAAACACTAAAGAAGATAAAACAAAAGGAGGCAATAATATGAGTTACGGCATAAACTTGAAAAACATACCGATTATGGACTACAGGGACATGCTTAAAGGAAAAGATCTGCTTCCCAGCCGCAAGTCGCTGCTCGACAACATAGACGGCAATTTCTCGCTGCTCGAAAGAGCGGGCTTTGAGGACGCTGAATCGCTGTATAAAGGGCTCGGTTCTCCCAAAAAGCTCGAAACAGTATCGCAGGAAACAGGCATTCCGGCTGATTACTTAACGCTGCTCAAAAGGGAGCTTGGGAGCCTCGTGCCCAAGGTCGTGTTTCTTACAGATTTCCCCGATACCGACCCCGCGCTCGTTTCGCGCCTTAATGAAAGCGGCTTAAAGAACTCAAAAGACGTCCACGCCGCGACCGGCGGCTTTAACGATCCCGAAGCCCTTTGCAAGCTCGCAGGGCTGACGAAACAGCAGGCGGAGGAAGCCTGCGCGCTGTGCGACTTCGTGCGCGTAAACGGTGTCGCCGCCCTGTTCGCGCGCATTCTGTTTGACACCGGCTACAGGTCGCTTAGCGACATCGCGGGCGAAGAAGCGCAGCATTTACTTTCAGCCGTAAACACCGTATTGACAGCAAAATATTCTGTCAATCCTCTCGGCCAAAAAGACGCGCAATACTGTATCGACTACGCGACCGCGCTAGTTAATGGCTTAGCGGACTAAACCGTCAGCCGTTATCTAAGATGCCGAAAGCCATGCCGTAATACATCTTCGAGACTAAAACGTTGCGCCGCCAGCCGTAATTAAGCAGCGAATATCGGTAATACTTCTCGGTCTCCATGATGAGAGCGAGGTACCCCACCGCAACGGCGTACCTAATGTTTTCTTCTTCGGTCGCGCTTACGGGCTTGTCCGCCTCAGTGTTATAAGCCGCAAGGCTTTTCTTTTTGCCGGCGAGGGGCGTCATGGTCTCGAGGCATACGAAGTCGGCCATCCTGTCGCCCCAAAAGCTGCGCTCAGGGTCGATCCACGCGTATTCTATTTTCCCGTTTTTACGGTTGCATATAATATTCGAAGGCCACAGGTCGAAGTTGACCATGCAGCATTCGGCCTTTTGTAAAACGGCTTTATACTTATCGATGAACCCAAGCAGTTTCCTGCCGCGCTTAGATTTTCTTCTTTTACGGGCGCAGTCGGCGAGAAGCGACTCAACCATAGCCCTTACGGCCTCGTACCAGTCTCCGTGCAGTTCGCTCTGGATATATCCGAACCTGTCGTTTTTTATCTTGTGTATCTGCGCCGCCATCTTCGCCATTGCCTGTGCCTGGTCCTCTTTTTCCTCTTCCGAAAACTCCATCCTGTCAAGCTGCTGCCCCTGCAGTTTTTCCATTATGAAATAATCCGCGGGTATCAGTTTCTTCCCGAAATCGGCATAGAATACTTCAGGCACGGTAACCCGAGTGTGCTCCCTTATCTGTTTATACCAGAACACCTCGGAGGCCATCATGTTTTTTTCATACGCCAATACTCTCGCGCCGTCTTTCGGGGCTATCTTTAAAGCATATTCCTTGCCGCCCGCCTTAACGGAGAAGACGGCGTTATACTCTCCCGCGCCCAGCGGCGCGATCTCCGTAATTCCTTCTATCCCCGCGGATGCAAAAAGTTTTTCGATAACAGCATCGTCGATCTCGTATTTTGTTCTGCTTTTCACGAATTACACCAACCCCCCTAATATAAAGAATTCCTGTTTCCTTTCCTTAAGCCTCCAGTATCCTCGTCACTTCAGCCGCTTGCCCGGAAAATCTATCTTTTATCCTCGCTTTCCCAAGGTTCGATCTTATAATGCGTTTTATATCTTTTTGCGGGACTGCGGCAAAGCGCCTCAGTATTTTAAACCCTTCATCGGGGGCATATGCGGTGAAAACGCTAAGCGCGTATTCAAGCCCTTTGGAGAGCACCTTAAAGCCCTCGCTTTTCAGCTCTTCAGGCTTAAGCGCAAAGATGCCGCCCATTATATCTTCGCTTATTTTCAGGCTGTATAGGGCGATATCCTTTTCTTTAAGTATCGGCGGGTGCGCAAGCGCGGCAATAATCGCACGCTTCTCAACGAAGCTAGACTCCGGATACAGCGAATCGAATATCTCCTTTACCGATCCGAAATCTTTTTCCGCTATTCGCTGATAGCCCATAGCGGCCCCTTCGCGCATCCTCCACCGCTCGTCGTTCATAGCCGCGCGCAATATGCCTCTTATCTGCGCTTTCCTTTCACCGCCTGCATATGAATACTGGCTTCCCGCCGCAAGCGCCGCGCAAAACGGAAGTATCTCCCCCGGGTCGTTCACCGGCGCCTGTGCGCTGCCTATTCCGCTGAGTTCAGACACGAACGCCCATGACCGGCTGCCGATATCGCTGTCAAAACAGTCAGCAAACGCATACGCCATCTCCATGTTGCCCCTTTGCCCCGGCAGGTTTGAATTGTCTTTAAGAAACTCTTTCAGCTCTTCATACTTTTCGCTGCTTAAAAAGGCTGATATTGAGTTTTTATATTCGCTTACTTTACTCATAGCTATGCCTTTCGTCTTAGATAAAAACCGCGCAGAGCTTCCGTCCGCATTTTTTGCATCTTTATATTATAATGGGAATATATAGGGCAGGCAATCCCTGATTGCCCGCTTGTGCCCTTT
>CAZJOS010000278.1:0-3148 GCA_964547655.1 uncultured Christensenellaceae bacterium
AGCCCTAAGTCCATCGCGACCGCGGTGAACGAATAAGATATATGAAGTATATAGTGTAACGCGAAATGTTTATATGGATAATGTTACAACATCATGCAGTAATTTTATCTGCCGGTTCCCGGCATATCATAAATTTGCGCTGGCTTATTGTCAAATAATATCCATTCATAAACGCCGGCTTAATAAACTACATATTAATATGGCAAAGAATCATCCTGGCGGCACGGGCATAAAAAACTTAAGCTCCCCCGCCCTGCTGGCGGCCGGAGCTTTGATAATAGCTGTTTTCGCTTTCAGCCTTGGTTTTATCGGAAAAGAATATTCCGGCTGGCTGCCGCTTATAGTATTGGCGCTGGCCGCTTTTATATCGATACCCATGCTGCGCAAAACGAAGATCGAGAAATATTACGAAGCAGTAGCCGCGGTGCACGGGGATATAAAACCTTTAAGGAAGCTGAAACAGCAGAAGACGGCAATGGGCGCGGTTTTTACCTTCAGGATGCCTGTGGGGATGTCGAAAACGCAGTATGAAAAGTACAAGGAAGGCCTCGAGCAGTATCTCGACTCGAAGGTGGAGTTCAGGTTCGAACATAACCTCATAGTTACGGTGACGGGAGAGCCGCCGGAGGAATAGAACAATTTTTATCATTTAATCTTTCCGAATATGCTCCGAAGCTTACGTTCGTAAAGCCTAAATACGTTACATTTTCAGTATCTCATTTTATATTTCTTTGCGGTGGTTGCTTTGGCTGCCTTCTTTAGCGTCTGAGGCTTTTCGGGCGGCGAGTTACTATCTTCGAGGTTATAGCTATCTTGTACTTTTTTCTTAACCATACGTAATATGAGAACTATGATGACCGCTGCCCCCGCAGCCAGCAGATAAGGAAGCAATATCTTAAGCAGAGCTGCGACTAAAAAACAGAGCAACACAATAACGGGTAATACAAAAATGCCGATCAATTCGACTATTAGCCTTTTATTTTGAGCGATGGGAGGAGGGTCAAAGCGCATCCATCTGTAAACGCGTATTGCAATCGGTACTATAACAATTGCCAGTAATAATATTGTTATAGATAATACTGTACTATCCAATATATACAATCCCACATTTCATTAAATAGTATAATCCATATGTAGTAACGGCAATCCTCGAAGAAGATAAATCAGTCGGCAAACATGTTTGCCGCCGGTGTGATTTTATTTCAAGCCCCCCGCGTCATTTCATCTACAATTTTATTTACGGCTCCGCCGTCGGCCTTGCCTTTCAAGACGGGCATCAACGATTTCATTATCTTGCCTTTGTCCTGCGGCGACGGTTTGGCGATGTCCAGCTGCCGTAAAACTTCCTGTACGGCTTTCTTTATTTCGTCTTCGCCCATCCTCTGCGGGGCAAATTCCGAATATACGCCTATTATGAACTTATGCTCTTCAACGATGTCCGCCCTCCCCGCAGGAGCTGTATCTATGGCTTCCTGAGCCTCTTTTATCTCTTTATAGACGACCGCGTTTTCCTCCTCTTCGGAGAGGTCTTCGCGCTTATCTATCCTCTTCGATTTCAGCGCGGAAAGCAGCAGCGAAAGGGCCTCTTTGCGCTTCATGTCCCCCGCTTTGAGCGCCTTCATCATTTCCTGCCTTACCAGATCGGTCTTAGTCATAACGATCTCCTTTCTATTCTGACGAGATATATATTTATATAAGAATAACATAATACCTTTATTATCCATGCCGATTATATCACTATTTACGTTCCCGGTATACCATAATCTATCATTTCGCTGTGCGTCGTGTATAAAAAAGAGGATACATACCGTACCCTCCTGAATTTAAAGCGTTGTTTTTTAGCGCGGCCTTACCCCTGTAATCCGTTTTCCTGCCTTTCCATGTTTTCAATCACAACGTCGTAAATATCTCCCAGCGAGGCGCAGTATTCCAGCACCTTCCACGGAGTGTTGGTATGGTAATGGACCTTTATCAGCGTGTCGCCGCCGACGGCGAGAAGGCAGTCGCCTTCAATATTTTCCGTGATATATTTTATTATTTCGTCTTCGGAAAGGCCTTTTCCCTCTATCAGCAACTGTGTGTCATACTTAAATTCAAGCATATTCATTTACCTTCTTTTATCCTGATAAATCAAAGCATATATTAATATGATACTTTATAATAAGAAGTAAATCAACGCCTTGCTGCGCAAGAATCAATAATATTTACCTCATATACAAAAATGGCTGGAAACCTGAGTTTCCAGCCAAAACGGAGTTTACTTCGTTATCCAGCTTCTCTTCGAGAGCCGCCAAATGGATAGCGCAAAGAACAATACCCCCGAGCCCGCTATAATGAGCGCCATCATCCACGGCGTAACCGCCGTATTGCCGAAATACATGTTTATGCCGAATGTGTCTGCGTAACTATTTGCATACTGTGCCGGAGCATGCGCAAACACCTCCTCCATCGGCGCGGCTGTAAAGATCTGCCTCAGCCATACGGCGCTGTATGTGAACGGTATGAGTTTCATTACTGTCACTATTGCTTCCGGCAGCACTCCGACGGGGATGTATATGCCTGTTAAGAAGCCTATCATCGTACCCAATATGGTGCTCAGTGTCGCGAACGCGTTCACAGTCTTAACATAGCTCGTTATAAAGCATACGATCGACGAAAACGAGAATATTGAAAGTATAAGTATGCCTGTAGTCTCCAGCATCTGCAGAGGCGCCAGCAGTTCCCCTCCGGAAAGCGCTATGTACGCTTCCGCTATTATGAACGCCACCATGTTCATTATGAACGAGATGACTGCCGACGATATCATATATCCCCCGACGAGCTGCGCCCGCTTTATCGGGGATACGAAGAAATCCTTTACCCGCCCCCTGTGAACGTCGTCTACCATAGTGCCGTAAGCCCCGAGGCTTATAGTAACCGTGCTTACCGCGAGTATCCCCGCGAATATCCACGAGTTTACGAGCCACCCCAGCTTTGCGTCGGGTATAAAGCCCCCCGCCGTGCCTTTGAGTTCATCCACCTGTATTTTTCCAAGGAACAGCACATACAATCCGATTATTATCAGTACAGAGAGAAGCGAGAAGAACACCGACGCTTTATCCCGGAAAAACAGCTTCAAATTTCTTGAAACGAGGCTTCTTACCGTACT
>CAZJOS010000279.1:0-3148 GCA_964547655.1 uncultured Christensenellaceae bacterium
GCCGTAAACGGTATAAGCCCTGAAAACGCCGCCGCCGTGCCGGCGTCGCAGCGCGCTATGCCGGCGTAAAACATAATATAAGCTATCGCAGTCGCCCCAACCCCGTACCATATGAGCCCTAGCCAGCCCGGCATATCCAGCGCCGCTATCCCCTCCGCGGGCGCTTCGAACAGCGCGGGAACAAGGCAGAGAGCGAACGCTATGGCCGCTACACATGCCGTCCTGTCTATAGGGCTTGCGTCCCGCCGCAAGCTGTCACGCCGCGAGAATACGTTGAAGCACGATTCACACGCCGCCGCGCACAGCACGAGCGCGTTCCCCGTAATGTGTTCCCACGAGAAAGCGGCTGCTGCCGTAAAGCCAGCCTGCAGCGCCGCTATTCCTGCGCAGGTGCACCCCACTCCCGCGAGCTTTAGAGGCGTAAACCGCTCCTTCAAAACTACGCGGGCAAGCGCTACCGTTATCGCCGGAGTTGCCCCTAAAAGCAGGCCCGCCTCGAGCGTACTCGTGCGCTCTATTCCCAGCAGCATGAACATCCGGTATAAGAATATGCCGGTCGCCGCCTGGAAGGCCATATTTGCCCAATCCTTTACGCTGTAATTCCTGACCGTTTTAACTATGCTCCTGATACGAAACGGCAGCAGCACCATAAGCGCGAAGAATAACCCCCCTGCACCTATCGTGAACACTCCGAGCTTGCCGCAAAGAAGCCGCGCCGTTACTACCACCGTACCCGCGAGCGTAAACGCTCCGGTAAGAAACAAATATCCTGAAACTCTTTTCATAAAACCGCCTGTAAACTTGCCCCAAAAAGATTTAGGCTTTTTGGGGACCCCTATTTATTTTTAAAATCATTCTGTTATAATAATAAGCGATTCAACCGGTATGCTAAAGTGCCGGTTTCTACAGATTTATACCAGTCCGGTTTGGAGGCGTCTATGGAATTCGAGATATCACGCGGCTTGGGTACGCCGCTGTCAAGGCAGATATACAATCACATATGCGCGGGCATACAGAGCGGAAAGCTTGCTTCAGGGTCGCGGCTCGCTTCAACGCGCTCGCTCGCTGCGTCGCTTAACGTGTCGCGCAGCACCGTCTGCGAAGCTTACGATATGCTAACAGCCGAGGGGTTTATCGACAGCCGTCCGGGAGCGCCCACGAGGGTAAGGGAAGGCCTCATGCTAGAGCGGTCAGGAGTAGTCCCGAAGCGTAAGGCCGTGCGCGATACGCCCGTACTTGCCGATTTTACCACAGGCCGGCCAGACCTTCGCGAGTTCCCCATGAGTTTGTGGCTTAAGTCGTTTGAGTCCGCCATGCGCAGGCTCGACTACAGGGAATCGGGTTACAGGGGGCCGCAGGGTTTACCGTCCCTGCGGGAAGAGATATCGTATTGGATGTACCGCAGCCGCGGCATAACTGCGTCTCCCGACGATATATTCATAACGAGCGGCGCATCGCAGGCGCTGTATATAACGGCGGACATGCTTGCGGAGCCGGGAAGCAAGGCGGTGATCGAAGACCCCGGCGTAGCGGGAGTTATCGACATGCTGAGGTACGCGGGCTATGAGCTGCACCCGGTCCCGGTCGACAGCCACGGTATGGTTACGGACGGTCTCAGCGTTAAGAACGCCCGCGTAATATACTTAACTCCCTCCCACCAGTTTCCGCTCGGCGGCATACTGCCTGCCGGCAGGCGAGCGGCTCTCGTGCGGCTTGCAAGGGAAAGCGGAATATATATAGTGGAAGACGATTACGACAGCGAGTTCCGCCATTCCGGCGTTCCCGTGTCGCCGCTTTTTTCGATGGACCCGCAGCGCGTCATATACGTGGGCACGTTCAGCAAGCTGCTTTTCCCCGCGCTGCGCATAGGTTACGCCATACTCCCCCGCGAGCTTCAGGCTGAGTGGAAGCGGCTGAAAGTCTACGCAGATGTGCAAAACCCGGTGTGCGATCAGGCCGCGCTTGCCGATTTTCTTAATACCCGCAGGCTCGACAGGCATATCCACGCCATGCGCAGGCTATACGGTAAAAGGCGCGATGCGCTGCTCTCCGCGCTCGAAGAATTTTTTAAAAACGGCTTTTGCGCTCTGGGAGACGCGGCGGGCCTTCATATGGCGGTCCGGTTTCCTTGGCTTAAGAATACTGAAGGTTTTTCAGATAGGGCGCGAGAGAACGGCATACGCATAGCGACCGCGGAAGTACACGCGTTGGCTAAAGGCCTTCACGAGGATACGCTGCTGTTCGGGTACGGGCATTTAGGCGAGCGGGAAATAGCAGACGGTGTCCGGCTGCTGCGGGAGTTTATGGAGAAGGAAGGCTGCCTGCAGTAACCATGATCTCCCGCTAAACGCATCTATACCTCCGCCAGTACTGATTCTGATTAATGTTACATTTTATTGTTGTTTTATGTTACAATATTGTGTATTAAGTAACAATGAAGTCGGAGGATTAGTATGAAGCGTTTTAGACTGTTATTTATTGTTTTGATAATGATACTGCTGCTTACCGCGTGCGGGCAGGAAGCCGTTTCGGCAGCATCCGATCCGAGCGCGAGTGTAGAACCGCCCGACCCGAACCGTCCCGTTCCTATTGGGCTGTACAGCGGGCCATACGTGGCGTCGGTATTGCCGATGTCTGTGCCCGAGATAAGCGAAGCAGACCGCGCGGCCTTCAATCCCGATAAGATATACGACTATCTGGCAACGTCTCCCAGCGCAGAACACAGCTATACGATAATTGGCTGCGAAGTGAAAGAAGGCAAACTGTATCTTAGCGTCAGCGACAGTATCTGGTTCAGGGAGGCGGACGACGCTTATTCTTACATACAGGAAGCTTTTGCGCTTACTGACGAAGAGATGCTCCGGCTGCCCGTTTTTTCGCAGTGCGTATTTGACGGCGGCTATATTACCCCGGACAGCGATCTGGTATACCCCGACGGCGCTGGCAGGGTGATCGGCCCCGTTCCTGTAGCTGACGACGCCTCCGTAAACCTTTCGTACGAATACGACGCCGCGAATGTGCATGAATTCATAGACGAATTCATTACCAATAACGACTCCCCCGTTCTTATACCGTTCGCTTCGTTCGTTTGGGAGAACGGGCATATAACCCAAATATTTTCGGAATCGCCGGAGGAAGAAGATTTTAA
>CAZJOS010000280.1:0-1694 GCA_964547655.1 uncultured Christensenellaceae bacterium
TTGCCAATATAATACCGGCTAAAGATTGTAAAAAGGCAGCATCTAATTGAGGTTCAATATGAAATTCAGCTATCTCATAGCAATTGACTGCAAAATAGATAAACAACCCGCCTAAACCAGAAATCACAATACTGAATACTACCCAAAATGCCTTTGGAATTTTGTTTTTCATTATAACCTCGCATAATAATCTGTTTCACAGCTATAAAAAGAGTTATACAATGTTTGCATGGCAATCAGTTAATTTAATCATATTATATTGATTTGTAAATGTCTATATTGTTAATTTCCAATATAAATAAAGAAAAATCAAGAAGCCTGCCAGCATATCGCTAACAGGCTCCCCGATAAATATATATATTGAAAATTGAATGCGGCAACTATCCAGCACTCAATTGCTTCGCCCCAAAGTTTAAGCCACCAATTGAGTGCTGGAGCCGTTTCCAGCCAAGTACCATCGGCTATGCCGGCTTAACTTCTGTGTTCGGGATGGGAACAGTTCTTAATTGCTTGAATCGATATATTCCATCAAAGTTACGCCGGATACGATCGGTATCTCATTAGACGTAATTTTACCGATATCGCTTAGTTTTTCTATCCTGACCAATTTAGTGCCTTCTTTTATGGTTTCCGGATGCAGCTCGCTAAAGCTTGTGTTTCCGTTGTCGGCCGCTTCCATGAACACCTCGTTGGCCAGACCTACCCTATTGTTATAATCATCAAAAGAGTTCTGACGTTCCTGATCGACTTTTACCGGAGGGTTTAAAGCCGCTGTGCCTAAACGTATCCCCAACGGCTGATTTGCTATTCCGCTGAAAAAACCATATATCTCCTCGCCGCTTTCCAGCCGCATGCATTCCCCGTCAAATTTTTGGCTTATTCGATCGGCTCTTACTTTAGTAAAAGTATCTTTTCCCACAAGCAGGTTGCCGAACACACCGCCGTTTGCTCGGTTCTGTACTTCAAAGACCGTCACAAACCGTTTCCCGTCCTTTCCATCCAGCCCGACAATAAGCCAATCGCTGCCGTCTTTTCGGATATCGTCGAAAAACCAGACTACTATACCGGTATCGCTGTAAGGGAATCGCCCGAATTTCATAGGTTCCACATCCGTAAACATCTTGTTTTGCAGCGCTTCATCTGAAAACTCGCCCTTGGAATTCAGAAAATCTTGTATCTGCTGATCCAGTAAGGCTTCCTCCGCCGTTGTTGGCGATGGGCTTGGACTTAAACTTTCGCTACAGCCGGGAAAGGCAAGCGCTGACAAAATAAGAGCCACTATAACACTGAGAAGCTGTTTTTTCATATTAAAGAAACCTCCGCATCTATTTTATGCCCATATGTTACCATCACAAAGTATATAAATCAAGAAGCCCGCTTGTTCTTGCAAACGAGTTCTCCGACAATGTGTTATACTTTTAAAACTTGACTGCGGCAACTACCTACTCTGCCGGCCAAGTACCATCGGCTATGCTGGCTTAATTTCTGTGTTCGGGATGAGAACAGGTGGAAAGCTTCAGCCGGTTTTCATAAATACATATATTTACTATTTAATACAACTCTTCGTAAAGTTCAATTAGCCCTCATAAAAACCATCACATGGCCATCTATTGTTCTTAACAAATCTTCTTGAATACCCAAACCTGATATGCCGCTATGTAAATATGAATAAAATTCCAAATGCGATTTTACTT
>CAZJOS010000280.1:1704-3130 GCA_964547655.1 uncultured Christensenellaceae bacterium
TGACCAAAACCCACACCCTCCGCAAAAGGAACTCTGAGAATCGAATCCGGGTAATCATTTCTATCAATTATTAAATCACCACTAATGATAATAAGTTTTGTTGAAAGTTCATCCAAAGAATCATAAGCAATAAATCCATCGTCATAACGCACTAAATCATCTGGAGCATCAGGATTACGAAGCTCAAACATATCTGAACTACGAATCTCAGTAATAATATAAGAGTTGTTTTCACCCTTACCAGGACAAGGCATAGACAACGGACCTCCAGTGAAATCAACTACAACCTTATAATCTAACATCGGATCAAATACATAACTAACATTAATAGTATCCTTCTCTTGCATCGACGAAATATCAAGTGGAAACATCATTGCCTTTGGATAAAGCGATTCTCTCCTATCTTCTGTACTCCATGGGGCCAAAAACGCATACATATCATTCCACATGTAAAGTACTACATCCGGATTCAACACCACCCCTCCCACTTCTTTCACTTCACGCGTCTTCGGATCTTTTTCAGTTACTTCTTTTTTAAATTCCCCCGCATACTCTCCCGTTTCCCCGCCATACGGGTTGCCCGCGATATACCTGTATACAACCTTCTGTACACCGTCTTTTTCTTCTATAGCTTTAGTAAGGCCTTCAATATCCGGTGCCATATTCAGCCTTTCCTGCATTGGATCAAGTGTGGGTGTGGGTTCAGGCGTGGGCGATGGAGTTACCGTCGGCGACGCGAGTGCCGTATCACTAGGCAACGTAGTCGATGTAGTCGATATATTAGTATCACACCCTGAAAGGATAATAATTAATGTAAAAAATAAAAGCACAACACGATGCAGACCTTTTTTCATATAAAACAACCTCCGCATTTTATCTGTCCATATATTACCATGCTATGTGTATAAGAATCAAGAAGCCCGCCAGCTTATAGCTAACGGGCTCCCCGACAATGTGTTATACTTTTAAAACTTGACTGCGGCAACTACCTACTCTCCCGGGCCGTTTCCGGCCAAGTACCATCGGCGTATAAGGGCTTAACTTCTGTGTTCGGGATGGGAACAGGTGGAACCCCTTAGCTATCGTCACCGCAAATTTTATAACTATTTCATTTGCCTTACATAATATAAGGCCTTCTATTTACTTTGTCAATACTGTTTTAACGTACTGCTTTTACCAAGGTAAAAGAGTACATTGAAAACTGCATATTGAATTAAGAAGCGAATCTTAGGTTCTCTGACACTGCTTTTTTAGTTTTTGACCAAGTCAGGGGCTCAAGTTCGAGGCGGCAAGCTTGCGTAAGGCATGAGCGTATTTGCATACGCGATTGTCTTAACGCAGGCGCAGCCAACGAAGAAATTGAGTTCCTGACGCAGTGCCAAAATGAAATCAAGCTTTCGACCTATTAGTACTGGTCAGCTGAATG
>CAZJOS010000281.1:0-3129 GCA_964547655.1 uncultured Christensenellaceae bacterium
TCGAGCAGCGTAGGTATGAATCTCATGGCCAGCGTCATCATCATCGCAAGCTCGTGGACGGGAAAGCGTATCACCTTAAGCGGTTTCATAAGCCTCTCGAGTGCGTCTGTAAGCTCTATGGGCGACGTTGTCAGCGTCAGCATCGTGGTTGTCGTTATAAGGAATATTATCCTTACGGCAAAGCGCGCGGCGCTAATCAGCCCCTCCTGCGAAACGCGGAATATCCACCACGAAAAAAGCTCGGTTCCTCCCGAGTAGAAGAATGTGTTGAGCACAGACATGAGCAGTATGATAAACCACAGCGGCTTTAAGCCGCGAAGCACCAGCTTTACGCTGACCCGCGACAATATTATCACAGATATCAAAAAGGCGAATACCACGAGGTTCCCTGTAAGCGTCTGCACGAGAAAAACGAGCACTATAACGGCTATCACGAGCAGCAGCTTAACCCTTGGGTCCATCCTGTGTATTATAGAATTCCCGGGGAAATATTGTCCGAGCGTTACATTCTTAATCATTTCCTGTTCCCCAACATACCTGTTAAGTATCGTTCCAGCCCATCAAGCGTGATCACGTCTTCCGGCACCGCCTTGCCCTTTTCCCTTAAGCGCGCGGCTATCTTCGCGACAGCCGGGAGGTCGAGCCCCACTTCCTTAAGCTCATCCCCGCGCAGGAAAACCTTATACGGCACATCGTCCATGATAACATTGGCTCCGGAAAGCACCGCCACCCTCTTTGCGTTTTCCGCGAGGTCGTCCATCGAGTGAGTTATCATTATTATGGTAACGCCCTCGCCGTTGAGCCTGCCTATAAGATTCATTAAATGCAGCCTGCCCTTCGGGTCGAGCCCGGCCACAGGTTCGTCGAGTATTAAAACTTTCGGGTCCATAGCGATCACGCCCGCTATCGCCACCCTTCTTTTCTGCCCTCCCGAAAGCTCGAACGGCGACAGGTCCTTTATAGCGTCATAATCGAGTTCCATAAGCTCCATCGAGTGTCTTACGCGTTTTTCTATCTCGCCTTCGGGTACGCCGGTCTTAGTTGGCCCGAACGCGATATCCTTGTATACCGTCTCTTCGAACAGCTGATACTCGGGGTACTGGAACACTACTCCTATATGCCGCCTCAAAGCTTTCCTGTCGTACCCCTTTTTATTGATGTCTTCGCCGTTTATTCTGATAACGCCTTCCGTGGGTTTAAGCAGCCCCGCGGCAAGTCCTATAAGCGTCGTCTTGCCCGACCCGGTCTGCCCTATGATGCCAAGAAACTCTCCGTCTTCTATGCGAAGGCTCAAGCCTTCTATAGCGACGGTCTCAAAAGGCGTGCCAGGCATATATGTATATTTTAAATTCTCCAGCTCTATTGGCATATCTTATCCACCAGTTCCTCTATTGTAAGCGGGCATTCTCCAAGGTCGAATCCGCTTTCTTTGAGCCTGTGATAAATATCTATCTGCGCGGGGAAACTCAGGCCCGCTTCTTCTACCGCTTCTTTATTGGAAAACACCTCTCTGGGCGATCCAAAAAACGCTATCTTTCCGTCTGTCATTATATATACGGCGTCGGCAAACAGGGCTTCTTCCATGTAGTGGGTAATATAAATTATAGTTATTCCTTCTTCGTTTAGCTTCTTTATCGTCCCAAGCACTTCCGCTCTTCCCTCCGGGTCGAGCATCGCCGTAGGCTCGTCGAAAACTATTATATCCGGGTGCATGGCAAGAACGCCCGCAATAGCTACCCTCTGCTTCTGCCCGCCCGAGAGCATATGCGGCGCGCGCTCTTTAAATTCGCTCATCCCGACTTCCTCGAGCGCCTTATCTACCCTCTCGCGTATCTCCTTTGGCGGTATCCCAATATTCTCAGGCCCGAACGCAACGTCTTCCTCCACTATGGTGGCCACAAGCTGGTTGTCGGGGTTCTGGAATACCATGCCGGCGCTTTTTCTTATATCCCAGACCCTGGGTTCGTCTTTAGTATCGATCCCCTCCACGGTGACGGTGCCGGATTCGGGAAGATAGAGGGCGTTTATATGCTTGGCAAACGTAGACTTGCCCGAGCCGTTATGCCCGATAACGGCTATGAACCCTCCCTTTTTTACCGACAATGTTACTCCCGCAAGCGCCGTTTTTTTACTGTCTTCGCTCGTGTACGAATACGTTACGCCTTCCGCTTCAACTATTCCCATCAGATGTACCTTCTTTAGTCTCCAATTATACACCAAAAGGCTCTGAAAACAACTTCCAAAGCCTTTTGCAGCAATCTAAAATGTTTGAAACGCTTTATACCAGTTCTATAATGACGACTTCGGCAGCGTCTCCGCGCCTCGGGCCCTTCTTGATGATGCGGGTATATCCTCCGCCCGTTCCGAGGTCCTGCGCGCGCTTGTAATATTTTGGGCCGTATTCGCGGAACATTTTCTCCACTATGGGAGAGCCTACTTCCGCCGTACGTTTCTTGTAGTTGAACTTGCTCTCTTTTTCCTGCTTGGGCTCCGGTATGTCGTAAACGTATTTCATTATACGCCTTCTGGCCGCAAGCTTTGAGGGAGAGTCGTTTGTGAATTCCTTCTTGACTTTCGCGTCTCCGTCTTTTACCTTTTTAACGACCTTCAGATCGTTTGCATATTCGCGAACGGCCAAAGTGATAAGCTTCTCGGCTATCCTTCTCGTTTCCTTTGCGCGGGCCATTGTGGTCTCTATCCTGCCATGCCACAATAGGCTCGTAACAAGGTTTCTGAGAGCCGCCTGCCTTTGGTCGTTTTCCATATTCAGCTTTCTGTATTCAGCCATTTTTGCCTCCTGCCGCGCCCGCTCTTAAGCCGCGGGCCGGTGATTTCTATTAGTTAGTCGTCCATCCGAAGAGAGAGCCCCAGCGTCGCGAGCTTCTGCTCTACTTCTTCGAGCGACTTGCGCCCCAGGTTTCTTACCTTCATCATCTCTTCTTCGTTTCGCTTTATAAGCTCTTCCACCGTGTTGATGCCGGCGCGCTTTAAGCAGTTATAAGAACGGACAGAAAGGTCGAGTTCTTCGATAGTAATCTCGAGGACTTTCTCCTTCTTGTCTTCCTCGGGCTCCACCATTATCTCCACGTTCTGCACATGGTCGGTAAGCGCTATAAACTGCGCGAGATG
>CAZJOS010000282.1:0-3096 GCA_964547655.1 uncultured Christensenellaceae bacterium
TGATCGAAGTGAACGAGAAAATCTCTCCGCGGATAATATGCTTTAACGCTTCTGGAGAAATCACAATCAGTCAGGGAATTTAAACCGGATGCTAATGTTTAAGGCTAACTCGAGAGCGGAATCAGTAAATTACATGATCTCATTGTGCAGCGAAAAAAAACCTCCCAGAGTTATGGCCAATGCGGCTAACAATATCGTTAATAAGATATCCAGCCATTTTCGTCTCGTCGCCGCCGCAATGAGCGGATACAGTATCGCCAGCCCCATAAAATATCTCAGTCCCGAAACCAAAAAAGCAGCGCTGAAAATAACGAAGATATAGGCAACGTAATATACGCTGTAGGAAATCCTGTTCTTCCTGCATATAAAAGGCAGGCTTGCCCCTGCGGCAGTCATCAGAACAAACTGCGGTATCCATAAGAGTAATGTGATGCGCAGCGCATTCTTATTGATGAACGCATCGTTAAAATTATCGTAGATCGTTTTTGCATAGCTGCCTACCCCCTGATGCCAAAACTTTTGCTCGTATCCCAAAAATGAAAACGCGTTTCCGGTTATGAGATGGTTGATAAGCAGATATATGCACGTTCCGAGAGGTATTATGAGAATGTTAAGGGCGCTCCTCCAAAATTCTTTCGACTTGATCCTGTACCCGTAAGCGGCCAGCATTTCGAAAAACACCAGCGCCGCCAGCAGGACGCCCACGTTTCTCGTTAATGCCGCGAGCATCCCCGCCACGCATGCCGCCCTGAAGTTTCCTGCCCGGGCGTAATATATTGAAGCAAAACACAGCATTAAAAACATAGATTCGCTGTAAGGAGCGCCCAGAAAAACAGTAACCGGGAAGATGAGAACAAACTTGATTGCACGCCACGCCGTTTTTTCATCGTGATCCAATAATATGAGTTTATACAGGTAAACACAGCCTATGGCAAGGCAGAGCCACGATACCATAATCAAGGATACGAGCGCATCGCCTGTGATTTGGCTGAAAAGCCATGAGACTGACGGATACAGAGGAAAGAAAACGACGAGCCTCCAGCCGTCTTCCCAAAAGTACCCGTTCTGCACTATGCGTACAAAATTGGGGGCGTCCCAGGTATTCCACACTTCATCAAAAGACCTGGGGTATCCCGCTAAATGCGTAAAATACCAACAAAGCAGGTAAAGTGCAACGCGCGACGCAAATACGATAATAAATATTTTTATTATGACATTCTTATTTACCGTTACTCTTTTTATCGCGGGCAGATTGCCGCCTAAAACAGGCTCGCGGCCCATAATTGTCCCCGCGATATCCCTTTTCTTAATAATGTTAGCTATTATGAAATAAAGAGAAAGACCTAAGGCTGAGTACACGAATATCTCAAATAATGTTTTCATAACCGCATTATAGCATAACTGCGCTATGTTTGCTTAACATGACAGCAGGCAGTGCGCTTCCCATATCCGGAGCAGATTTATTATGGGTTAACCCGCTTAAGCAGCGTTATCTCCAGTTTTTGATTACGGCCTTCATCATATAACGCGCCCCCGCATACATTATTATTCCTCATAACCGATCGTTCGAAGCGGCAAGTTGACGCAAAACACCTGAATCGTATCCGCCGTTGAGGCAAAGAATAAACACGAGGATTTTGTTATGCTTGGTGAAATATTCAATACGTTTCTCAAATCGGTTATCTCTTTTGTTATTCTATTTGTTCTCACGCGCATACTCGGAAAAAAGCAGCTGTCGCAGCTAAGCTTCTTCGATTATGTCGTCGGCATATCTATAGGCTCCATAGCCGCCTCGTTCGCGGTCGATTCGTCTGTCAGCTTTGCGAGCGGCATAACGGGCCTTATAGTTTATGCGTTATTTCCCGTACTCCTTTCTTTCGCTGCAATCAAAAGCTATCGTGCAAGAAAGCTGCTCGACGGAAAGCCCACAGTGCTTATACAGAACGGACGGCTTATTAAGAAGAATATTAAGAGATCCAAAATGACAATAAACGACGTTCTCGAAGAATGTCGTCTTAAAAACGCGTTCGATATTGCGGACGTGGAATCAGCCGTGCTTGAAACGGACGGGCTGGTAAGCGTTCAGAAGAAATCGGAAACACAGCCTCTTACTCCCCGCGATATGAATATCAACACGGATTATAAGGGCATATGTATAACTGTAATAATCGACGGCAGTGTCCTCGACGACAATCTTAATATGGCCGGCAAAGACCGTAACTGGCTTACAGATGAATTGCTGAAACAAAACATACTAAGCCCGAGCGACGTCCTTCTCGGTTATATCGACAGCGGCGGACAGCTTATTATTCAAAAGCAAAACGATAGTTCTCCTGAAAATCCTCTTATCTGAATTAACGAATATTATCTATACTATAAATATCCTGTTATAGTCATATCATTTAAATCGATATTAAATAAATTAATGTCTTAATTAATATATTTAATATTTCTATTGACATTTTTAATTTTATGATGTATAAATTCAATATAAATCAACTCGAGGTGATCAAATGAAAAGAAAGGCGCCCTCTGTCTGCCCCGTATGCGGCGGGCAATACGAAACAACAAAGCTTACCTGCAGCGGATGCAAGAGCGAGCTTTCAGGCCGTTTCAGCGGATGCGGCTTCTGCAGGCTAAGCGATGAGGAAGAATATTTTGTGCTTACGTTCTTAAAATGCCGGGGAAGCATAAAGGACGTTGAGAAGGCTTTGGGGATATCGTACCCCACAGTAAGGGGCAAGCTCGACGCAATAATAAAAAAACTCGGGCTCGAGAGCAGCATGTCTTCCGATGAAATAAAAAACGAGCGCAAAGCCGTGTTCGACAAGCTCGACAGGGGCGAGATAACCGCCGATGAGGCGGCGGAACTATTGAAAAATATTTAGGAAACACTGATTAAATGAGGTATGCGGGATTGGCGAGATGGTTTTGCGTCATGCAAGGAACGAAACCGCAGGAATAGCAGCGTTATTTCAAGGTTTCATGACGCGGCAGGGCACAAAATCCCGGGGTCCCCAATGACGCTTAACGTCATTGGGGTTGAAGCCGCCAAGACAAGATATCGAATTAATAAGTGTTTCCTTAGATTATAAG
>CAZJOS010000283.1:0-3081 GCA_964547655.1 uncultured Christensenellaceae bacterium
CGCTTCCGGCCTGCCAGCCGACACCTGAAAAAGGCACGGTGGTTCAGAAGGATTCGGAACGGATGCTCGAGGAAGCGCAGAAGAGCGAAGCGCCCGCGAGCGCGCAAAGCCTTGCGGAGCAATATGGCATACCGGAGACATATACATATGACGCGCAGGGCGCGGGCGGCAAACTTAATATACATGTGGACGCGCGCGTTATAGTACCGGAGGGAAGCGTTATGCCAATATACCGCGTGAAAGCGGCGGATTTTACGCAGGATCAGGTGGACGCCTTATGGAATGTATTCTGCAGCGACAGGGAAATGTGGAAGGCGCCCGAGGAGCAGACCAGAGATGAGGTCGAGCAAAGCATAATACATTGGAAAAAATTCATGAAGGAAGAAGGCGAAGAGGACAACCCTGACGCGCTCGACCGGCTTGCCCAGCTTGAAAAAGCCTTGGAAACCGCGCCGGAAAAAATCGAAGAAGTCCGTGCCGACGGTAAACTAGAAACTAAATATTGGTATAAAGACCACGAGACGAAGACACAAATACTTGCCAGCTATACGGGCCTGACCGCGTACGAAAAGAAAGGGGACAACGGCGTAGCATTCTCGGTGCAGAACAACGACGATATGAAGGAAGCCTGGTTTGTGCCCAACAAGAGCGGCTCGGGCGGCGGCGGAAGGAGCGTGAGGCGCAACGCCATGATTTGGTACAGGGACAATAGCAATCCCGCGGCATTCACGAATTTCGGATATTCGCCGTCGGTGCCCATACTTGACGACAGCGACTTAAGCGCCGATCTTCTGAAAAACATAGGCATGAGCCCGAGCGAGGCGGTGAAGATGGTGCGGGACCTGCTGGACGAGGCGCACATAGACGCGGTTGTTGACAGCGTTTATTACCTCGACGACGAGCAGAAAGGCTATGTAGACGGGATCGTCCGCGCCCCGGAGAACTATGAATACGATATCTTCTGCGTACGCAGTGTAGACGGCATACCGTGTGCCAACATTACGGGTATGAGCCGCATGGCTGCCGCGGATGCCAAGTCTGACCTCGAAGCGCATATGGCGCCTGAATGGATGTATGAGAAAATAGAATTCCGCGTAAACGCGAAGGGTATATTCGAAATGTCCTGGTGGTCACCGCTTGAGGTCATTGAAAAAGTGAACGACGACGCAAAGCTTAAGCCGTTTTCCGAGATAAAGGAGATATTCGAAAAGATGATGCGCATCAAATATGAGGCGCAGACAAAGATCGGCAATCAAACGATGACTTTCGAGATCAACCGGGTAACGCTTTCGCTCCAGCGCATAGCGGAGCAGGATTCCTTTGAAAGCGGGCTGCTTGTCCCGGTATGGAATTTCTACGGCAAACAGATCACCAACTATGGAGAAGAAGTCTCTCCGGAAGAGATAGGGGTCAGCTTTTTAAGCATCAACGCCATCGACGGAAGCGTGATCGACACGCAAAAGGGCTATTGATAAGGAACGTAAGATACAATGATCGATAAAAAAGGAGTATTTTTATGAAGCGGATATTTGCCGCATTACTGAGCCTTATAATTATATTTGCGTTCCCGGCCTGCCAGCCGTCGCCTGAAAAAGGCGTCGTGGCCCAAAAGGATACGGAGCGCATGCTGGAGCAGGCGAAAAAGGACGCTTCGGCCTCAAACGTTTCAGCAAGCCTTTCCGAGCAATACGGCATACCCGAAAGCTATTCGTTTGAGAAATATGGGGCGCGCGGAAATCTGAGTATCAGCGTGGATGCCCGGGTGATAATACCCGAAGCAAGCGCCCTTCCCATCTACAGCGTCAGGCTGGCGGAATTTTCGCAGGAGACAGTCAGCGCGTTCTTCGATGCGCTTTGCGGCGACGCGGAGATGTGGATCGATTCGCATCAGCGGACCAGGGCTCAGATCAATGATTCCATAATAAAAGTGAAAGCGCGTATTGCGTTAATAAAAGACGATCCGGAAAAGTCGGCCGATCTGGAAATGAACGAGCAGATATTAGCCGGTTTGGAAGAACAATTAAAAACAGCGCCAGAAACGCTGGAGGAAATACGTACGGACGGTACACTGGTAAACATGAATGAAACGGTATCAGATATTCCGATAGAAGAGGAAGACGAGACGGCCGCTACGCCGGTGCCGCAGGCCGGCGGCTCAGGAACCGGCCTTGAAGCCTATGAAAGGTACGCCGGAGGCGAAGGCAGGTACTTCTATGTAAACAACGACAGCAGCCCGTCTTTAGTATATTGTGACTTCCGCAATCCGGCCTCTGCCGGCAGCTTCGGGTTCTCATCTTCCCTGCCTGTGAGGGAAGACTCGTATGTTGACGCGGAAAAACTCTTAAAGGTAGGGTTAAAGCCGGGCGAAGCAAAACAGATGGTGCAGAGCCTGCTGGACAAGGCCGGCTCGGGTATGATCGTAGACAGCATGTACCTTCAGGATGACGCGCAGCCTCGCGAGGACGGCACAATAAGCCCCGCGGAACGATACGCATACCTTGTATACTGCGTCAGAACGGTGGACGGCCTGCCGTGCTCATACGTCTACGGTGAAAGCATGACGGGCGCCGACTCCATGTCGCCATCCTGGCGGTATGAGCAGATGTATTTTACGGTCAACGGCGAAGGAATAATCAATATGGAATGGACGTGCCCGCTTGACGTCGCCGAAACAGTAATCGTTGACGCGCAGCTCAAACCCTTTTCGGAGATACGGGAGATCTTCGAAAAAATGATATTTATAAAAAATGAAGCTCGGGCGGAAGACACCGTGTATGAATTCGAAATAAACCGCGTCACGCTTTCCCTGCACCGCATAATAGAGCGAAACTCTAACGATAGCGGCCTGCTCATCCCGGCTTGGAACTTTTACGGAAAGAGTGTGGCAAACCCGGGCGACCAGCGGCTGCGGTATGAATGGATCGGCGAAAGCTTTCTGACTATCAACGCCATCGACGGCAGCGTGATCGATATATATAAAGGCTATTAAATTATAAAAATAGTACGAAACAGGCGCGGGCAAAATTTCCGCGCCTGTTTTTCTATCCATTTACAATTCGTTTACACCCTGATGATTACCCG
>CAZJOS010000284.1:0-426 GCA_964547655.1 uncultured Christensenellaceae bacterium
TAAAAAACGAGAGCGTTTAAAATTCTAAACGCCCTCGTTTGATTACAGTATATCATAAACTTTCAAAAATGCAACATGTTTTTTTCATTCCTGCAAAAAATATTTGATATTGCTCCAAAAGTGCATGATTACGCTGTTTTGGCTTTGTTGACTTGCATATTTGACAGGCGTATACTGTTACAGAAGCATTAAAGGAGGCATTGACATGGATAAAGAAAGCATGATGGCGTATATACTCGATAGTTTACCGCACCAGATAATGTACGTGGACTGCGATCATATTATAAGATACATGAACAAAGCGGCGCAGCGCCATTACTATTCCGAGCGGGGATATAAGGACCTCATAGGCAAGTCGCTCCTGGGCTGCCACAAAGAAAGCTCACGGGAGAAGATAACCGCGGCGTTCGAGAAGATCAAAAATGA
>CAZJOS010000284.1:436-3009 GCA_964547655.1 uncultured Christensenellaceae bacterium
CGATGTTTTTCTCGGCGTCAACAAAAACCAACGCATATACATGAGCCCCGTCCGCGACGAAAGCGGCGAACTGATAGGATATTTTGAGCGGTTCGAGGCGAACACCGAGAAATAGAAAACCGGCGCGAGGCCGGATTTCTTATTGCTAAATTGCTCAATAAGTAAAGCTAATTTATCTCACCCGGTTTTTCTATCTCCACTATTTCGATGTGAAAAAAGGTTTCCTCAGGATAACGAATTAAAATTATTGAGTGCGCTTATTACCTTGGGAAATTTTCCGGCGCACACCCGATCTGTTCCGTAATACTCATTGCGAGATCGGCGTCTATAAAATCCCATACATCGGCGGGGTAATCATCAGTGCAATTAAGAGGAATCCCTCCCTGAAGAAACACCAACCCCATATTCGTCTCCCACTTAAGCGTCTTATGTCTGGGACCCTTCGGCCCTGCTTCAAAATATTCGAATCCGTCTTTATTTTCCACGCTTTCCTGATTGATATCGCCCAGCATCCCGCTGTCAAAGGGCTTCGCGCATAGACGGACTGATACCCGAAGATTCCCCGAAATAAATTCAACCTGCAATTCATCGCTTATCATCTCAAGCCCCGCCGGCTGATACGCGTCGCTGCCCTCAAACGCAAGCGCTGTCTGCGGAGAAATCATATCAGGTGAAATGTTTTTGTCGCCGGTACTTGCGGAAAGAGAATATGCGCATCCATTTCTGTACCATACAAGCTGTTTTTCATACGACGTTCCGCCTATCCAATTTCCTTGATCATCGTTGCTGTCCCAGCAGATTTCACGATACGTGGCATAAAAGTCCCTGCCCTTAAACGATACCCTTTCCACATCGTCTGGCAAAGGCATATATGCCTCGGGGCTGACAATAAGAGTCATACCATAGCCCTCAGTCCTGCTGCAAACCTCGCTGCGCCATGAGCGAATGTACATCGCTCCGGTCTTGGTATAGCCTTCCTGCCCTATATCGACCGCCCAGAACTTCATATACGCCTTATCACCGGAAAGCGGGTTCATTTGCTCCTGAATCTCCTGCGCAACGTCTAAAATTACGACTGGCATCAATTCTTCGTCGAAGTTATCGGTATACATACTGTATGAAAAGCTGCCCGTTTTCCATTCGGCCAGCCCCGGCTTGCCCGGGTTATTATATGTTATCCATATATTCCCCGCGCGGCACCTGCCATGTATGTCTGGCCCCGATTCTATCTCTATATCTGTGGTATCGCGGTCCCCTTCAGCCATTCTGAATGTATATTGTCTGCCGTCTTTCCAAAAAACAGCCTCAGCTATGGAGCCGTCTATTATATTGTATTCGATACGCTCGTACGCTTCGGGCAGTACAAATGAGAACCCGAGCCCTGAGAAAGCGGAGTTTTTGCGCCCCGGGGTAATACTTTGCGGGGATTGAGTATCATTAATCGAGCATGATACTAATAACAGGACTATAACGATTAATAACGCGACAAATTTTTTCATTAAAACTCCTCAATATGTAGATTTCTAATCAACGGCTTTGATTGCTTTTACATAGCCTCACAGCTTTTCTCTTTTCATCCTCTGTATATAATACAGTTCAGAGGCGCGAATCCTTGTCGTGAATCTTCATTTTAATAGAATATCATTCCAATATCCAGTATATTGCATAACGGGAGGTAAAGCAAGCCTCGGCACGTTTAATCCGCTTTGTCAAATGATCTGTTACACTTTAGGAAATAATAGAAAATCTATATCACTCATATTTATGTTTACTTTTTTATACTAATTTCCGTACGAAACCCAAAGGTTATTTAGTTAGAAAACGTAATTTGACATTGTACAACCAACAAAGCGGTATTAACCGCCAAGATTTTGTAATATTGCATCCTGAATAAGCAAATCCGTCTTGCGTTCTCCCCTCCCATCTGCTATATTAAATCCATTATTAATACTGTCCGGCGGAGAGCATGTTTTTTATATCCGGCAAAGCGACGCGAAGGCGGTGGGAGTTCGCGGCGGAAAGAAAACCATGGGCGCTTCAAGGATGCCGGAACTTTAAAGCGGGCAGCGTAAGCTGCCAAACAGGGTGGAACCGCGGAAATGTGCCATTTTCGTCCCTTACGGATGAAAGCGGCTTTTTATTTTTGGAGGAATAAATGAAAAAAGACAAGCAGACGATGGAGCGCATAGTCGCGCTGTGCAAAAACAAGGGGTTCGTATACCCCGGCTCGGATATTTACGGCGGCCTCGCGAACTCGTGGGACTACGGCCCGCTCGGTGTCGAGTTCAAGAATAACTTAAAGCAGGCGTGGTGGAAGAAGTTCGTGAAGGAGTGCCCGTATAACGTAGGGCTCGACTGCGCCATACTGATGAACCCGGAAGTCTGGGTGGCATCGGGGCATGTGGGCGGCTTTTCCGACCCGCTCATGGACTGCAAGGAGTGCAAGACGCGCTACAGGGCTGACCAGCTCATAGAAGATTATGCCGCGAAAAAGAATATACCGGTAAACACTGCCGCCATGAAGCAGCCCGAGATGGAGAGCTTTATAGAAGAGCACGCCATAAACTGCCCGG
>CAZJOS010000285.1:0-3003 GCA_964547655.1 uncultured Christensenellaceae bacterium
TTCTTTGTCTTTATTCTCGAGTTCCATTGTCATCTCGGCTATCTGTTGAGCTATCGAAGGGTGTCCGTTATTTTGAAGGTTTCTTTGTTCCCTTTCTTTTTCCTCTTCCGTTTTCTCCGGTATGCGTATAGGCCTGACTTCGCCCTTTTCCTTAAGCTTTAAGTATTTGCGGAGAGGTAATCCAACACCAAAAATCAATGTTACCAGTATTAAACCTGTAACTATGAGGATTTTAACTGTTTCAGAAATAAGCACCGGTTCTTCGGGGAAATAGAAGATCATAATAAGCATTATAATTATTCCGCCCATTATGCCGTCTAACAACATAAGGCTATAAAAATTAAGTCTTAACCTGTATTTATTCTCGATCCGCCTGCGTCCCATCATAATCGCTAAAAATACCGCTACGAAAAGATATTCTAATATACCTGATACTTGTTTTAAATTCTGTGAAAACGCTATGGAAAGCATCAATGCCGCTGCGCTGAGTATGCCTGCAATCCCCTGAACCAGCCTAAGCTGATTGTCGGTCAGTTTTTTCTTTTCAGTCTCCATTATACTCTCCTAAAATCCGGCTTGAAAAAATATTTACGCCTTAATATAAGCCATTATTACACAGATTCAATTTTATTGCTATACCAAACTTAAAAACTATTTATTTTTCCATGCCTTTCTGTTAGAATTGATTTAATTATGAGATCAGTAGAGATGAGACATACTGGTTGTTAAATCGTTGGAGGGAATAATGAAGTATTACAAGACAGGCGAAATAAGAAACATTGCTCTCGTGGGCCACGGCGGAGAAGGAAAGACAACGCTCGCAGAGGCAATGCTTTTTTTAGGCGGCGCCATCGACAGGCAGGGTAGAACGGAAGACGGCAATACCGTAATGGACTTTGACCCTGAGGAAACAAAAAGGCATATATCCATCAGTTCGGCTATGGCTCCCGTGGAATGGAAAGAGACTAAACTAAACGTTATCGATACTCCCGGTTATTTTGATTTTATCGGAGAGGCGACTTCGGGGTATTATCTTGCCGACAGCGCGCTTATAATTGTAAACGGACTTGGCGGGCTTACGGTAGGGGC
The DNA here is from genome assembly GCA_964547655.1 of uncultured Christensenellaceae bacterium. Classification (GTDB taxonomy): domain Bacteria; phylum Bacillota; class Clostridia; order Christensenellales; family SZUA-584; genus DTFZ01. The sequence goes on from CAZJOS010000285.1 coordinate 1,090, forward strand.
TGAAAAGGCATGGGATATCTGCACGGCGCATAAAAAAGCAAAAGCGTTCTTTATCAACCAGATGGATAAGGAGCACGTTGATTTTGATAAAGTTGTGGACGGCCTTAAAGAAAAATACACTACGCATATCACGGTCATGCAGCTGCCTATTGGGCAGGGGCTCGATTTTAAGGGCATTGTAGACGTAGTTGAGATGAAAGCCTATATGTTTGACGGCAAGAAGTTAAAGGAAGCGGAAATTCCCGCAGATATGGCTGATAAAGCCAGGTCTATAAGAGACGCAATTATTGAAAATGCCGCGGAAAACGACGAAACGCTTATGGAGAAATATTTCGAGGGGGAAGAGCTTTCCCGTGAAGATATAATGAAAGGTCTTAAGGAAGGAATCGTTTCCGGCGATGTAGTTCCCGTATTTATAGGCGCTGCCGCACACGGGCAGGGAATATCGCTTCTTCTCGATAATCTCGTTTCGTTTATGCCCGCTCCGAATGAAATGATAAAAATAAAAGGAAAAACCCCTAAAGGAGAAGAAGTCGAATATACGGCGGACCCGTCTTCGCCTTTCGCTGCCCAGGTATACAAAACGGTTGCCGACCCGTTCGTAGGGAAGCTTTCCGTGTTCAAGATACTTGGCGGCGAGCTTGCCACCGGCCAGGCTATAAAAAATGGCAATACTGAAAAAAGTGAAAAATTCGGCCAGCTGTATATAATGAGCGGTAAAAAACAGATCAACGTTGATAAGCTGGCGGCCGGAGATATAGGGGCGCTCGCTAAACTTCAGAATACCAATACGGGCGGAACGCTATGCGAAGAGAACAAAATAGTTGTGTTCCCCGACGTAGTGTTTCCGGAGCCCAGCATATCTCTTGCGGTTACGGCTAAAAAGGAAGGAGAAGAAGAAAAAGTATTTGCCGGGCTTCACAGGCTGGAAGAAGAAGACCCGTCTTTCGTTCTGATGAAATCCACAGATACTTCAGATACTCTCGCAAGCGGTTTAGGCGAACTTCACCTGGAAGTTATATGCAAGAAGCTTCAAAATAAATTTGGAGTGGAAGCACAGCTTTCCGATCCGCAGATACCTTATCGCGAAACCATCAGAAAAAAGGTGCAGGCACAGGGAAGACACAAGAAACAATCGGGCGGGCACGGACAGTTTGGAGATGTATGGATCGAGTTTGAGCCGTTGCACGATTCTGAGGAAAACTTCGAGTTTGTCGATAAGGTCGTTGGAGGCGTAGTGCCGCGCCAGTATATACCGGCAGTTGAAAAGGGATTAAGAGAGAGCCTGCCTAAAGGCGTTCTTGCCGGGTACCCTATGGTAAAACTAAGGGCTACCTTATACGACGGCTCTTATCACCCAGTCGATTCATCGGAAATGGCTTTTAAGATAGCCGCCAGCCTTGCTTATAAGAAAGGGTGCAGCGAGGCTAACCCTGTTATGCTGGAACCCATATACCGCCTTATCGTAACTATTCCTGACGAATATATGGGCGATATAATAGGGGATATAAACCGCCGCAGAGGCCGCATACTCGGTATGAATCCGGCAAACGGCAATCAGGAAGTATCCGCTGAAGTACCGCTTGCAGAGATTTTCAAGTATGCCACCGACTTAAGGTCGATGTCTCACGCGAGGGGCTCTTTTAAGATGACCTTTGAGAGATATGAGGAAATGCCGGCCAATCTGGCGGAAAAAGTGATAGAGCAGGCTAAAAAGGAAGCGGAAGAGGAATAATGATAATAAAGATATATTAGAGCAGAAAGCCGTTCTTGCAGGACGGCTTTTTAAATAGTATAAGGACTATCACTTTAGCAATTAACGTATACTATAGTGACAGGCCGAAAACACATAGAAATCTTAGGGCGGCAGTTTAGGCAGTAACTTTGTTATGTAATATTCATACACTGTTATAT
>CAZJOS010000286.1:0-2990 GCA_964547655.1 uncultured Christensenellaceae bacterium
CGGCTCATGACTTGCCATACGGTGGATATAAATGGTATAATTATTTTGATCGTTTTATGAAAAGCCGCGACGGCTAAGTTGGAGTATTGGGGGATCATATATGGAAAAAGAAACAGAAGAAAAACTGGCCGGATCGCTGACGGCGGGATCGGTCGAGCTGCTGCCGTATCTGCCGTACCTGCTTCAGGATCTGTGGGAATTGGGGTCTGACCCCGCCGCGGTAGTGCGGGCGGCAAAGGAAATAGGAGCGGGCGCGGGATGGAAGGCGCTGGACTTGGGCTGCGGCAAGGGCGCGGTAAGCATAAGGCTGGCAAAGGAAACAGGCTGCCACGCGAAGGGCATCGATTTGATGGCGGAATTCATCGAGTACGCAAAAGAAAAGGCGGAAGAATTGGGCGTCGGGCATCTGTGCGAATTCACGGCGGGAGATATAAACGAAGCCGCGCAGGCTGAAACAGGCTATGACCTAACCGTGCTGGGAGCGGTGGGGAACGTGATGGGAGACCCGGAACAGACGCTGGGCAAACTAAAAGCTACTGTAAAACCCGGAGGGTATATAATAGTAGACGACGGCTACATAATCGAAGACGCGGAAGCGCCGAGATACGAGGCAGACTATTATACGAAAGAGCAGTGGCTGAGGGCGTTTGAAAGCGTGGGCCTTAAGCTGGTCTCTGAGAAAATAGCGGGGGAGGAAACGCAGTCCGTTAACGACAGCAACACTGCCGCGATAGCCGCGAGGGCGCAGGAGCTTGTTGTTTTGCACCCCGAGCACAGCGGGCTGTTTGAAGGGTATATCGTTGCGCAGGTGGATGAGTGCGACGACATGGCCGACCGCGTAGCGAGCGTTATGTGGGTGCTGCGGAAGGAAGAGTAGATGGGAAGCCTTAAGCTTAAGTTTATCCCCGGGCGATATGCGATATGCAGGCTCGGGGGCGGCTCTGCTGTGCCGCAGTGGGCAGCAAGCGGCGGTTTTTTTAGCATAACGCGCACCGAAGACGAACTGTCTGTAGTATGCGAAGAAGGAAACGTGCCGGACGGCGTATTGTGCGCGGGCGGATACGCCGCGCTCAAAGTGCAGGGCCCTTTGGATTTCTCTCTTACGGGCATACTGTCGTCCTTAAGCGCCGTGCTGGCCGAAGCCAAGATCAGCATATTTGCCTTGTCTACGTATGATACCGACTACATTCTCGTGCGCGAAAGCGACAAAGCGGCAGCGGCTAAGGCGCTTATAAGCGCGGGGTATGAGGTCTTAGGAAACACGGCGGAACAAGGTAACATGAATAAAGCCTGATAGGGCATATCGGAGTTTTTAGATATCTGTATTATATATAGGAAGAAAAAATATTTAGCCGGAGGCGTTGCCCCGGCTTTTGTTTTTCAACGCGCAGCGATACGGCTTTCAGCCGTTTTTTTATTTTGATAAAAGGGAGTGAGAATCATGCTCGATAAGACAGAGCTGTTGAAACGCACGGCGGCGTACGTAAAGGCGCACCCGCCCGACACGGGCTACACTATGAGCGCCATGAAGGCGGTGCTCGAAACGGAGCTGCCCGCTGGGACAAACATACTTGTGCAGTTCGCCATGCAGTTTACCGGTAAAGAGGAATCGACCGACTGGGCGCATTGGGACAAGCCCGAGATAAGGCTGCCGTACAGCAACTCCAGCAGGTACAGCCTCGATAAAAGCGCCGACTGCTCGTCGTTCTGGTGGGCGGTGTACAAGATATTCTTCGACATGGATATAGGCACGCGCACGCTTAAGATGTACGACAAGTGGCACAGGAAGTTTATACCGTGGGAGGAGCGCCGGCCGGGCGACATAATACTTTACGACTTCAAAGGCAGGAACGCCTCGCACGCCGCCGGGTATATCGGCGGCGGCCTCATACAGCACACCACCAACCCTAAGGACAAGATGCACATAGAGGCCGACACGTACGCTGCGAAAAACCGTGTGGGGGTGTTCCGTCCGGCAAGCGGCGAACAATACGAATCATTAATTACGGAAGGAGGGAGCGATGTGCTGATAAGGCAGGGAGACAGGAGCGATCTCGCGGCGCTGTTCCAGCGCGCGCTTATAGGCGCGGGGTTCGCGGGCGATATGGACCCTGCGCTCATAGGTGAGTTCGGTTCGCGGTCGGCGGCGGCGACAAAGATGTTCCAGAAGGCGTGCGGCCTCGCCGAAACGGGCGAGGTAGACAACGCTACAGCGGCGGCCATGTGGGGAAGGGCGCGGGAAACCGAAGTCACGGCGCTGAAAAGCGCCGCAGCGGAAAGCGCGCAGGCGCTGAGCGCCATAAAAGATGCTGCGGAAAGGGCGCTTAAGGAGGCTTCGGTATGGAAGGGATAATAACGGGCGTGAGCGTGGGAGTTATCATGATAGCGGTGAACCTCATAGTGAACGCGGTGAGGGAACGGAAAGGGCAGGGCAAAGCAGCCATACAGCTGTTGCTGAAATGCAATCTCGTAACGCTCGGGGCGCTGCAGAAGTCGGGGCTTATAAACGGCGACTGCGACGAAGTCAAAGAAGAGCTGGAAAATTATTTAATAGAAAGAAAGTGAGGAACAAATCATGAACAACTGGACAGACGCGGCGATATTCGGTGTATACCTGTTATTCGTGGCCGTGATAATACCCCTCGTAAAGGCGGGGTTTGCGTGGCTCAAGGGAAAGACCCAAAACGAGGCGCTGATTGCGGCGCTTAGCGAGGCCGAGAAGGTGGCTGACCAGGTAGTGGCCGGCCTTCAGGCAAACGTGGTGGAAGGCCTTAAAGAAAAGAGCGCCGACGGCAGGCTCTCGGCTGACGACATAAAAGAGGTATCCATGCGGGCGTTCGAAATGTTTGTGAGCGATATATCGAACAAGTCGCTCGAGGTACTGGCCGACAAGGCGGACGACATCGAGGGCTACATAAAGAACCTTATAGAAAGCAGGCTCGCGGCGTATAAGAAAGCCTGAAACGTCTATACTGGGGAAGGATAGACGG
>CAZJOS010000287.1:0-2987 GCA_964547655.1 uncultured Christensenellaceae bacterium
AGAGCGTACCTGCGCTGCTGCAGATCAGGGTCGTCTGTAAGCAGCTCTATAAAGCTGTAATCGCCGCTGAACACATAGGGGTCGTTGCAGAGCTTTAAGAACTCCTCCTTCTTCGCGGCGTTGAAAATTCCTTTTCCAACGAGCGTATCGGCCATATCGGCAATAGTCATGCCTTCGGTCAGCGTGACTTTCACCACTTTCCTTCCTCCGTCGCCCGCGGACAGTACCGCTATTATCTCGTCCATAGTCATGGCGGGCGAAAGCTGATAAATGCCTGCCTGCATTTTCGAGCTCTTATCGTTGAAGTCGGCATACATCTGGAACACGAACTTGTTTCGTATTATACCCTCGTCATAAAGCTTCGAGGCGATACTGGACAGCGAAGACCCGGGCTTTATCTGTACGGCCTTGAAGACCGAAGGGTCAGAGCCCGCCGGGTCGAAATAATTACCCTTGACATAGCCAAAAGCCGTAAAGCCCAGCCATACTATAAGCGCGGCGCTTAAAATGAGCAGAAGCGCAGGCCGGCCGAATTTCCAGAGAAGCGCGGGCAGGGTAAGGTCTCTTAAAGAGCTTCTCTCTTCCGCCATCTCCGCAGGCTCCCTCTCGCTTCCGTCCATCGAGAACTGCCTCGTCTCTCCTTCGGAGACCCGTATTATTCTGCTGTCTTCGCCGAAATAATCGTCGCGTCTTTTGTGAGCCATCTGTTATTCCTTTAAAAAATCGAGCCCCAGATCGCAGGCGCTGCCTATTATGTTGTAGACGTCGCCGACTATCGTCTGGAACCTGTACTCGGCAGAGAAATAATCGGTAACGTCGTGATTGAGCGTGAGCACTTCGCCCAGCTTCTTAAGCTTATCCAAAGATTCGGCGCTGGGCTCGCTGCCGCTAATATACGCCGCCTGAGCCTCTAGCTGCAGCTTCTTATAGTCTTTGAGCAGCAGCTTCGTCTGCTCGTCGGCCATCACCTTTTCTTTGAGCGCAATATATTCCTTGTATTCGGTACTTTCCTTTATCTCTTTCGCAAGTTTGTTCGCCGTGTCGTAAACCAGCATAATATCCTCCTTAATTCGCTAAAAAAATCGATTTTGAGGGGACCCCTTAAATATCTATTATTATCGGCAGTATCATCGGGTTGCGTTTTGTCGTATCGTAAAGGTAGCTGCGCAACGCCTTTTTTATGCGGTTCTTTATCGTCGTCCACTCGGTCAGCTTGTTCAGCCGGCAATCCTCCACTACCTCTATTATTATCTTCCTCGCGGCTTCGAGCAGGTCGCCCGACTCGCGCATGTATACGAACCCCCTCGAAACGATATCGGGGCCCGATATCAGCTCTCCCGTCTCGGAAGAGATAGTGACTACCACTATAAACAGGCCATCCTGCGACAGCTGCCGCCTGTCGCGCAATACCACGTTTCCCACGTCGCCTACGCCGAGGCCGTCTATAATGACGCTGCCCGAAGGCACTGTCTCGGTAAAGCGCGAGAACCTTTTACCCAGCTCTATCACCTTTCCTATCTCGGGTATGAAAATATTCTTCTGCTTTATGCCTACGCTTTCGGCAAGCGCGGCGTGACGGTAAAGGTGCCGGTATTCGCCGTGCACAGGTATGAAATACCTTGGCTTCGTGAGCGACAGCATCAGCTTAAGCTCTTCCTGGCACGCGTGCCCCGAAACGTGTATGTCGGCCATAGCCTCGTTTATAACATTCGCGCCCTTGCGGTACAGCATATTTATAACGTCTGATACATACCTCTCGTTGCCGGGTATCGCCGACGCTGAGATTATGACGAGGTCGCCCGGCTGTATAGTGAGCTTCTTGTGCTCTCCGGCAGCCATGCGTACGAGCCCCGACATAGTTTCGCCCTGGCTGCCCGTCGTCAGTATCACTATCTTCGAGGCGCCGAGTTTTTCGAGCTCTTCCGGCTCGACGAGCATGTTCTCATCAAGTTCCAGATACCCCAGTTCCATCGCTACTTTCGCGATCTTCAGCATACTGCGCCCTGAGAGGCATACCTTCCTGCCGTATCGCTTCGAAGCTGTTATTACCTGCTGAAGCCTGTGTATATTGGACGAGAACGTCGCAACGATTATCCTGCCCGGAGCGCCCTTGAAGAAGCTCTCGAACGTTTCTCCCACTTTGCTCTCAGACATTGTAGAGCCGGGGTTTTCGGCATTAGTCGAGTCGGACAGCAGCGCCAGCACTCCCTTTTCTCCCAGCTCCGCGAACTTCGGAAGGTCGATTACCCTGCCGTCGGTAGGCGTATAGTCCACCTTGAAGTCCCCGGTATGTATGATAGTACCCACGGGGGTATGTATGGCAAACGCCAGCGCCGCGTCGATACTATGGTTTACCTGTATCGCCTCGATCTTAAACGAGCCCGCCCGGATATTATCTCCCGGCTTTATAATATTGAACTCAATACCTTCGACCTTGCGCTCGGCGAGCTTCGTCTCTATCAGTGCCAGCGACAAATCGGTCCCGTACACCGGAGCGCCGAATTCCTGCAGCAGGTAGGGCGTAGCCCCTATATGGTCTTCATGGCCATGCGTTATAAGCACAGCCTTTATTCTCTCTTTGTTCTTTTTCAAATACGACGAGTCGGGTATGACGTAGTCTACGCCGAGCATGTCTTCGCGCGGGAACGAAAACCCGCAGTCGATTACTATAATATCCTCACCATATTCTATTACCCACATGTTTTTTCCGATTTCGCCTATTCCGCCCAGCGGGACTATGCGCACGCTATTCTGTTTTGTCAAATATATTCCTCTCTCTCTTCCTGCACTATATATAATAAAACAATTGTTTTTTTAAAGCAAGCATGCAAAAACCAAACCGATATCTTAAACATCTTATCCGGCTTTGTCAAGAATATTATACCATATTCTATTTAATAATAACGCGCTGATCCTTGACAAACCTTTTCTTAATGACTGGAATGTTCTTTTAGTATTTCTTATAATTCGAATCGTTTCAGGCGGGC
>CAZJOS010000288.1:0-2979 GCA_964547655.1 uncultured Christensenellaceae bacterium
GATAGACAAAATCTAAGCGGTAATGTGGTTCCTGATTCGGTCAAGTCAGGTTTTAAATTTGTTTATCCGCTATTCAATATAATTATTATGTCGTGCTTAATACTGCGGCCGGCACCGAAGATGCGGACGGGAGCAGATAGGAAGCGTATTCTTTGATATAATCTATTACCGCCTCGAATATCAAACGGTGGCCCGCCTGATTAGGATGGATGCCGTCGGAGCATATATATTCCGAAAAGTCTTTACGTTTTAAAAATTCCCTTCTTATATCTATGCAGTTTATATTCCGTTCGCGGGCGATGTATTGTATGCAATTCGAATATCTTTCATGCCACCAATATATGTGCCATACGTCTTTGAGCCACTTTAAGATATTGACGCCTTTTTCCTGGTCGTTGTTTGTGAACCATTTAAAATAACTGTCGGCGTAAAGCGGAGGAAGAGTGGAAAGCACCGGCTTTTTGCCTTTCTCTTTTATCAGATCTATCATGCCGTTAAGGCTTCTTTCAAATACGTCGAGCGGCGTTTTCGGGATATGGTCATGAGTCGGGTCGGAAGCGATATCGTTCCATGCAAAATCGCAGTCGTTTCCGCCGAACTCGATCACCACTATATCGGGATCGACTTTGTCTATCCTGCTTTCCAGCAGTTTTCTGCCTTCAATGATAGTGGACCCGAACCTGGACGCGTTATACATTTGCGCGTCTATATTGCCGGCAATAAGGTTGAAAAAGCAATCTTTTAAGAGTATGTATTTCTTTTTGTCTTCATCAAACGCAACGCCTTTAGAAAGAGAATCTCCTACCACAAGTATCTTTTTCATCACAATCCTCCAATAGATGAATTCATAATTAGTATTGCACAAACAGGGGACTAATAAAAATATAATTGCGGTTAAGATATAAAAATTAAGACGTAAGAATGATACCATGCAGCAATACTGTACGCAACACGGCAAATATAAACTATCTGTGAATATTAAAGCAACTATTAAGACAGTTTTATCTTTCAAATATTATTATTTTGTTTTATAATGAATGCGGAATCATCAAAGGGGTTTTAACGATAAAATATAAACAGGGGGTCTATGTATGGCAAGGATAATAGCCATAGCCAATCAAAAAGGCGGAGTGGGCAAGACTACGACGGCCGTAAACTTAAGCGCCTGCCTTGCGGAAAAAGGAAAAAGAGTACTTCTGATGGATGTGGACCCGCAGGGAAACTCAACCAGCGGGATGGGGATAGACAAAAATACTATAAAAACATCGTCGTATGACATACTGATCAACGGGATAGACCCTAAACAGGCTGTAGTTAAAACGATGATAAGTACGCTTGATATGATACCCGCAAATATAGATCTCGTAGGCGCGGAAGTGGAGCTTGTGGCAAAGATAGCGAGAGAACAGATATTGAAGCAGGCGCTCAAAAACATAAGGAAAGATTACGACTTTATTTTTATGGACTGCCCTCCGTCGCTGGGCCTTATCACGGTAAACGCGCTGACGGCTGCCGACAAGATACTCGTTCCGATACAGTGCGAATATTACGCGCTCGAAGGCCTCTCGCAGCTGCTTAATACCATCAAGCTTGTTAAGACGAGCCTTAACCCCTCGCTCGAAGTCGAAGGAGTGGTGCTTACGATGTTTGACGGGAGGACGAACCTTTCTATACAGGTCGTTGACGAAGTGAAAAAATATTTTAAAAACAAAGTATATAAGACGATAATTCCAAGGAATATAAGGCTCGGAGAAGCGCCCAGCTTCGGGCTTCCCGTAATAAAATATGACGAAGCATGCCTCGGGTCGCAAAGTTATAACGACCTCGCCGACGAAGTAATTGAATATAACGGAGGGGATATCCTATGAGACAGCAGCAAAGGCTCGGAAAAGGGCTTGGAGCTCTTATAGGAGAGCCTGACGTTCAGGTAACGGCAGGCAGCGTGCTCGAGATCGACGTTAACGAGATAGACCCCAACCTCGAGCAGCCGAGAAAGTCTTTTGACGACGAAAGCCTGAATGAGCTGGCGCAGTCTATTACGGCATACGGAATAGTTCAGCCGATAATAGTACAGAGAAACGGCGAGCGGTTTATAATAATAGCGGGCGAGAGGCGTTACCGCGCCGCAAGGATAGCGGGGCTCGAAACAGTGCCCGCCGTTATTAAAGAGTATTCGAAGCAGGCGTTTATGGAAGTGTCGCTTATAGAGAACCTCCAGCGCGAAGACCTGAATCCTATTGAAGAAGCCCAGGCCATGAGGCTTTTGATGGACGAATACAGCCTGACTCAGGATGAGCTTTCAAACCGCCTTGGAAAATCGCGAAGCGCCATAGCAAACATACTGCGGCTGCTTACGCTTCCCCAAAGCGTAAGAGAGATGGTGATATCGGGAGAGCTTTCGAGCGGGCACGCAAGATGCCTCGTTACGCTTTCAAGCGATATTGAAAAAGAGAGGATAGCAAAGAAGATAGCCGCTTTGGGGCTTTCGGTAAGGGCTACTGAAGAGCTGATAAAAAACATAGGCACAAAGGCTCCGGCGAGCGAGAAACAGGAAAAGGCCATAGTGCCCGAAATAGAGTCGGCGCAAAACGCCCTTTCGTCCGCTCTCGGAACGAAGGTGCAGATAGCCGGAGACCTTATTAAAGGCAAGATACTCCTTTCCTATTACAATCAGGATCAGCTTCAGAGCCTTTACGATTTTCTTATGACATGCAAGTAATGTTTCACGTGAAACAATCATAACATAATAAGTACTGAATGAAAGTTCAGAAGTAAATGATAAAGACAAGGCCCGGGAAATGTTTCACGTGAAACATTTCCCGGGCCTTGTTTGATTATTTTATCATGAGGAAACCTCCTTTGTTAAAGGGAGCCGTAAGCAAGCGCCGCCGGTGGCGGATGAAGCGAGCTGGAGGCTCTGTGAACAAGGGAGTATGCCAAGCGGCAGCGCGGGCAGACGACCATTGTGAACAGAGGAGG
>CAZJOS010000289.1:0-2967 GCA_964547655.1 uncultured Christensenellaceae bacterium
CTTTTTAATTCCCCCAGTAAAACTGGGGGTATATTGCGCTGAAGCCCAATAAAAAAGGCCTCCCGCGAAAGCGGGAGGCCTCGATGCTGAGCTTATCGATATCAGCCTACAGAGATTATCTGCCCGCAGATCTCCTTCATTTTGCTCAGCTGCTGCATTCTTTCTTCCTGGACAGTTATTACTTTGCCGTATGCCGCGAGTACTTCTTCGTAATTCCTGTCCCTTCTCATCTGCCGGAGCCTCAGCCTGTGCTGCGACATATCGCCGTTGGTGGCGATAAGGGCGTCTTTACACTCGCGAAGCTGCGTCCTTAATTGCTTTAAAAGCTGTATCTGCTCTTCGGTGAGAGATTCGGGATCGTCTTTAAGGTCTCCCAGATGCTCCTTTACCTGAAGGCGCAGAGCCGCAAGTTCTTGGGTCATAGTCCTTATCTGTTCGCGGTTATTCGCAATTTTCTGGATAAGCGGCTTCACCTGCTCCATGAACTGCCATCTTTTCATGGCCTGATCTGTCGGCTGCCCCTTATCCGTCGGCTGTGCTCCTGCTCCGTTACCGTCGCCGGGGGCCGCGTACGCCACAGTTCCCAAAAGTATCGACAGCGCCAATACTATAGTTAATACTACAGCTAATCTTTTTTTCATTTTCCTTTCTCCTTTCTATTCGATGCTATCAACATCAAGCTCAGTATCGTCAAGATCTTCAAGGTTTTCCACACCGCTAAGAGCGCTGTCCAACTCACCCGACAGATCGTCCAATATCGCCTCGACCTCTTTATCTGAAACGGTATTGGATGATTCCGCTATCACGGAACCTGAGGAAGCCTGTTCTCCGCCAAGAGCGCCGGAAGAAGGATCAGGCACGACAGATACGGAAGTATCGGGCGAGGCAGCCGGCGAAGACGCGGCGCCCTTATTTTTAACGCATGCGCTCATAGTAATCAATAGAAGCAGTATGAGGCTCATGCATAAAATCTTTTTCATGACGTTTTCCTTTCTTATGATTTTGATTGAATCTTAAAATAAGAATGTAAAAGCGGATATGTTGAAATGTAAACTGTTTGTAAACGTTATTTATGAGAATGCAGAATAAACGAGACGGCAGTGCCTTCGCCTTCTTTGCTTTTTATCTCTACTCTCGAGCCGTGCGCCTCCACATACGCCTTAACTATACTGAGGCCGATACCGTAGCCGCTGCCGCCGGCAGTGTAATACCTGCCGAATATATTCGGCAGCTCTTTTTCGTCTATGCCTGCGCCGTCGTCTTCGACTGAGACCTTTACGCCTTCCCCGGTTTCGGCGGCGCTTAACTTTACGTTCCCGCCTTCGTGCGTAAACTTGACCGCGTTGTTTATTAGGTTGTACAATACCTGAGTTATTTTCTTCGAATCGGCGCTCACATGTATCTTTGAGCCTATATCCGTTGTGATTTTTACATGTTTGCCTTTAGCTAATTCGGCATTTGCGGATACTGCTTCTTTGGCGGCGCCGATAAGAGCAAACTCCGTTATGTTGAGTTCTATGCTCCCCGATCTTACCTTGGCGGCATCGAGTATGCCTCCGGTCAGATCCATCAGCCGTTTTGTTTCTTTCTTTAATATGCTTATGTATTTCGGGTATTCGTCCGGCTTTATAACGCCTTCCGACATTCCGCTTAAAAAGCCGTTTATGTTGGTGATGGGGGTACGCAGGTCGTGCGAGACGTTCGCTATCAGTTCCTGCCGCAATACTTCGTTCGCTTCTATCTTCTTTTTCATGCTGTTGAACGAGCGCGCCATCTTTCCAAGCTCGTCTTTCGAAGTTAGGCCGATATCTTCAACATATTCCCCAAGCGCCATTTTTTCAGAAGCGCCGCCTATGGCCTCAATGGGCTTAACTATCTTTCGGGAGAAAACGTATATTATTGCTCCGCCTATCAATATAAATCCGGCCGCCGTGAGCCATATGGCAAGCTCTATGCCGCCTATTACGGCCGCCACTTCCTTTTCAGGGGAGAACAGCAGTATAGCGCCTTTTACTTGGCCGCCGCTGCGCCAGGGGCTTGCCATGAAAAGCATCTGCGCTTCAAAATGCGTAGAATACTGTTTGCGGAGGAAAACGCTTTCGCCCGCAAGGGCTTTCTTTAAAGAGTCCTTTAAGAATTCGCCTCCAAGTTCGCTGTCTGCGTCGATCTCGCTATAAAAGCCTGGCTTAACTACGTATATCTTAGTGTCAGTGATATACGCCATAGTATTTATTATGCGATTTAGTTCCTGCTGCCCGTATTCGCCCGACGCGTAAGCGTTCGCCGCGTTGTTTACCCTGTCCGCCACGTTTTCGAGCAGGCCTTTCTTTTCGCCGTATACGTAGTTTTCCGCGAGAGAGGATATCGTAAATGAAAGCACCGTCATCACCAGCGCCAGTATCAGCAGGTATGTAATGAATATCTTCCTGAACATCTACTTGCCCTCGAGTTTATAGCCGACGCCCCAGACGGTCTTAATATCCCAGGCGGAATCATTGCCGATAAGCTTTTGCCTGAGCGTTTTGATATGTACGTCCACCGTGCGGGTGTCTCCCGCGAATTCGTAATTCCATACCTTTTGCAGCAGCGTATCGCGCGAAAATACGATGTTTTTATTCAAAATAAGAAAATGCAGCAGCTGTATCTCTTTCGGCTTCAAATCGATTGGTATGCCGCTTCTGGTCACCTCGTACGTATCCATATCTACGGTAACGTCGCCTATAACCAGAGTGTTAGAGCTGTTCTTTTTTGTTCCGCGAAGGCGGGCGTTTATACGGGCTATCACTTCGGCGGGCTCGAATGGCTTTACTATATAATCGTCGGCGCCCGAGCCAAAACCTTTTATCTTGTCGCCGAGCATATCGCGCGCGGTTATCATCAATACAGGAAAGTCGTATTTGTCCTTTATCTTCCGGCAAAGCTCAAAGCCCTGCGTATCGGGCAGCATAACGTCAAGCAGGGCCGCGT
>CAZJOS010000290.1:0-2954 GCA_964547655.1 uncultured Christensenellaceae bacterium
CTGTCGTCCCTTTTATACATATCCGGGATCTTTCTGTCTATCCTCTCGTTTTTTGCCTTCCTCTTTGCGGCCTTTGAGCCGTTTGCCTTATCGTTTTTCAATAGAATCACCTCCAAAACCGCCGTTTTAAAAATTACGGCCTCATATTAATCTGCCCGTAAATCTTTAAAATAATGCGGCGTTTAAAGGTATGGTAATGACAGTCATGGCCAATAACAAATAAATAAAAATTTAAGCCTGCTTTTCCCGTGCGTGAGTCATATCATAATAGTATTGAAGTATGTCGCGCCTCGTAACGATACCGATAAACAGGCCGCGGTCGTCGGTCACCGGCACAAAGTTCTGGTTCATCGCCACCAGCAGAAGGTCTTCGATAACGGCGTTTACATTAACGGTATCATGATATCTGCTGTTTAATATATCCCTGACGAAACGCTGCTCTTTGCTCTTGTCGCCGTCTTCGCCCGGTTCGAGCACCGCCCAGAGAAGATCTCCCTCGCTCAGCGCTCCGACATATTTGCCGCTCCGGTCGAGCACCGGTATAACCGTATATCCGTAATGCCTCATCTTCTCTATTGCCTGGCGTAAGGTGAAATCGTTATATATAAAGACTATATCGCCCTTCGGTTTCAAAAAAAACAATATGTTCATGATGCTCCGTTCCGTAGTGTTTTATATTGGTATAAATTATTGATTCCGTTCACATCAGGTTTCATCTATATCATAACACTCCAAGGCCGGCGCTTCAACCAAAAAAACACGCGGCCAGACTAATTTTTACTTAATAAAGTCTTGCGGCTTTTCATGAAATCTTCATTGCGTCTTGAGCCTTATTTTTTTCTCCGGCTTCAACCAGACCATTATAACCATAGCCTTCGGCAAATGCAATTTACCGTATGTGAATGTTTTGTAAATAAGGAACGCTAACACAATCAGTCCCCCGTGAATAGAATAAAACATAGCTGTTTGGGTGGTCTCAATGCTAACGGATTACATAACTCTATTTCTGAAAAAGCCTGCCCCCAGTCTTATAAATGATATTAAGGAGCCGGATCATGGTACCTGTCGCGGGTTTTACCTATGATGAGGAACAGGATATCTTCTATTCGAGCATGGACGCATGGCAGCGCCAATACGGATATTGCCGATTGTACGACGAGGCGTTGGCGCCCCTAAGCATGGTGGTAGACTGTGAGCCCATATATTTCGATTACGCCGGGAAGCACTGGCTGATAGAATTTTGGAAAGGCCAGTATGGCATGACGACCGGATGCGAAGTAGGCATTTATAACACTTCACGGCCTGAAATCAATATACCCGGATTATTTAGCGGCGCATTCTATAACTGCGTATCTAGTGAGGATATGCTGAATATATATATAGAGCTCAATAAAAACGGCAAAACGCTTTTCTCGCGCCTGGAGAAGCATTGGTGGCTTACGGGTTTCATTCTTGCCGAGTTTTCAGAGCCCGAGGAGTTATCGGTAAAAATACGCCTCTCTCTTAAAGACGAGGCCATGCTTGACGCTTTTCTTGCCGCGATGAAGGAGGCGGGTTATTCGGACCGGGAGTGGGCTTTGGGCGGGAATACCGTAACCTTTATCTTTGACAGTCCCCGTACAGTCCAGCCCGTAACAAGAACCGGGGAATTTTCTCAGTTTATACAGCGTAAAAACAAGTTTCTCTGCGGCTGGTTCAACGAGCTGTCACGCGGCGAGAAAGACACCCCCGCAAAGATAGAAGCGATCGGACGATACTATCCTTTTCTCTACAATGAAGCGATCGACATCGGCGGCACAAAAAAAATATGGGACAGATTCAGGTTCCTTGTAGGATTCCTGCCAAAGGAATAACGGAGGGCATCATGGACACGTCTGGAAAGCTATCAAAAATATTTGCCTTGGCGCCTATAATCCCCATAAACGATTTGTCGAAGATCGTACTTATAAGCGACTGCCACCGGAGCAACGGCGGCTGGTCCGACGGCCTCTCACGAAATCAGAACGTATATTACGCGGCGCTCGATTACTATTTTAACCGCGGGTATACGTATATAGAGATAGGAGACGGCGACGAATTCTGGAAAAACTACGATTTCTCCGAGATCGCGGAAGCCCATAAAGACTTGCTTTGGCTGCTTGCCAAATTTCACGAAAACGGCCGGCTGCATATGATATACGGAAACCACGATATGGTCAAAAAACACCCGAGATTTCTGCGAAACAAATTTTGCTGTTATTACGAAGCGCGCTTAAAAAAACGTGTGATAATTTTTAAAGATATAAAAGTGCATGAGGCGCTCGTGCTTCGCCACGCCGAAACGGGAAAAGACATCTTTCTCATACACGGGCATCAGGCTGACTTTTTAAACAGCGCGCTGTGGAAGCTGGCAAGATTTCTGGTCCATCATCTCTGGGCTCCTCTCGAAGCTCTGGGCGTAAACGACCCTACTAGCGCGGCTAAAAATAATAAGCGGTCTACCAAAGTTGAGACGAGGCTTACACAATGGTCGCAGAAAGAGAACAAGATGATGATTGCAGGCCATACGCACAGGCCTGTTTTTCCTCAGCCGGGCGGCGCGCTTTATTTTAACGACGGCAGCTGTGTGCACCCACGCTGCATTACCGCCATCGAGATAAGCGAAGGCAGCATATTACTCGTAAAATGGTGTATAGGCGTAAAGCAGGGCGGAGTGCTGTTCACCAAGCGTGAAATACTCGCCGGGCCAGAAAAGCTTTCAGCATATCTTGCGCCTGAATCGAAAAAGCCGGTTAAGTCTTCTGCCGAATGATAGAAAGGGGAAAGCAGGTAAAGCCTGCGGAAGATCCCTTAAGCAAATCTACCCTATTTCTTATAAGCGAGATATAAAAAAATAAGCGCGCATGCGCTTATTTTTAACCGTTATTCTGGCCGTAATAATCTTAGTCTTACTCTCCGTCTTCGTCGTCGTCTTC
>CAZJOS010000291.1:0-2949 GCA_964547655.1 uncultured Christensenellaceae bacterium
CCATGTGCGGCTTAAAGCTCTTTTTATAGAGAAAAAACAGAAGGAAGAAGAAGCCCGCGAGCAGTATAATATACAGCACAATGCCGCCGATCGGCGCGCTGCCTTCGCCGAGTAAAAGCCGCGCGAGGCTCTCGAGCCAGCCAAGGTTCAGGGCAAACAAGGTGCCGAACGCGACGAACACGCTGGTAAAATACTGCATGCGGAAGAATATCCGCAGCAGCGCGAACGCGCCGACGCTTATGCAAATATAGGCCCACAGCGAACTGCCGGGGTATGAGAACGAGATAACGCCGCCCTCGCCGCCTATGCGGACGGTCATAAGCGCGCATACGGCCGACAACAGCAGCGCCGAAAACAGCACCTCGACGATAAACGACCCGAAGGGTATATCCATGTCGGGGCTGCCGCCTGCCGCTCTTTTGTACGCAGGGGCGTAGCTTTGCTTGCCCTCTCTTTGATAAAAGCCGCCTTCCCCGTCCTCAAAAAAGCTGTTTTGCTTTTTTGAGCGATACTCCCGATTGTCTGAAAAGCCGTTCGGCTTTTTAGAGCGGCTGTCAAAAGCCGCTTCGCGCTCAGGCTCAGAAAAGCCGCTTTCCCTTTCGGGGCGGTTATCCATAGCTGCCCAGATATTGCCCGACTCTTTGGAGCGGACGTTGGGAGCTTTGACGAAGTTATCCGCCTTTACGGGCCGCTCCGCTGCTTCAAAAAAGCTGCCTGTTTCTCCGGGGCGGCGTTCCGGCGCTTCCTCAAAGCGCTCGGGCCGCTTTCTTTCAATAGAGCTTCTTTCCGCCGGCGATACCCTCACTACCGTCCTGTTCCTTACGGATCTTTCCGATGCATATGGGGAGAGCGTTACTTTTGTTGCCGGTATCTTTTTATCATCATTCTTCATTGGAAATACTCCTTAAAAACGGGAAAATTATATACTGTTTCAGAACCGATGTCAAATCTAAAAGCCACCGGAAGGTTTTGTTTAGTTTGGCTTCCCCTTGAGATGTTACCATGGCTTTAGACTTTTATATTCCCTGCTATGTCTGAAATTTTCGTATATTATTTAAAAGCCGCCTGATTTTCGGGCGGCTTCAGATCAAGATAATAAAGTATATTTTAATTATCTTATATCCGTATAATAGCTTCCGTTCAGCGCCTCATACGCCTTGTTCCAGCGCGCGAACGCCTCGTCGTAGGCAGGGAACGTAGCCGGGTTCGGCGTATATGTCTTCACTATATGCACGCATTTATCCACGGCGTCTTTGGTGTCTTTGTAGAGCCCCGCGCCTATGCCCGCGCACATAGCGGCCCCGAGGCATCCGAGTTCCGTTACCTTCGTAAGCTCTATAGGCTTTTTCAATATGTCTGCGAACATCTGACACCACGCCGGGCTCTTGGCAACGCCGCCGCAAAGGCGCACGTGGTCAATCGGGGCGCTTAGGTCCGTCTTCATCTGCAGAAGGTCGCGCATCTCAAAGCATGTGCCCTCGAGTATCGCTTCCGCTATATCCGCCTTGCTCGTACCGAGCGAAATACCGAGGAAAGAGCCGCGTGCGTTTTCGTTCTTCCTGCGCCCGTGCGAGCCCTGCAGGCAGGTGAGCGCGGTCACGCCGTTGGCTCCCGGGCGAGAATTGCCGGCTATCTGGGTTATTATATCGTACGGGTCTATGCCCATCAAATTGCTTGCCGCCACCTCGAGTGAGCAAAGCTGATCCCTGAACCAGCGGAATGAAGACGCCCCGGTGTTCGTCATTATATACAGCTGGTAGTTGCCCGACCCCGGGTTGCTGCGCAGCGTAACGCGCAGGTTCGGGTCGCGTATAGGCTTGTCGGATACGAGTATCGAAACTCCGGCAGTCCCTATAATCAGTATCTCGTCGCCGCCGTTAAGGCCCCCCGCGCCGAGTGTGGTGCAGTTGGTGTCGAGACCTCCCGAACATACGGCAGCCCCAGCCGGCAGCCCGGTGCGCTTCGAAACCTCTTCCGTCACGTGCCCGACTACGGTTCCCGGCTTGTGAACAACTGTGGGCAGCTGGTCTTTGCGTACGTTATATATGCCCATAAGACGTTCGTCCCACTCGCTCGATTCCACTTCGAGCATGCTTAAGAAATTGGCGCTTCCTTCGTCAATAAAAAATCCGTCTGCGCCCAGCTGGCGCAAAAAGTAGTCCTGGTGAGAGCAGCACTTGGCTACATTCGCCCAAGTATCGGGCTCATGCTTCTGGAGCCAGTTCAAAACGGCTATGTTATACGCTCCGAACGCCATGCCGCTTATGCGGTAATACTCCTCGTCAGTTATCTTCTCGCGAAGTTCGGGTATCATCTCAACATGTCTTACGTCCTGCCAGCCTATGGTATGGTCGCGCAGTTCCTTTTCGTCCTTGTCTATAAGAACCATAGTGATGCCCTGGTTCGAATGGCTCACGCCCAGGATGTCTTTGGGGTCAACGCCCGATTTAGCGATGGCTTCGGCGCAGGAATCGAACACGCTGTTCCTTATCTCCGCGATATCCTGCTCCACGTAGCCCGGCTTCGGGTAATAGCTGGGGTATTCCCGCGCCGCGCTGGCGATAAGCTCCCCGTTCTGGTCGAAAACGCACACCTTGCAGCCGGTCGTCCCTTCATCAATGCCCACCAGATACTTCATTTTGAATTCTCCTTCTCTTTCTGCTCGCGAAGCTGTCTGACCAGAAGGTAGCCCTCCAGCATGTCAACGTCGTCGAACGTAGTAAGTTTAAGTTTATTCTTTTGGGTATCTTTAGAAAAATAAAGCTTTTCTCCGAGGTCTATCATCAGTGTAGTGGTGTAAGAACGCACGTCTGTACCTATGTTCCTGCTGTACGCTTCTTTGTAAGCCCAGAGCAGTTTCCCCAAAGGCCACGTCCAGGGCAGGTTAAGCGTTACGTGCTCTTCCTTGAATATGTATTCCCGCGATTCCATCACGCCGTTTTTCACCTT
>CAZJOS010000292.1:0-2946 GCA_964547655.1 uncultured Christensenellaceae bacterium
GCTCTCTGTAAAGACTAACTTACGGTTACTATTCCCCATCACAGCCTTTGATTTCGATTATTATAGTTTAAGGACAATATCATTGTCAATACATTTTTGAGATATAAAAGATAATTAAAAGATAATTTATTATCTGTTTCTACACTATTTCGTCTTGTTTCGTCATATTGCGAGTAATATGATGTATAAGGGAATACGTTAAACTATGCTAACTTTGATAATGCATATGCAATTATTTGTTTGATAATGAACCGAATTCGGCGATAAAATAAGTTACAGCTTTTAAAACGAAAAAGCCATGCAGGGTATTCCCGCATGGCTTGATCATTACTTTCAAAATTACAGTAAATGAACTGCAACTAACAATCCTGCAAACACGATAGAAACCATCGACAGCAGTTTAATGAGTATATTGATGGAAGGCCCTGACGTATCCTTAAACGGATCGCCAACGGTGTCGCCTACAACTGCCGCCTTGTGAGCGTCGCTCCCTTTACCGCCATGAGCTCCGCCTTCAATGTGTTTCTTAGCGTTATCCCATGCACCGCCCGAATTTGCCATCATTATAGCCATTATAAACCCGACGACTGTTGCGCCCGCAAGCATTGCGGCCACAGCGTTTACGCCGAGGATAAGGCCTGTCGCTATCGGGAAGATGATGGCTGTAAGCGCAGGAAGTATCATTTCTTTCTGTGCCGACTTCGTGCAGATCTTAACGCATTGAGCGTAATCCGGTTCCGCCTTGCCCTGCATAAGCCCGACTATCTCTTTGAACTGCCTTCTGACTTCAACGACTATACTCTGGGCGGCGCGGCCGACAGCATTCATAGTCAGGGAAGCAAACAGGAACGGCAGGAGCCCTCCGATAAACAATCCTGTTAGAACTGACGGATTAAGAAGCGAGAGGTCGAACTGAAAATTAGGATCGATGAGCTTAACTTCGCTGACGAACGCCGCGATCAGCGCTAAAGCCGTTAAGGCAGCTGAGCCTATCGCGAAGCCTTTACCCGTAGCAGCGGTCGTGTTTCCGAGAGAGTCGAGTGCGTCTGTGCGTTTGCGCACTTCGGGATCCATATGGCTCATTTCGGCGATACCTCCGGCGTTATCCGCAACAGGGCCGTAAGCGTCGGTAGCGAGCGTTATGCCGAGCGTGGAGAGCATTCCAACAGCGGAAAGCCCTATACCAAACAGCCCAACATTAAACTCTGTAGTTCCAAACCCGGCCGCAAGGCTTCCGCCGGAAACAAAGAATGAAATCATTACCGACGCGCCGACAATAAGCACCGGAAGCAGGGTGGACATCATTCCGACTGACAGGCCGCTTATTATAACGGTTGCAGGCCCGGTCTTGGCGGAATCCGCTACGTTCTTTGTGGGCTTATATGTATCGGAAGTATAGTACTCCGTTACAAATCCGATAAGGTTTCCGGCTATCAGGCCTGAAAGGATCGCAAAATAAATACCTGGGACCTGCCAGCCGAAAATATTGATCGTTGCGGCTTCAGGCAATATCAGATCAACCAGGAAATAAGCGACTACGGCTATTATGATTGTGCTGAGATATACGCCGCGGCGAAGCGCTGCGAGCAATACTTTCTGCTCCGCTTTTTCTCCCGAACGAACGAAGAACGTTCCGATCAACGAAGCAATTATACCTAAAGCGGCCATTGCCATAGGAATTATAACGCCATTGATGTTAAGGCCGGCCGCAACAGCAAGAGCGGCGGTGGAAACTATGGAACCAACATACGATTCATATAAATCTGCGCCCATTCCCGCTACGTCGCCGACGTTATCGCCGACGTTATCCGCAATAACAGCCGGGTTGCGCGGGTCGTCTTCCGGGATGCCCGCCTCAACTTTACCAACGAGGTCTGCGCCGACGTCGGCTGCTTTTGTGAATATTCCTCCGCCGACGCGCGCGAACAGCGCCATCGAGGAAGCGCCCATTCCAAACGTAAGCATAGCAGAAGTAATATTCTGGATACCATCAGCCGTTACGGGGCTATACCATATCTGCAGGAAATAATACCAGATCGAAAGGTCTAAAAGCCCTAAACCCACTACTGTAAATCCCATAACCCCGCCTGAAGAAAAAGCCACTCGCAGCCCTTTGTTGAGGCTCTGGCTCGCAGCGAATGCTGTACGGGAATTTGATGAAGTCGCCATGCTCATGCCGATAAAACCCGACAAGCCTGAGAAAAAGCCGCCTGTTAAAAATGCAAAGGGCACAAAAGGATTTAACAAACCTTGTCCCTGTTCATTTTTAAACACAAATGCAAGCAAAAGAAGCACGGCGAACATACCGGCGAAGAAAATACCTACACCGGTGTATTGACGTTTCAGGTATGCCTTCGCACCTGTTTTTATCGCATTAGAGATCTTCGTCATAAGTTCTGTGCCTGTGGAAAATTGTTTGACTCTCCATGCCAGAAATCCTGCGAAGAGCAGCGATACTACAGCACCTATAGGTGCCAAAATCATTAGATCTTGCATAATACCTCCTCTAATAAATTCAATTATTATATAAACCTAACAAGTTTATATCATAAATTATTGGATTTGAGTTTATATATAGGCAGAAATCCAACTCTACCCCATATCAATGACAGTACACATCATATACAATATCATTTCGACAATCAAGTATAAAATACTTAAATTTCTTTTCAACCCGTTAACTTATACTACATTTCTCATCCTTTGCGGCTCCCCATTTGCCGCACCTGTCGCCCCAGTTGGCTACAGGCTGACCGTTCGACCGTATCTCAACTACCTCGCACATATTTACGCAGCCGCCGCATTCGAAACTCGAAGCTGAATAAACATTATCAGTTATGCCGAAACCCGAAAAGCATGTTTTTCCGCCGGTCGTTTTTATTTCTTCCTGCGCCAGAAGAGCCGCTCCCAAAGCGCCCATTATGTCATACCAGCGGGGAATAATAA
>CAZJOS010000293.1:0-1441 GCA_964547655.1 uncultured Christensenellaceae bacterium
TTTTTCTTTTTGGAAGTCCATTGTCTGAAGCGCTCCATGCTGGCGTCGAATTCCGCTTTTCCTTCCAGCGACCCATGGCTCTTCTTATATATCCAGTTCTTTATGAGTACGCGAAGCACCGCAAACAAAGGCGCGGCCGCCAGCATGCCCAATACCCCGAACAGCGCGCCCATAATTATGATCGAGAATATTATCCAAAATCCGTTGAGGCCCATCGATTCGCCCAATATCCTCGGCCCCAGTATATTGCCGTCGATAAGCTGCAGGCCGATAATTATCAGGACCATATATAGGGCGTATATGGGGCCGGTAAGCAGCGACAGTAAAACCGCGGGTATAGCTCCGATAAACGGCCCGAATGTGGGTATCATATTCGTTACTGCGATAATAAGGCTTATAAGCAGGCTGTATTGAAACCCTATAAGCGAACATACCGCAAACGCCAGCAGACCTACAGCCAGCGAGCATATGCCCTTGCCAACTATGAACTTGTAAAACATATCGTCAGTTATGTCTATTATGAACATGAGTTTGTAATGAAAGCCTTTGAATACGTGCTTCGATAACACCCGGAGCTGGCCTTTTAGCTCGTCCTTAAACAGCAGCATATATATCGAGAAGAACAAGCCGAGCACAAAGTTATACAGGAACAGCCCGGTGTTAACGACTAACCCGAACAATGCGCTTGTGAGGTTTTGAACAAACACGTTTATCTCCGTCCAGAAATTGGTCAGTATAGAGCTTATGGAATTTGTTTCGGAAACGTTGATACCAAAAGACTGAAATATCTGAGCTACTATCTCGTTTTGGCTCATATCTTTTAGAACTGTATCTACAGAACCGGCATAGTTCGGGATATTCTCCGTAATGCTTCCGACGCTGTTTATGATTCCCGGCACCATTAGATACAGGAACAAGACTATCAACGCTAAAAAGACTATAAACGCGATCATTACCCCTAAAACATATACCGCCCTTTTTCTCTTCGCGAAAAACTTTATCTTTGAAATAATCCGCGTAAAGAAAACGGAAGGCCTGCATAGCAGAAACGCAATAATAAAACCGATAATAACAGGCGAAAGTATTCTTAAAATAAAATTAACGGCGTCGGCGGCGCTTTGATAAACAAGGCCGATGTTGTCTATTATGCTCATTATTATGTAAAGTACCGCAGCTGAAATGACCGCTATAACCGCGATCTTTACATATTTGTTTTGTATCTTCTTCAATGCATATTCTCCCTGGCAGAGATTTGTTACCATTTTATTTTATAATACTTTTCCGCCGATGACAATACAAGCCTTGATATGTTGATTTCCATTGTATAAAAAGAGGTACCCGGTTTATCCGGATACCTGGATGAGGGGATGTTTATTATGCTGTCTCAAGCGCCCGTGTCCGGCGAAACTGTGGGCTCCGGCGTTGGCCGGGGCGTTGGCTG
>CAZJOS010000293.1:1541-2919 GCA_964547655.1 uncultured Christensenellaceae bacterium
GGCGTCGGCGCGGGTAATGTGGGCGCAGGCGTTACGGATATACCCGGAGTTTCCGAAGGCGTCGGTATTACCGGTAATACTCCCTCGTACGCGCTGCCGCCCGGTGTGGGAGACGGCTGTGCGGTAGTTGTTCCGGGCGTTTGCATGGCACCCGCATAAGTTTCCGTGCCGTTCGGTTTTAACATTATAAACATTAACGCGATAGCGACAACAATCCCGCCTCCTACCACAAAGAAAGCGAACCGATTGCGGCCTTTTGGCGCTCTCGCTTTTCTTGCCTGTCTTCCACCCACAGCAAATTGCGGGCGGCCGCTGCCTGTTCCAGATCTCTTTTTTTCTGTTACATACCGCTCAGGTATGCTGCGTGATGTACGCCTGCCGGGGTGATACCGCCTCTCTTCAGGGTTGGCAGGCTGTGTATTGAGGCGGTAAACGCGCGTGTCATCCTCAAAGCGGGTATCAGCCCTGCCGTTTTCTATGGCCAATACGGCAGGCCTCCGCGCATCGGCGCCTCGATAAGCTTCATTGTCTTTCGCCGATCGCCGGGAGGGTATTGCGGCTTCCTTATCAACGGATACCCTTTCAGGCTGGGTATTTCTGTTCGGCTGATAGCGCCTTTCGAGCGGAGGCTCAGGCACCGCTTTCAAAGGAGGGCGGCTTGTATTTTGAGGCGCTGAAGAGCGGCTGCCGCTTCTTTTCGTTTCGTTATAAGCCCGGCGGGTATATTCGCGCTCCCCGGCGTCTTCTTTTGACCCGGCCGGAGGCCTCAAGTAGCTGTATGTTCTTACATTCTGATCATCGTTATTCTCTAAATAAGCCGTATGAAACGGAAGCCCGTATTGCGGCTTATGGCTCGTTTTTTTCATAGCGTATGCTCCTTTGCTGCATATTTTTGTACGTTCATCATAACCGATATATTACTAAAAGTCAAACTTTCGTAATATATTTTTAACTTCTTCGTAATATATCCAGTTTTACGTTTTTCCGGTAAAGCATTTGCCAAAACAGTTGTGACGCAGGTTTTTAATCCATTATATTTCAAAGATTTCAATATAATATTCATTGAAATGTTTTGTCCGGTATTATAGAATTCATAATGGTCAACTCACAGGCAGCTGTTTGTATAGATAGGGAGAAAGTTATGGCACCATTGATGTTTTCACGAAAAGTAAAAGAATTTGACTATGATCAGGAGACGCGTATTTTAACGATCGTTTCTTTTTCGGGAATAAAAAAGAAGTATCGGGATGTACCGGGCGCGGTATACGAAGCGCTGAGCAGCGCGGTCAACCCCGACCGCATCTATCACGAAAAGATAGACGGACGCTTCAGTATAATATACTAGGTATCTGGTATTGAATCTTTCGTTTTTTATAAT
>CAZJOS010000294.1:0-2919 GCA_964547655.1 uncultured Christensenellaceae bacterium
TATTAGGCGCGGGCGGAAAGGAGTACCGCCGCTACCGCTGGTATGAGAAGACGCTGTGATCATTATAAAGCCAACAGATCATCTATTTTTAAATATCTCCAAATATACTATAACATCCCGGAAGTCCCGTATCAACATATGCGTATCAACATATGCGAATATTTGTTTGCATTATCTGATAATATAAGGTAAAATATACACGGTATAAAAGATATATAGCATCAAGATTTAATTTGGCTTTCATGAAATGCTTTTATCCATTCATAGGAGGGGTTCATGAAAAGGTTCGCTTTGCTGCTCATTTCACTTTTTATCTTTATTTCACTTATGTTCGGCCTGTCCGCGTACGCGTCGGGGGTGCCTCAGGAAGTATTGAACGCAGGCGCTTCGGTCGTGTATATAGAAGTCGAATACTCGCTGGGTATAGGTTCCGGGTCGGGATTCGTCGTTAAAAACGATTCGAGCGGTACATATATAGCAACGAACGATCATGTTGTAGAAGTTAACCCGGCAGGCATCTCCGTTTGGATCGGTAAAGGAGATAAACGCTCCGCAACCGTTGTTGAGCATAGCAAAGAGCTGGATCTCGCTATATTGAAATTAACCAAACCTATTAAAGCAGACGCGCTTACCCTGTCAGGCGACGCAAAGCAGGGCGACGAGGTGTTCGCGGTCGGGTTTCCCGCCGCGGCGGATTATCTCTCCAACACAGAGGCCCATCTTGGCAGCGAGGCTACTATCACCAACGGAATAGTAAGCTCTGTCCGCACAATGAAAATTATCGACTACGGCCCCGAAGTTAAACTGCTTCAGATAAACGCAGATCTAAACTCCGGAAACTCGGGCGGCCCTCTTCTTAACGCCAGAGGTAAGGTCGTCGGAATAAATTCTTACGGGGCGCTCGATTCCCAGGGCATATTCGGCGCCATCTCCGCCGACGAATTGATCTCATTCATTAACGATAACAACATATTTCATATAGATGCCGATGAAGCTTCATCGGCAGGTTGGCTTGTTTACTGTTTGATTGGCCTGCTTGCAGCGGCAATACTTATCTTTATATTCGTCCCAAAGCTCAGAAACACGATAATGCGGATATTTAAAAGCTCAAATAAAAGAGAGGCGGGTTTAAACGAATACTTGTCTAAATTTGATAGGCCTCTCGACGCCTGCTCTATAGTCGGTTTGATCATGCCGGTCATTCTGGAGCTTAGGGACAGGCATACACAAGGCTCCGTATATCTTAAATTATCGCTTTCAGGAGTCGCTGTTACAAAAAACGGTTTTAAGCTTAAAGAGCCGGAAAATAATGCTTCCTATGAATTCTCTGCCCCGGAATCCCGCGAAGGAAAGTTCGCGGGGATACGCGCGGACATTTTCGGCGTATGCGCATTGATACGGTATGTCTTGAATTACAATTATCCCTTCGCGGCTGACGTAACGCCCAGGCCCGGTTCCGCCTTAGCCGAATTGCAAAGGATAATAAACAAGGGGCTTGAAGATAGACCGGAAGACCGTTACGCAAACATGCAGGACCTTATATCGGAACTGTCTCCGTTCAACAGAGGTATTCCGGAAGGTGTACTGCTGCCATTGAGTGAAACGAGAAGCATCCCGGCAAAAGAAAAGCGGATAAGCGCAATAAAACCAAAGAAGAAGCCTGCTTTGATCGCTATATTAACCGGATGCGGTTTGGTTTTAGTTTTCTTTATCTTTTCTGCAATCAATTATTTGAGCGCAGTTAGCTGCGCCGGAAATTATGATTTTAAAGAAGCCTATACGTATATACGCAACGTTGCTTTCAGCAAGGATATTTTCCCGGCCGATTACTCATACATCGACGCCGGGTATGACATGGCCAACAGAGACTACGATTCGGCGATACGAAAGCTTGAGTCGAACAAAAACCGCGGCAGCAAATCGGACGAGCTGATAAAAGAAGCGAAATACCGCAAAGCGGCAATGCTTGCCGATCAAAACGACTTTGACGGATCCGTTGCGCTGTACAGTGAGATAAGCGGGTATAAAAATTCCGCTCAGTTGGTAAACGACACTAAGCTCAGAAAGGCAGGCTATTATATAAGTAATGCAAAGTTTCTTGATGCCCTGAGTATCCTGATGGAATTGAAAAACTATGGACATTCCGATGCCGATGAAAAAATTTGCGAATTATATTACGTGTGGGGTGTTTCCTTATTATCAAAAGAAGATTACTATAATGCGTACTTAAAGCTATCAGAATCAAAGGGATATAGAGATACAAACGAATTATTATCTGGATTGCAAGCTGTATTGTATAATAAGGCTATAGAGTTTTACCATGATTCAAAATATGAAGTGGCAACTGCTTACTTTAAAATTATTGGTAGTTATCTTCGCACAGATGATTATCTTCGATTGATTTATGTACAGCGAAAAATAGATATAACGGATGATGATATATGGGGGTTTTTAGTTCCTTTGATTGGATTTGAAGATGCTGCAGATTTATTAGTCGAAACTCCAGATAAAGCAAAAATTTTTCTGCTTGGGAAATGGGGTTCTGGCAGCAGATATATCAAATTTTATAAGAAGAACGATGATACCTGGTGTGAGTTTAATATATCAGGGTGGAACGGTGATTGGTATATATATGATGGACTCTATTTTATCGAGTTGAAAAATGGCTCATTCAAAGAGGTATTTAAAATCACTGTCGTTTCAGAAAACTGCATAAAATTATATGCTTATCGAAACGGGAAAACTTATACTCTATATCGTCAATAGCATATACTAAGGGGAGGTTAGCCAAGCTTCCCCTGTTTTCTACTAAAAAGCATTTATTGTATTAAAAGGGAAGGCGGCGCGAGACGCGCCGCTCTGTCTTACGGCCAGAATACCTGGTCTACCCTTATCGACGCGTCGTCGCTTACTATAACG
>CAZJOS010000295.1:0-2884 GCA_964547655.1 uncultured Christensenellaceae bacterium
CTGGCATGGATATATGCGGACATTATACTATTTATTGCATAACCTACGGTTTATGATATAATATCGCCGGGGGTGATAGCGTGGCAAGGATAATTATCGTAGAAGACGAAAAATCCATCAGCGACCTTATAGCGATAAACCTGCGGATGACAGGGCATGACTGCGCGCAGGCTTTCTGCGGAAAAGACGCGCTTAACCTTATGCAGGGAGGAACGTATGACCTCATGCTGCTCGATATAATGCTTCCCGATATAGACGGGTTTGGCGTGCTGGAAAGGATGCGGGGCATCCCAACTATTTTCCTCACCGCGAAACACGATATAAGCGATAAAGTAAGGGGCTTCACGCTGGGCGCCGACGATTACCTGACAAAGCCTTTTGAAATAACCGAGCTTCTTATGCGGGTGCAGGCGGTGCTCAGAAGAACGAAGAAACTGGAACCGTCTTATGAATCGGGCGATCTGGTCGTCAAATTCGACGCAAAGAAGGTGTTTTTACGCGGCGTGCCTGTGGAACTTACGCTGCAGGAATTCACTCTGCTTCAGATACTAATTGAAAACAGGAATATAGCGATGTCGAGGCAGCGGCTGCTGTGCGAAGCCTGGGGCATAGACTTCATGGGCGAATCGCGCACCGTTGACGTACATGTTCAGAAGATAAGAAAAAAGCTCGACCTCGAAGACCGTATAAAGACCGTATTTAAAGTAGGATACAGGTTTGAGGACTAAGCCATGAAACTCTGGCAAAAAAACTATATCATCATCTCCGTTCTGTTCATAATAGTGCTGTACACCTGCATGTTTTTTCTTACGGAACCCCCTGTTTCTTCTCTGCTGGGCAATACCCGCACTGCCGCGCTGGGCGAAGAGTATGCGATATCGCGCGCCATTGACAGCATGTTTATCACTCTGGAAAAAGACATGCATAAGGGCGCGGCAATTTCGTTCGCCGGGTATTATAAAAAAAACGGCATATATCTGTGGGTGGGCAGCGAAGAGGAAACACTGTTCAGCGATATGCCATATTCATACAGCGCCAAAAGCGGAACAGTATCGTGGACCAAGCAAAACGGGGAAACGTATATCCATATCGCGGACGAGCTGAACAGCGGCTATTCTTTTGTATACGCGAAATCGGTGGAAGCGACGGTGCAGACCTGTATAAGGCAAAGCGTTCTTTCCGTGGCCACGGGAACAGGCGTTATATTTGCGCTGTGCATAATACTCTACTTTACTCTAAAAAAGATAAACGAGCCTATAGACCGCCTTGCCCACGAGCTGCGCACACCTCTAACGGCAATAAGCGGATATGCCGAGACGATCATGATCTCAAGGCTTTCGGAGCAGCAGCGCCACCTCGCGGCAGGCTATATCTTTGGCGAGAGCAGGCGCCTTTACGATATATCAGAAAAGCTGCTTACGATGTCGGGCCTGCGCGAGCGCAAGGTAAAGATGGAGCCGGTGGATATAGAAGAGCTGTTCCTGCACATAAAAAGGACCTACGGAAGGGTAGAGTACGCCATAGAATGGGACAGGGTGATGGGAGACCGCACTCTGCTGCAGAGCCTTGTGGGCAATCTTATACAAAACGCGATAAACGCCTCTCCCGAAGGGAGCAGCGTCGAGCTTATCGCAAAGAATGGACAGATAATAGTGCGCGATTGCGGACAAGGAATGAGCGGGGAGCAGCTTGACTATGTAAACAACCCCTCGCGCAAAG
Source organism: uncultured Christensenellaceae bacterium (assembly GCA_964547655.1). Classification (GTDB taxonomy): domain Bacteria; phylum Bacillota; class Clostridia; order Christensenellales; family SZUA-584; genus DTFZ01. The sequence goes on from CAZJOS010000295.1 coordinate 1,720, forward strand.
AAAGCCCGTTTAAGCGCAAAGGCCTGGGGATCCCTCTGTGCCACGAGATCGCGAGGCTGCATAAAGCAGTTTTACAGTTTACCTCCGAAGAGGGAGCAGGCACGGAAGCGGTAATTACTTTTTACAAATAGATTACAACTTTATGAAGATTCTGAAACACGAAACGCTGTACGATGCGGCTGAAAGGGGATGAAAAAATGAAGAAGATTTCATTCAAAATACTGTTTATAGTATTGGCGGTCGTTCTGATAGGAGCTTCCGGCCTGGTAATAGCACTGACCAGCCGAATGGCGGACGCGACCGCGGTGCAGGATATCAGAACAGCCGCGGAAGCAGGCGAACAGGCGTCTTTAGAAGCAACTCCGGCTGCCTCGCCCATAAGCGCGGATATGCTGAGTATGTTCATACAAGAGAAGGAATCCCGGAGGAGCTACATTATTCCGACTATGGATAGCGTTGTAATATTTGAAGCCGAAACGTGGAAAACCATCATACCGGAAAATATCGGCGAGCTTAAAGAGAAGGCGGTCTCAAAAACTATTGAATATGCAAAGGGGCTCTTCGGATATGAGACAACGGATACGGCGGCCTATTTCGAGTACTATACCGACACAAGCAAATACCGTCCGGATTTTGTTAAGGTGGCTACGGACGACGACGCGATTGTCTGCACGCTCGCGGCGGATACGCTTAACCTAATCGAGATCGATTATTATTTTACTCCTGCGGAAGCATCTTCTGAAGATGTAAATGGCCCTGATTTTACGAATGCTGCAGAGAGCGATGTTAAGACCGCAGACAATGTCGCCGCATTGCTGGGCACGAGCGTGACCGATATGAAGTTTTCCGGCGGAGGGGGGAACAGGGGATACTCGCAAAAAACATTTGACCTTAAGATGGAAAACGGAAAGTTCGTGAAGATAGCGACCATGAACGGCGGGTTGTACGCGGTCGGCGTATATCCCACAGAGGCGTGTATGACGGAATGCGTCTATTTTGAAGCGGACGTACAGCGCGACCCGTCGGTAGTGCATCTTGTCGCGTCGCAAAACTTTACCATCGGCGAGCCGGGCGAGGGGGATATGACGAAGGACGAAGCATTATCCATGTACGATAAGTTCCTCGACCTCGCCAACGGAGAGGGCAGCTACCCCGAACCCGCGGC
>CAZJOS010000296.1:0-2881 GCA_964547655.1 uncultured Christensenellaceae bacterium
AGAACGGGCATATAACCCAAATATTTTCGGAATCGCCGGAGGAAGAAGATTTTAACTACGAAGAAGACGAAGGCGGCTGGGAAGAATAAGTTACAGTGAAATCGAGGTGGCATATGTTTGCTAAAAAAATTCTGTCCGTTATGTTCATTGCCTGCTTACTGCTGCTCGCGGCGTGCGGCAAGCAGCCAGCCGTTTCGGTGACGCCGGGTATAACCGATTCGGGAGATTTTCCCGGGCTGTACAGCGGCCCATATGATTCTGACATACTTCCAATGTCAATACCCGAAATATGCGAGGCCGACAGAAAGACGTTCAATCCTCGTAAGGTATACGATTACCTTGCCACCTGCGATTTCGCCAATCACGATTACTTCATAAGGAGCGCGGAATTGAAAGACGGGGCATTGTATCTTACCTTAGAAGATAAGATGTATTTTTGGGATGCGGATACCGCATACAGATATCTTAAAGAGGCATTCTCATTATCAGACGAGACGATACTCGGCCTGCCGGAGTTTTCGGGCTGCCATATAAATGGCGGATATCTGGAAATGCCCCCTGATTCTTATTATTTTTATCTGGAAAGCAGGATGCTTGCTCCCCTGCCTGTTCCGGAAGACGTATTTATCTGTTTGGGCCCGGATGAAATAACCCTGGCAGATTTTGCAGATTATCTTTTAAGCGAAAAAAGTAAAAATGATGAAATGGCGATACATTCGGAATTTTTATACGATGAAGGAAAGCTTACCGGAATATATTATTATGATAACGAAGAATATGGAGTGCCGATAGACCGGGGGGATCTCACCGACGACATATATGACCCCGGGGCTGCCGGTTACGGATCTTTGCCGAAATTGCTGCTGGGAATTGAAGATATACCCGCAGAAACTTTTGACCCTGATAAGGTCATTGACTATCTGCTTACATGCGATATTTACCTTGAGGAATACTCATATATCGAAGATTTTCAGGTCTTGGACGGACGCCTGAGCCTTTGCATTACCGATAATATCTTTATAGACGCCGACGATGCCTTTCAGTATCTAAAAACCGAGTTTCATTTGGAAGATGATATTATTAAACAGCTGCCTCTTTTTTCCGACTGCGCAATTCATAATGGAAAAATGTACACTTCGGACCAATGGAATTATGAGAATGACCCGGATGCCGGGGAATACGAAGAGTGCAATTTAAACGGTATCGAACTTAAAGAATTGACTACACCCTCTGCAGTGCCCGTCGCCGGCAACGCGCAGATAATACTTGTTGATTATAAAGATACCGGCAGGGGTTATTATCTGACCGTTCAGCAGTTTATAGAATACCTGACAAATAATAAAGCGGAAGACGGCTCAATCTGTCTGGGCAGCATATGGTTTAAATGTTCGGATAGCGTGATAACCGCTTTGATAGAGGAATATGTACCATAACCCTGATTCTAAATGCAAAAGCCGCAGGTTTTGATCGTGGCTGCATTTATAAAGTAAAGACTCCCGCGAGGGAGCCTTTGATTTCTTGTTCTATCTGCTTTATTTCGTTGTTCCGTAATATTCCCTTAAGACGTCCATCCAGCTCTCGTTCCACGTCGCGGCCGTCTCGCCGTAAAAGTCAATAAGCGCCTGCACGCCGTTCTCCGCGAGGTCAGACGCGTTTATAACTGTAGGCTGCAGCTCCAGCGTAACGCTGCCCTCGCCCTTAAGCCCTTTGAGCGCCGCGCGAACGCTTAATGCTCCCGCGAGGTACGTATTAGCCCCCGCCGCCTGCGCGAATACTTCCGCATTGTTTGCCATCCGCTCCACGGTCACCGACGTAACGCCCGGGCAGAATACTTCCATGTCAGTGCGGCTTAGCGCCTCAATTGCGTCAAGCGCACTTAAAGCAAGCGCGGTATCCTCCGCGTAAACTCCGTCGAGCATGCCTTCGATATAGCCGTCTAATTTTGCCGTCAGCCATTCCCCGGCCGTTTTCTCCTCTTCCGACGCTATATATATTTCCTTGGGAAATATCTTGCCTTCGTCGTAAAGCTGCTGGTAAAGCAGATAGCTTTCCGATTCCTTGCTTTCAAACATAAGTATGAGCCGCACGGGCGTGTCGTGCGGTGGAAAGTTAAGCGCCGCATCAAACGCGAGATCGGCCTCGTTGTCAGGGTTATAGTAAATATGCGAAACGCTTGCCGGGGCGTCGCTTTTGCGCATCTCGAACACGGTAATGGGTATATCCTTACCAGCCGCGGCGTTAATGGCGGAATAGTTCGACTGATCCTCGATAAGGCCTGCTATAACGGCGTCCGCCCCATTTTTGGCAGCATTTGAGACGGCGGCGTCAAAGCCGCTGCCTGCTGCATTGGTGCTGAGCGTGACGCCCAGGCTTTCCGCTTCCGCCTGCGCACCCTCAAAGAACAGAGCAGAGTCCTCTTCGCTGCCGTTGCTTATAACTTCTATGGTTATCCGCTCTCTGCCGAACACGGCGTCAAGGCCTACTTTAGGAGTCGGTGTCGGAGTCGGCGCAGCCGTGGGGGTCGTTCCCGTCGGCGAATCGGTAGTATCGGCGCAGCCCGCGAATGCCGTAAATACAAAGGTGATCGCGAGTATTAAAAGTGTTAAAAATCTGATGTGGCTCAGGCTATTTCTCATTCGTTAAGTACGCTCCGCGTTATTATTAGTTTTCTTGATATTAACATAATAAACAATAACGCGGGTTTTCGCAAGCCTTTATGCCAGAAGTCCGCGCGCTTTTAAGCTCTCAAAAAGCGCCCTGGCGTCTCCTTCGTGATTTTCCAATATATACTTTGCAAAAGCAGGCCTCATCAGAAGGCTGCTCATAATGTTACAACGCCTCCTCTGTTTTCTGTAAGAACCAGCCATATCAAACCGATTTT
>CAZJOS010000297.1:0-2856 GCA_964547655.1 uncultured Christensenellaceae bacterium
CTCACGACTTTTCGGGGACCCATTTTACTTCCCCAATAAACTTAACCTTTTGGAATCCCCATTGTCATTCTAAAAAGCTTCTTAGCCCTTGCCGCGCCATGTTATGCGCCCGCGTTTTAAGTCATACGGGGAGATCTCCACCGTGACCTTGTCCCCGGGCAATATCCTGATATAATGCATCCTGAGTTTCCCTGATATATGCGCGAGCACCTTGTGCCCGTTTTCCAGTTCAACTTCGAATACCGCATTCGGAAATGCCTCAGTTACCTTGCCTTCCATCTCTATTACGTCGCTCTTTGACAAACCGCTTCCCCCTTTACGCGCTGCCCAGGCTATTGCTTGACCTGATTGCACTTCGTATTTCCGCATCAAATACCTTTTTTCCTTCTTTAAGCTTCTCCGCTATCACGGGGAGCACCTCGGGGTATAGTTTTAAGTGCTTAAGCTTCTTTTTCTTCGGCCTTTCCTTTGTGCGTAATTCACCATCGACTATATATACGTACTGTTCATCTATTATATCCAAAATCATGAATATTCTACCCTTGTCTCTGCCCGCAGTCGATAACGCCAGCCTTCCTATTTCTACAGGATATTCGACCACTTAAAGTCACTCCTTACTGCATACCGCCGCTATACTTTCGTCAGAATAACGGGGCCGTTTTCCGTCAAAGCGACGGTGTGCTCATAGTGTGCCGACAGGCTGCCGTCTTTTGTACATACCGTCCAGCCGTCATCCTTAGTGTATGTTTCCTTTGCGCCGTAGTTTATCATCGGTTCTATCGCTAGTACCATGCCCGCCTCGAGCCTCGGGCCCTTGTTTCTGCTTACGAAGTTGGGTACGCTCGGGTCTTCGTGAAGCTCTTGCCCTATGCCGTGCCCTACAAGCTCCCTTACCACCGAAAACCCTGCGGCTTCCGCCGTTTTCTGCACCGCCTCCGATATGCTGCACAGCCTGCTGCCTTCTCTGAATGCGTTCATGCCCGCATAAAACGACTGTTCCGTCACGTCTATCAGCCTTTGCGCCTCTTTGGTTATCTCTCCTACCGCGTGAGTCTTTGCGCAGTCGCTGTGATAACCTTTGTATTTAGCGCCCAGGTCTATGCTCACTATATCTCCGGGTTTTAGCACCCGCTCGCCGGGTATGCCGTGTACGACTTCGTCGTTGACTGAGGCGTTTATCGTCGCCGGATATCCCATGTATCCCAGAAACGAAGGCTCTGCGCCGCATTTTTCAATGTGCCTTCTCGCTATAGCGTCTAGCTCCGCCGTAGTCACTCCGGGGCGCACCGCTTCCTTTACCAGCCTGTGAGCCTCGGCGGCAATGGTGCCCGCGGCCCTCATAAACTCTATTTCGCGATGAGACTTCAGAATGATCATTTTATTTCGTCGAGTACGGCGGCTATGGCTTCTGTTATGTCGTCGATGCCTCCCGATCCCGCTATTTCGTGAAGTATACCCTTCTTCGCATAATAATCGATAAGAGGCTGCGTTTTCTCCCTGTATACGCTGAGGCGCGTTTTGACCGTTTCTTCCTTATCGTCCTCGCGTACATACGTTTCGCCGTGGCATTTTGCGCATACCCCAGGGTCTTCGAGCATCGACTCGTGGTACGTCGCGCCGCATACTCCGCACACCCTGCGTCCGCATATCCTGTGAATAAGCTTGTCGTCAGGAACTGCTATGTTCAAAACCGCGTCGAGCGATGCGAACTTCTCCAGCGCCTGCGCCTGCACGTCCGTCCTCGGGAATCCGTCCAGAATGAATCCGTCTTTAGCGTCGGGTTTCGATAACCGTTCTTTGACCATCGCTATTATGACGTCGTCGGGCACATATCCGCCGGCGTCCATGTACTTCTTCGCCTCTTTGCCAAGCGGGGTCAAGTTTTTTACCTCTTCCCTCAGCATATCGCCGGTGGAGATATGAGGTATGCCGTACCTTGCCGCTATCTTCGCCGCCTGCGTCCCTTTTCCCGCTCCCGGCGGGCCGACAAACATAAGTTTCATGCTAAATCCCCTATTTCAAGAAGCCCTTGTAGTGCCTCATCATCAGGTGCGATTCCAGCTGCCTCGTGGTCTCCAGGGCAACGTTTACCATAATGAGCAGGCTTGTAGCGCCAAATCCAATTGGAAAGTTTGCTATAGCGCTTAAACCCATAGGCAGCGTCGCCACTACCGCAAGGAATATGGCCGCAAACAGCGTTACCCTTACGAGTATCTTCTGGAGATAATCCGACGTCGGCTTGCCCGCCCTTATGCCCGGTATGAACCCTCCGTTCTGCTGCATGTTCTTAGCTATATCCACGGTATTGAAAGACACCTGTGAATAGAAGAACGTGAAGAAGAATATCAGCAGCGCGTAAAGGATCAGGTATAAAGGCGCCGTTGAGCCGAATACCGCGTTAAAGTCCGCCTCTTTTTGTTTATCCCCGCCGTTAACAAAATTCGCGATCATGCCCGGGAACTGCACTAATGTTACCGCGAATATGAGCGGCAGAACGCCCGACTGGTTTATCTTCATCGGTATATGCGTGGACTGGCCGCCGTATATCTTGCGGCCGACAACGCGCTTGGCGTACTGCACGGGTATCCTGCGCTCGCCCATGTCTATAAACGTGATTCCCACAATAACCGCTACTGCGGCAACTATCAGTACTATGCCCGTTAAGTAGGTTGCCCTTCCTGCGTTCATCGTAGCTATAAAATCTGCGCCCGCGGTCGGTATCCCCGATATTATACTGATGTAGATGAGCAGAGAAACTCCGTTGCCGACTCCGTTCTCGGTTATTTTCTCTCCTATCCACATGACCAGCGCCGTACCTGCGGTCAAACACATGATTATCGTTATCTGCGTCAGTAT
>CAZJOS010000298.1:0-2851 GCA_964547655.1 uncultured Christensenellaceae bacterium
AGGAGATAAGGGAAAAGATACGGCACTACGCCGAGTACGACATGGGCGCCACTTGTATGATGACTATAGACAGCGCGCTTAGGTTCGCTAAGAAAGGCTACGACGGTATAATACACGTAAAGTCCTTCGGCTGCACGCCCGAGATGGACGTTATGCCGGTGCTTTCGAACATAAGCGCCGACTATAATATACCCGTAATATTTTTCAGTTACGATTCGCAGACGAGCGACGTCGGTATAAAAACGCGGCTCGAAGCGTTTTACGATATGGTAACGATGCGGAAAGAGAAGGGAGCGGTATGAAGGTTTATCTCGGCCTCGACATAGGCTCTATTTCGACCAAAGGCGTCGTGATAGACGGGGAACACAATATATTGGCCAGCGAATACATTTGGACTGAAGCCGACCCGCTGGGCGCGGTAAAAAGGCTGCTGCCCGCGCTCAAAACGCAGACGCCCAAAGGCTGCCGCGTGGCAGCCGTGGGCACCACGGGCAGCGCGAGGCGCCTTATAGGCGCGGTAACGAATGCGGCGATAGTGAAAAACGAGATAACCGCTCACGCCATAGGCACCATGTCGCAATACCCCGATGTGCGCACCATATTCGAGATAGGCGGGCAGGACAGTAAAATAATACTCATAGAAAACGGGTTTGTGGTAGACTACGCGATGAACACTCTCTGCGCGGCCGGTACAGGCGCTTTTCTCTCCAGCCAGGCGCAGCGCCTCGGCGTAAAAGTAGAGGAGTTCGGGGAGATAGCCGTGAAAGCCAAAAAGCCGGTCAACATAGCGGCGCGGTGCACGGTGTTCGCGGAATCCGACCTCGTCCACAAGGCGCAGATGGGCCACAAAAAGGAAGACATAATAGCGGGGCTGTGCCGCGCGGTGGTCGCCAACTATCTTAACAACGTCGGGAAAGGCAAAAAGATAATCCCCCCTATCGTGTTCCAGGGCGGCGTAAGCAAGAATATCGGCGTTAAAAAGGCGTTCGAGGAGGCTACGGGCAGCGAGGTCACGGTAGACGCAGACGGCCACCTTACCGGCGCTTTGGGAGCGGCGATACTTGCAAAAAGGTCGGGCGCCGACGCAGATTTCGATTTCGATATCGCCGACATAGATTTCTCCACGCGGGGAGCCGAGTGCGGGCGGTGCGCCAACAACTGCGAGATAATATGCGTATACCAGGAAGACAGGCTTATAGACTCGTGGGGCAACAAGTGCGAAAAGGGCGCAATCAGGCACTAGAAATGTATGAAAAAATGAACAATCGATAAAATAAAACCTTCACAATTGTTTATGCCCGCATCACATGGTAATATTATTTGATAAACTTTGATCTTGGAGAATCCGATGTTCGGTTACGTGCACCCCCTGAAGCCGGAACTTAAAATGAAGGAATACGAGGCGTTCAAGGGTTATTACTGCGGCCTGTGCAAAGCGATAAAAGAAAAGTATACAAATACGGCAAGATTTATGCTAAACTACGATTGCGCCGTTTTGTCGCTGCTGCTTTCCTCTATGAGCAACGAAACGCCGGAACTCAAAAGGGAGCGGTGCATCGTAAGCCCGCTTAAGAAAAAGACCGTCATCCGTTCGCGCGAAAGCGGATACGCGGCAGCGGTAAATATACTCCTGGGATGCGCGAAGATAAAAGACGCGGCTGCCGACGACAGAAACGCCGCGGCCTTCGTTCTTTCGGGCGTATACTCGCGGGTCTCAAAGCGCGCTGCGAAAGACTTCCCTGAGCTTGCGGAGGAGTTCGGAAATCGGATGAAAAATCTGGGCAGGCTTGAAAAGGAAAAGTGCGCCGATATCGACGCGGTATCGTCGGAGTTCGGCGCTTTACTGGGAGCGGTGTTCTCATACGCCCCGTTTGAGTTTGCTGACAGCGGAAAGAAAGCACTTTGGCATTTAGGATACAACCTGGGCCGGTGGATATACATTGCCGACGCAATTGACGATATAATAAAAGATGACAGGAAAAAAAGCTATAACGTGTTTCTGCAAAGGCAGCATGGCGACGCGGCCGCCATAAAGGAGGCTATTCGTGAGGAAGCGGCTTTTAACCTGAATTACTCTCTGGCGGAGGCCTGCAAAGCCTACGAGCTTCTCGATATTAAAAGGGACAAGCCGCTGCTGGACAATATAATGTACCTCGGCCTCGCGAAGAAGACGGAGGATGTTTTGAAAGGGGAAGTTAATGGATCCGTATAAAGTGCTCGGAGTGAGCCCTTCGGCGACCGACGCGGATATAAAGACCGCGTACAGGAATCTCGCGAAGAAGTATCACCCCGACAGGTACAAAGGGCATGAACTACAGGACCTCGCTGCGGATAAGCTTAAGGAAATAAACGAGGCTTACGATATAGTCCAGAAGGAACGCCAGTCGGGTTACAGGCAGGCCTCGGAAGGGTTTGATTCCTCTTACTCCGGTTCTTCATACTCCGGTTCCTCATACGGCTCGGCCGAGTTCGCGAATATTCGCAGCGCCATACAGATGGGCGACTTAACGCGCGCTGAGGCGATGCTGGACGGTATAAGTACAAGAAGCGCCGAATGGCATTACTTAAAAGGCATGGTGCTGCTGCGCAGAGGCTGGTACGACGGCGCGAGACAGCACTTCGCCACCGCCGCCGGCATGGACCCGGCCAACGCCGAGTATGCAAACGCATATAATACTCTTAATAGAAGCGCCTCGGGCTACAGACAGCCGTTTTCCGGCACCCAAACTACCGGCCAGGGCATAAGCATGTGCGACATGTGCGGCGCGTGCCTCTGCGCCGACTGCTGCTGTGAGATGGGCAACTGCTGCTGACTTTTGCCCCAAAAAGTCTGTGACTTTTCGGGGACCCC
>CAZJOS010000299.1:0-2830 GCA_964547655.1 uncultured Christensenellaceae bacterium
GCCAGAAGAGCCGCTCCCAAAGCGCCCATTATGTCATACCAGCGGGGAATAATAAGCTTTTTTTTAAGCGCTTTCTCGAAAGCGGCAGTGATGCCTACGTTTGCGGCTACTCCGCCCTGAAATATTACAGGCTCGTTTATCTCGCTGTTTTTCGCGAGATTGTTAAGGAAGTTGCGCACAAGCGCCTCACAAAGGCCGGCGATTATGTCTTCGCTGCTGTGCCCCGCCTGCTGCTTAGAGATCATGTCGCTTTCCGCAAATACCGCGCAGCGCCCGGCGATACGCACAGGGTTTTTTGAACGAACGGCGTAACCGCCGAATTCTTCGATAGGGATGTCGAGACGGCTTGCCTGCCTGTCGAGAAACGAACCGGTGCCGGCGGCACATACGGTATTCATGGCAAAATCATTCACCATGCCGTTTTGTATGAATATTATTTTTGAATCCTGGCCGCCTATTTCGATCACTGTCCTTACGCCGGGCACGACAGCGCACGCGGCTATTGCGTGCGCTGTTATCTCGTTTTTGATTATATCCGCCCCCACCATAGCGGCGGCAAGCTGTCTCCCGCTTCCCGTCGTTCCGGCCGCTCTTACGTTGATATCGCGGTATTTTTCCTTCAAAATATTCATTCCCGTTATTACGGCTTCTATCGGGCGTCCGCAGGTCCTTAAGTATACTTTTTCTATCACATTGCCGTCATCCCTTATAAGAACCAGGTTCGTACTAACCGACCCGACGTCTATTCCTAAACTGCAATTATCCAAATACGAACTCCTTTTTCTTTTTCATTTCAAGCATGTCCAGAAACGCTTCTATCCTCGTTGCGTATCCTGAATCGCCGGTGGCCTCGTCTATAACCAGCGATAATACCGGAAAATTTTTTTCTTTGCTTATGGCCGGGAGCACAGACTTAGTGATTACTTCCGGCATACACCCGAGAGGATATATTTGTATCGCTCCGTCCGCGTGTCTTTTGTGTGAGAGGATGGCGTGCCCGACAGATTCTCTTGCATGCCCGCCCACGCCTACCGGAAGGTAGCATTTTGAAGCATGCAGCACACTAAACGAGTTAATTTTCAGGGGCTTTAAGATGAGGTCTCTAAGCCACCAGCTCGGTGTTATAAGCCTGTATGTGCTTACTCCGTAATCCATAAGCTTCTCTTCGATATAAAGGCTGGAGAAAGGCTCTATCATTGAATATATTTCACCGATGAGCGCTATTTTTATGGGATCGCGGGTATTATCGAGTTTGATATGTTCCAGCCTTTTTAAATAGGCTTCCAGCATCTTTTGTGTGGAAACAGGATCGTTAGAGCTGAACATTTCTGATTCGCATTCCATTAAAACGCGTTTCGCCTCTCCCCTGTTTATTTCATATCCTGCGATATGATGGGCTTTTGCTGCAATAATGTCGGAAAGACTCAGTATTTTAAGCGCGCGCCGGAGTGCGTTTATCTTCGCCGCTTTACCCGCGCTGCTTACCGAAGAAATTTTTTTTATCCTTTTCCATAGTTCACCTATACCTATACTCGAAGGTGCGTCTATTACTATCATTTCGGCTTTTATGCCTCTCTTTTTTAATATCTTCATCTGCAATTCGCAATATTCCCCGAAGCGGCACGGCCCGCAGCTTCCGGTTATTAGTATGGTATCAGCCCCTCGCTCGATGCTTTCCATATAGTTACCCATTACGAATTTAAAGGGAAGGCATATTTCCTCAGGAGAAATGAATGCTCCTCTTTGCAGCGTTGCCTTATTGTTTTTTTCAGGCATTACATACGGGATGCGCAGCCCGTCAAACAATGCCTTGGCCGCTATGCAGGTATTGCCCATCCTCGGTACGGTTATTACCAATAAAAGCCCTCCTTTTCAGCATATCGGCGAAAGCCTCTATCCTTGTGTTTAAAGCGGCTTCGCCGGTATGTTCGTCGATTTTCAGCATAAGGAAAGGAAAATCATTTAGGCTCCCGCGTATAAGTTCGGCAACAACCGAATCTACCCCGCAGGAAAATGCGGAAACGTATACGATGCCCGATATACCGCCCGATTTATAAAGGTGCATAGCCGCTCCGTAATATTGCTCCGCGAAATACCAGAAAGGCTCTTTATACAAGCTGCGGGCCTGCTCTGCAATATCGCCGCCGCTTACATATTCGGGAGTAATAGCCCCTATTCCGAAATCGTTCAGTTTATTTATAAGCCCCATATTTATAAAGCTGTCATTGACTATATATGAATGCCCTATAAGCGCCACTGATTCGGGATAAGTTCTTTGGTTGTACCCCGATACGCTTTTCTTCTGAGCGGATAAAGCAGCCAAAAATGCATTCTTTATTTGCCGCTTTGATTTTTTTAATATCTTTACCGAGTTTACTGCCCAGTCAAAAAGCCGGGGCCCGCCTAAAGAAAAAACAGGTTCGCTTATCAGTTGAGGAAGATTTGTCAGGCTGCCGGTAATCATTTCTTTAATCCCGCAAAACATAGGGCAGATATATTTCCGCTTAGTTATAGTCATGAAACGCGGGGCAAGTATCGCGTCGCATCTGCCGCAAAGCCAGCCGACATGGCCGTGGAACACCTTTACGGGAAGGCATGCGTCGTCTACACAGGCTAATACGCCTCTGTCGAGTATTTCTTTGTTTGTGTCCGGAGAAACGACTATCTCCGCCCCCAGTTCGGTAAATAAAGTTTCTGCAAACACATGATATTTATAATATAATAATCCTTTAGGAACGCCTATTTTCATTCATTTTTATGTTGAGCGATTAATCGGGAAATATTCAGCCGAAACAGATGTATACCTGCATAATAATTGGTAAAGCCGCCG
>CAZJOS010000300.1:0-2803 GCA_964547655.1 uncultured Christensenellaceae bacterium
GCGTGGACGTATGCCCCGTCCACGCGTTTACGGGCAAAAACTTCCGCGAAGACGAGCCGAGGGAGAAAAGGTACGACGCGCATAAGTGCGACGATTATTTCGACGAGATGGAAGCGGAGGGCAAGCTCAAGGTGTGCGGGATGTGCCTGTATGTTTGCCCGTACGGGAGGAAGGGTAAATGAAAAGAAAAATTATTTATTCGCTGATAGCCTTAATTTTGGCAACGGCGATATGTGCAGGCTGTATTGACCCAACGCTTCCCGTATATGAAAAGACGGAAACGGAAGAAGACGGGGTATGCGTAGTTATCGACGGGGTGAAGTATAAGGAATTTCCGAGACTGGAGTGGGCTATAGATAATGTTGATGAGATAATCGGATATGCGGGTAGTTATGATACAGTGATTTATGGTCTTAAAAATGATCCAAACAGAGACTTTATAGTGTTAAAGGGATATCTCCAAGATTATTATGGCCCCGGATTATATAGAACTGACAAAAACATCCCCGTTGTATCGGTTGAAAATGTCGACAAGATTGTGTGGGAATATTATGAAGTTGACCCTAACGTAGAGCGAGGAGCATGTGAACAATACTATACAAATACGATTGAGGATAAAACAACGATTAAAGAATTATTTGATGTACTGGAAACAGGGAAGAGAACCCAGAATGTATATTCGGTAAAAAAAGGTTCAAGATATTGCGCAATGAGTATCTATTTGTATTGCTCTGAAATTCCTGCGGCTTCTTTCGAACTGGGGGTTTGGATGGTTAGCGGCAGAATTGTTTATGGCAGAGAAACAACAGGATATGTTTATATGCCGGAGAATCTACTTGAGAAGCTTGCGGGAAAGAAAATAGATATCAGCGAATTCACTGAAGGTTGACCGTGAGATTTCAATAAAGGAGGCCTGAAATGGATACGCTGTGGATAAACATACTCATCTATAATATTCTTGTTTCTGCGTCGCTGCTATTGCTGATGTATAAAAATCCGCGCTATATGATGCAGGACTACCCGAAGGAGATAACGCAGGGCATCCCGGAAAAAACGAAAGAGGAGAAGCGTGGCGCTTTGATTTTCGGCCTGCCTTTTCTGCTGATACTGGTTGTTTATCCTCTCGTGTTCGGGATATATGGCGCACGCGAGTTCGGATTTTTAGAGAACTGGGCAAGGATATTTTCGCTGATGTTCTCGTTCAACCTCGTCGATTTTCTAATACTCGACTGGCTGCTGTTTTGTACAATAACGCCGAAATTCATGGTGCTGCCGGGCACGGAAGGGCATCCGGGGTATAAGAACTACGTATTCCACTTTTACGGGTTTTTGAAGGGAACGGTGATATCCGCGGCGGTGTCCGCGCTGATGGCGTGGATAGTCGGGTGGTTTTAACAGGCAGTGAGAAGATAGTATAGGAGTCTGGACAGAGAAATAAACGCGGGCGATTACTAATCGCCCCTACGGCAATTTAAAAAGATTTTCTGTTATAGCATGCGGTTATTAATAATAAAAACCATCCAATTGGGGGTATAGAGGATGCCAAAGATATTAAAGATACTCGGTAAGTCTTTTTTGTGCTTTATCGGTTTGGCGGCGGCAGGTTGGGCGGTAGATGCGCTGTGCAATCTGTTGATGAGTATTCACGGACAGATTTTTTTCACGCTGCTTTATGCCACTATACTGGGATATATATTATGGTTTTTGCTTGCTGCAGCATACGCCTACACGCTATTCCTGGTTTTCCGGAATGAAAAGCGCAGGTTCTTGATCATGGCGCTGAACGGCGCGGCAGTTTATTTGATACTTTATATTCTGCTATATTTGATCATTTATTCTCAATATTACATTTACATTAACACTGATATCTTATGGGATGCTGTTTATATTTCCGCTGAGATATCAAGGGCGGCAGGCCTGACGACAATTATTCTCGCTTTTATGTTTAAAAGCCTGTCACAGGGCAAAACCCCGTACGAAGCGAACAAAGTATTGAATAAAGCCTTAAATATTTTTTGGATATTGGGCAAATTGATTTTATGCTTTATTGCGCTTTTAGCTGTTTCAAAAGGTTACTACCTGTTGCTTATAAACGCTAATTTTAAGTTCGGAATATATGCGTCATTGTTTGATACAGATATATTTTTGCCATTGATAGCGTCTGTTTATGCTTATACACTGTATCGTTTGCTGAAAAAACATGCCCGCCGACAACTCATTATCATGATAAACGCGGCTTTTCTGTTATTGGTTTGGGGTTTAATTTTGATTCCCAGTATATTTATTGTAATTGATCGCTCACTATTAGCGAAAGTATGCGGAAACACGGCTATTATGACCCTTGTGCTTATGTTTATATTCCGTAGCGTGGAGAAACGCGGGAAAACGGGAAACAGTAATTATAAAGATTCTTCAGCCGCAAACGCTCCTTGAGAATAAGCCCCTACCAAATAAAATAAGGAGGGCGTTTCTGCTCTCCTTTATCATCTCTTATATGGGATCCTTCGCTTGCGCTCAGGATGACGGGAAGTGTAGATGGGATCCATTCGTCGCCTGCGGCTCCTCAGGATGACAGCCTTTTATCCGTTTTCCCTCGCCGCTATCATTTCCTTCGTTTTCATGAGGCGCGTCAGGTTTCCGCGCTCGTTCTCGTCGAGCTTCATCCTTATGTATTTTATAGTCTCCTCAAGCTGGGGAATCATTACGTATTCGAGCGCGTTCACACGGCGGCGCGTCTTCTCTATCTCGTCGGCGAGCATATTGCACGTTTTTTCGAGTTCGGCTAATTCCACCATCTGGGGAA
>CAZJOS010000301.1:0-2796 GCA_964547655.1 uncultured Christensenellaceae bacterium
CCCGGCGGCTTTGCCGCTCCGGGCCCTGCGGAAAATATTTAAAAAGCTGAATTTCGAAGCAGCCTTGGGAACATTGCCGTCCTTAATTTCCGGAATATTATCGGAATCAATACGCTCCCGGACTTCAGGACTTTCTTCGGGAACTATGCTCTCCCCGGCAGCCGGAATATCCCCGGCGGCTTTGCCGTCCGGGGTTTTGCGGAATATACTCCAAAGCTTTGCCGCCCTTATCTTACGGATCGCCTTTTGCAGACTTGACGTCTTTGGTTCCGGATCATCCTCATTATTTCCACTGTTCTGAAGTTTTTGATTATCTTCGGCAGTTTTGCTCTTCTTATCACTATTTTTACGTTTTATAAAGCTAAACCTCATGATTACACTCCTGATGTATACCTGTTCATAGGAAATAATACATCAAAAACCCAAAAATATCAATATCGCCGATACGAAACAGCAATATATGTTTAAATATTTTATAAGAACTCGCGCGGTTTAATTATGGTTCCCGAATATTATCTATCAATACCTTTCCGGATGTCTGCTTCGTATCTATGCAAAATTCCCTTGCGTTATAAATATTTTTGCCCGCCGCATATTTTAGAGCGATACTGCCGGGCCCGCACGCGGGCGAGATCGTGTGCGCGGTCAGCGAAAAATCACCGAAAAACTCCTTTAAGTCGGAAAATGAAAGCCCGTCGGCAAGTGAAGGCGTAAGGCAGCGCATTGCCGCTTCGCTCATGCCGGTTTTTATTGCCTGAAGCAGGCACAGGCTTGCTTCCTCTGCGTTCGCCGGCTCTTTTTCCGGGCACGTAAACCAACCTGTTTCATGGGAGACGGGGATAAGGCGCGAGTCTTTATTTTTGTATATTGTTTTTACCTGCCTGAAATCGCCCTTGGTGACCACGCTTAAACGGGCGCCGTCTATCTGGTACGATTCACAGAGGGTGCATATTGCCGTTGAAAACGTGGGAAGTATGTTGGCCGCATATATGAAAGGTTCCCCTCCGACGGCTTTGCCGGAAGCGTAAAGAACGGGAAAGTCGCCCAGTTTGGTAAAAGAGATATCGGCCGAGGCAGCGTAAAAAGGCAGAGGCGACATAAAAACGAGCCTGCTGCTTGATGAATGCTCCACCGCAATGCTTGAATACGCTTCATTGTAGATAAACGCGGTGTGCTTCTCGCTGTTTATGTAAAAATCAAACGGCGCTATTACGGAAGGGTAGAGTTCCGATTCGTCGTTTTTAAATACGGCTAACGGGTTAAGCGTTAACTCAACTATATTATCGGGCCACATGCAAAGCTCGACAAGCCCGTCGTTATTGAATATAGTTCCGCCCGCAGCTATGGATACCCTGCGCGTATAAGGAAGGTACGCAAAATTTTTTTCGTTTTCGAAAGGAAGCATGGTAATAAAAAACATTGCGTTTGCGGCAATGGGCTGCGTTATGGCGGCCAATCCCGTTTCCCCCGCAGGCGCCTGGTTTATATTAACGAGCGCGTGCACTTTGGAGTTTATATAAAGCAGTTTTATCGCATTGTCTTCCATTCTCATTCCCCTTGCACAATATATATATTCAGCGCTTTCCCTTGAGATACACAATTCTAACAGGTTGGTTTGCAGCATAACTATATACAAACGAAACTTTAATTGATACACAAAAGCAATCCTGAATGATGCGTTTGCTTTTTTAATTTATTGTTAAAATACGGAATAAAACGCATTGTATAAGAGAATAATATACATAAAAATCTTATTATAAGGGGTAGGAACATGGATATGAACAATGCAATCGGGCTTCAGAGCTTTGAAATTTCTCTTCGTACCGGCTGGAAGGACGAAGAAAAGCTGATGCTTTGGGACGAAGTCAAAAAGGCGCAGAAAATAGGCACGCCTTTAAAGCGGGTATTTGAGACCGTTGCCAGAAGCACGGGACGCAAACCGAACAGCGTCAGGAACTACTACTATATGAAGGTAAAAGAGACGGGCGAGATAGAGCAAAAACCCTCGACGTTCACGCCTTTCTCGAAGGAAGAGATCTACACGCTGCTGCGTACGCTGCTTGCGGCAGGAGCCAAGGGCGAGTCTATAAGGGGAGCGAGCCTGCGGCTTGCGGACGGAGACAAGACTTTGATGCTCAGGTACCAGAACAAGTACAGAAGTCTTATCAAGACGGGCCGCTCGCTTGTGGAAAAGGTGATGACAGATATGGACCGCGACGGCGAGAAATACTTAAGCCCATATGAGTCTCACAGGCAAAACGAAGCACTCGGCAGGGAAAACAAGTATATACCCGAGAATGTGGCGAAAGTCCTCGTTTCATCCGATGTGGACATCAAGAATTTTTTTAAGGGGCTTGCGAAGATAGCGGCGCTTGCGGCGTCGAAGGTAAACACTGAAGAGGAGATCGAAAAGCTGTCGAATCAGAACGAGAGCATAATGAGCGAAAACGCGGCACTCAACGCCGATATCAAGGAGCTTAATGCAAAACTCAAAAAGGAAATGGAGAGAAGCGTAAAAGCCGCGACCCTCTTCCAGCAGCTCATAAAGGTAAACTCGGCATTTTCGGAAAACAAGGAGATTGAAGGGCTCGCGGGCCTCGGGGAATGGCTCAAAGAAGGACACGGAAGCGTTGACGCGCTGTAATGCAGGCAAGGCGGTATTGTATTAATACCGCTCGGCTAATAAAGAGTGCATTTTACATAAAGATGCTTTGTTCATTGGCGCCTTGCAGCTTTCGCCAGAAAAGCCTTCGGGTCTCCGGAGGCTTTGCATTAAGGCCGGCAGACAATATGCCG
>CAZJOS010000302.1:0-2791 GCA_964547655.1 uncultured Christensenellaceae bacterium
ATGATGCCGGAGGGCTTGTAGGTATTATGGAGGGAGGCGTCATCAGTAATTCTTTTGCCGCCTGCTCTTTTGCCGACGGTTTTCAAAACATAGGCGGTTTGGTAGGCATTAATAATAACGGCACGATAACCGGCTCTTTTGCCGATTGCGCCGTAAGCGGCAGTACCAGTATCGGCGGACTTGTAGGTTATAACTCCGGCGGAAGCATCGATAACTCTTTTGCGGCCGGAACCATAGTTAAAACAAGCTATTATGGAAGTATTGGCGGTTTGGCCGGCTTTAACAGCGGAACCATGAATAATTCATATAGCGCATGCTCAATTTCAACTCCGCCGGAAACGGATAACAGCGGCACGGGCGGTCTGGCGGGCACCAACGAGGGAACTGCCAGCGGCTCTTACTTCAATAAACAAGCGGCCGGCAGGGACAATGGCGCAGGTTACGGCAGTTCCGACGGGATGACCGCTTTAGACCCGGTCCAGATGGTGCAGCAAGCCGCGTTCGCCGGTTGGGATTTCGACACAGTCTGGGCTATCAGCGAAAGGTCATCTTACCCCTACCTGCGGTGGGGAGAGCCCGATCCGCTGCCGGCGCCTCCCGCAGGAATCTTTTCAGCCGAACCGGTTTCAATGGCCGAAGCGGCTGTAAACGATGGAAGCCTTGACCCCGATACCCTCGTTATAACCATATACTGCGGAACACTGGCGTCTGACATCTCAAAGGCGGACGTCACATCGCATAACCTGCCCGCGGGGCTGGATTATACGGTGGCCCGTACGGATGATACTACATTGACGATCACTTTCACCGGCAAAGCGGATAATCATGCCGACGCCGACGATTGTGGCAGCCTTGCCTTTACCATAGCACAGGCCAAGGTAAACGGCGCGGAGGCGGATCTGACTACGAGCGATATCGGTATCGATTTCTTAGATCCATATACGGTAACATTCGACGCGGGAACAGGGGCTACAGTGGATCCGGCGAGCAAGCAGGTCGGCTTTGGCGAAACGTACGGGGCGCTGCCGACGCCGGAAAGAACGGGGTATGGTTTTGACGGATGGTATACGGAGCCGGACGGCGCCGGCCGGCTTATTACCGAATCGACCCCCGCGGATCTGATTTCGGACATAACGCTGTACGCTATGTGGACGGCAAACACGTATACAGTCGCATACAGCGCCAACGGCGGTACGGGGACTACCGAATCAAGCATCCATACCTACGATACTTCAAAAACGCTGACTCTTAACGGATTTACGCGTAAGGCATACGAGTTCGCGGGATGGGCTGAGAGCGCTTCCGGCCCCGTTGTGTACAGCGACGGCCAGAGCGTGGTCAACCTTACAGCCGAAAACGGGGCGGCCGTTACGTTGTATGCGGTATGGGTGCCGGGTATAAAGATCACCGGAACGGCCATAAGTTACAACAGCGTTAAACTCACATGGAGGGCATTCACGGAGGCAAAGGGATATGAGGTACACCGCGCAACGTCGGAAAGCGGCCCTTTCAAGAATATAAAGACGATAACAAAAGCCTCGGTTTTAACGTATACCAATACATACCTCGCTACTGGCACGACGTATTATTATAAGGTGCGCGCTTACTGGTACGAAAGCGGTATAAAGGTGTACAGCGAATACTCGGATGTCGAAGCCGCAACGCCAAAGCTTAATGAGATGTCGGGCGTCAGGGCGGCTACGTATTACCCGACGGCAATAAAGATAAGCTGGAACTCTGTGCCGGGCAGGACAAAGTATTATGTTTACCGCTCAGATACGCCGGATGGGGAATACAGGTACATCGGCTCCACGGCGCGCACTTATTACAAAAATACAGGACTTACGGTAGACAAGGCTTACTACTATAAGGTGCGGGCTTACAGGAAGGTGGGCGGCGTCAAGGTATTCAATGAGATGTCCGATCCGGTTTCGGATACTGCGAGGGTGTTTCAGGTCAAAAATGCAAAAGCGAAGATGTATTCCGTAACGAAGAACAAGATAAGCTGGAGTTCCGTTACAGGGCGCAGCGGTTACGAGATACTGCGCAGCGAGACCGAAGACGGAGTATATTCACCGATAGGGACGACCGGATATACGTATTATTACGATAAAAACCTCGTGCCCAACAGGACGTATTATTACAAGATACAGGCTTACCGCACGGTCAGCTCTGTAAGGCATTACGGACCGGAATCTGATATCGCGAGCGCGATGCCGGTATTCAAGGACGCAACGAACGTAAAAGCGTATATGTACTCGGTGACGAGCAACAGGATAAGCTGGAGCGGCGTATCGGGCAGGACGGGGTACGAGGTATGGTGGTGCGATACGGAGGACGGAGAGTACCGGGAGCTTACGGCTGCCGGCAAGGCGTATACCTATACGTACATATACCATAAGGGCCTTGAAGCGGAAGGCAAGCCGTATTACTACAGGGTGAAGGCTTATGTAACGGTGAACGGCGTAAGGCAGTACAGCGCCGAAACCGAAGTCGTTACAGCCTATAATAAGGTGAACGGAGCAAACGGGGCAATGTATTCCGTTACGAGCAACAAGATACGCTGGAGCGGCGTTTCAGGCAGGAGCGGATACGAGGTATGGTGGTCGGAATCTGAGGACGGGGAGTACGCGCAGCTCACGGTTCCCGGCAAGGCGTGGACGTCCACGTACATCTACCACAAGGGCATAGACCCGCTCAAGACCTATTATTACAGGGTAAGAGCTTACCAGAAGATAAGCGGAGCG
The DNA here is from genome assembly GCA_964547655.1 of uncultured Christensenellaceae bacterium. Taxonomy (GTDB): domain Bacteria; phylum Bacillota; class Clostridia; order Christensenellales; family SZUA-584; genus DTFZ01. The sequence goes on from CAZJOS010000302.1 coordinate 2,748, forward strand.
CCCGTATACAGCGGTTATTCGGATACTGTGGAAGTCGTGAGCAA
>CAZJOS010000303.1:0-2762 GCA_964547655.1 uncultured Christensenellaceae bacterium
CGTACAAGGAAGAGGCCGAGAGCGTTATGCGCGGCGAGAGCGCAAGGGTGAAAAGATAATAAAAACAAGGCATCGGAGGAACGGATAAATGTTGATATATGAAATCGATAAATTTCCTGCGCTTAGAGTCGGGAACAAAGGCGATAATACAGAGCGCGATTATCAGTTGGTTCTGGCGCCCGAACTAAAAAATGACGACAGGATATCGATAATCTATGTTACCATACCGCCAGGCGGACGTTCGGATTATCATAAGCACGACCAAGCGGACGAGTTCATGTATTATCTTGGCGACGCGACCGCAGTTATCGAGGGCAGGAGCTGCAGCATTAAGAAAAATTCACTGGTAATAATGCATAAAGGTGAAAGGCATCAAAATATAAATGCTGATCCCGAAAAACCTCTCAATATATTCTGTATGTTCCTGCAGGCAGGCCAGAGCTATAAAATACCGGATGAACTGATCCGGATCACAGCTGAATATCTTTCACAAAACAATGAATAACATAGGCCCGGGCGCTGGATAAAGAGATAAATGCAACCGGACAGATTCTTTAAAGAATATGCCGGAATTGCCTCTGAGAAGCGATAAGCTTTAGAGGCAATCCCGGCATCAATTATCAGGGAGAAAAACGATGAATATCGATCTGGGATTTGGCAAAAAGAAGATAAGCGTTGATATACCCGATCATATTAAATGCGAAGTTTTAAAGCCGAATGAGGTGCAAACAGAACTGACGGGCGCCGAAGAGGTAAGAAGGGCTGTCAGAAATCCTGTCGGCTGTAAGAGGCTCAAGGATATCGTGCGTCCCGGAGAGAGTATATGCATAATAACGAGCGATATTACGCGCCCGATGCCTTCGGCAACCGTTGTTCCGGTATTGCTTGAAGAGATGTATGAAGCCGGAGTTAATAACAGCGACATCACTATAGTTTTTGCGCTCGGCAATCACAGAGCTCATACCGAAGAAGAAAAAAAGCGTATTATTGGAGAGGAGCTATATTCGAGTATCAGGTGCATAGATTCTGATCAGAGCCGCGTTGTAAACCTTGGAAAGACATCATTCGGAACACCCATAGATATATTTGAAGACGTTGCAAAAGCCGATCGGGTAATATGCCTTGGTAACATAGAGTACCATTATTTCGCGGGATATTCAGGCGGTGCCAAAGCTATTATGCCCGGCGTCTCCACAGCCGAAGCGATACAGTCAAACCATTCACGGATGGTAGAGGATACTTCTTATGCAGGTCGTATTGAAGGAAACAGTGTACGAATGGATATAGAAGAAGTTGCCGGCTTTGTCAAGATAGATTATATTTTAAACGTAATATTAAATGAGAAAAAGCAGATAATCCATGCTGTGGCGGGTGATCATATTGAAGCTCACCGTGAAGGATGTGCGTTTCTTGACAGTCTATATAAAGTAAGGATAAAGCAAAAGGCAGATATTGTAATCGTATCTGCCGGCGGATATCCAAAAGATATAAATCTGTATCAGGCACAAAAAGCATTGGATAACGCAAAGCACGCTGTAAAAGACGGAGGCATAATAATACTTGTAGGATCGTGTGCCGAAGGGATGGGTGAGGAGGTCTTTGAGCGCTGGATGCGGGAAGCGGGAAACCCCGCGGATATGGTGGAGAGGATTCAAAAGAGGTTTGAGCTCGGAGGTCACAAAGCTGCGGCTATAGCAATGGTACAGCAAAAGGCAACCGTGTACATTGTAGCAGAGTTGGACGATAATACATTAAAATCTATGTTTTTTAAACCTTTCAAAACTATTGCTTCAGCTTTTGAAGATGCCGTTAAAATAAAGGGGAAAGATGCAGGCATAATTATAATACCTTATGGGGGCTCAACGCTGCCTGTTGTGTAAAAAAATTTATCTGCTGCTATTTAGGAAAATATACATCTATAAGAGTAATTTAAATAAAAGTAATAAGGAAGATAGGCTGTTCATAGGTTGAAAGGAAACGTGACCTTCTCAAAATCTTCTCACAATCAGAAATACCGCTCGATTGAGGCGGTTTTATTTTACGCAAAAATGAAAAAAGCCCGATAAACACGGGCTTTTGGCGGAGAGAGACGCCGCCGAATTCCAGCACTTGAAATCAAACAGGCACAGAGAAGAAGTAGTTTAGCCTAATGTATAGGTGAGTAGCCCAAACATATAAATACGGTGAAAGCCTAAAAAATCTCTTTAAATATGTATTTTAGTCCGTTGAAAGAGTTTGAAGACGGGCTGTTTGAAGCGATGGTTCAAACAGTTATTATCAAATCGGAAAACGAGTTTGAATTTTGGTTTGAGAACGGGGAAGTGATCAAATCTTAACAATAGCAATAAGTTCTAATAATAATATTAATAATATGTTGACAAATAATAATAATAAATGTATGATGTATTTATAGAAGGTAAAAGTTAGGAGGAAATCGAAATAAAAATCTTAACGAAAGCAATAGTCTCAAACTCAGACATGATAAAAAACTATAAAACTTGCAGGGAAAAGGCGGAAGTCTTCGGTAAAGTATTTGTTTTGAAGAACAATCAACCGGACGCAGTTTTGTTTTCAATAATAGAATATGAAAGGCTTTCGCCGATCATTGAGTACATGGAAACCCTTGACGAAAAGGATTTGGCAAAGTTTACCGAGACTTTGCCAAAGGAAGGAATTAGAAAGAGCTATACAGTAGAGCAATTGCGAAATGATATAAAATAAATTGTAGCATTGGATATAATCTCGTAATATACATTTTCTGA
>CAZJOS010000304.1:0-2756 GCA_964547655.1 uncultured Christensenellaceae bacterium
CCGCGGGACACCCCGGGCCTCAGCACCCCCGTATCGAACTGGTCTATTACTTCGCCCTGAGGATTAGAGAGATATATTTTTTCACCGGAAGAAGAGATACTGATCTCGCCCGCCCCGTCTTCGTTTTTATATTCTTCAATGGCCTTATATCCGCCTGCCTTTACCGTTATGTCGCCTATAGGCCATTTATGAAGGTCGTCTTTGTCGTCGGAAAGAAAAAAACCCGACAGGTTAATGTCGGTTGCAAGCTGATTGTAAAGTTCGACCCAGTCGGGGATGCCGCTTTTCGCTTCGCTTACGGCAGCCACCTCGTTTATACGAAGGCCGGGCGTCCGGGATTCGATCTGAGCCATTTCCTCAAACCCCTGCGTATTATTTTCCGCTGCCGGAGTAGGCTGGTAGTAGAAGAGCCACTGGCCCTGAGTCGAGATCCCGTAAGATATATTGCCTTTCCGTTCAGGGGGCAGGCTGATTGTCTGAACAATTCCCGCGTTTGCGTTTGAAAGAAGCAGTTTGCTGTCGCTGCTTCCGAGAGAGAAACTTGTGTGCAGTTCGTCGCCTGCTCTGTCTTTTCCGGACAGGTAGACGATAAGGTACTGCCCCGCGCCGAGTTCGATATCCGGCAGGCGCCATTTTAACGGGTCGTCTTCCCTGTCGGAAAGCGCGTACCCCCGCAGCGATACTGTGTTTTGAGAAGCGTTATAAAGCTCTGTCCATTCCGAGCGGTCGCCGTCTTTATCTATCAGTGAATAATCGTTTTTAAGCAGTATCTCGTTTATCCGTATGTCGCTTACGCCCTCCTTAAGATTTACCGTTTCCGTGTATTGGGAGCTGTTGGCTGCCCCCGGGGTGGGCTCTATAAAGTATACCGCAGAATCGTTTTCGCGGCCTGCCGACATACCCGGGAGTATTGCGGCGCTCCATGATATGTTGTCTATTACCGCCCCAAAATTATTCGAGAGCGAAAGGGTGGTTTCGTTGCTGCTTATCTTGAAAGGCACCTCGTCGGCGCCGGTATTTCCGGTAAATCTGACTACGGCGTATTCGCCTGCTCCAAGCTGCATTTGGGGCAGGCGCGCTTTGGTCGGGTCGGAGAGGTCCTCGGTTATATAATAGTCGGAAAGCTCTACTGTTTTATCCCCGGCGTTGAAAATTTCAGCCCAGCTACTTTCAGTACCTGCGGCTTTAGGCATCACCTCGTTTATCTTAAGAGAGGCGGTCTTGTCGCTTTCAAGGCCGGCGAGGTCGGGTGAAGATCCGGTCGTATTTGCCGCTCCCGGTGTAGGTATTCCGAAATACGCGTATGTTCCGTCGCTTGTGATGCCATAGGAAATATCAGTTTCAAGGGCGGGGATTTCTAGTTTATTTGAAACAACATTAGAACCGGCGAGTAAAAGCGTCGTACCGTTCTTGGAAAGCTTGAACCCCGTACAGAGGTTGTCGGAAGTTATTCCCTCTATCTGCGGGCAGCAGAATAATATCATATATTCCCCGGGCGCTATAGTTACATCCGGAAAATCGAACCTGCTGCTGTTTGACTCCGCTATGGTGTAATCGAGAAGGTTAATAGGATTAGCCGAAGTGTTGCATAATTCTATCCAGTCGGGTTTCCCGTATACCGGGTCGATAAGCGAGTTTGAATTAGAAGTAACAACTTCAGATATTATAAGCCCGCCGCCTTGCGAGGACGCGCCCACGCTGCAGCCTGCGGAAAAAATCATTATTATTGATATCCCCAAAAATACGGCCTTTTTTATCATTTGCATCTTTATTCGCTCCAATCAATTATAAGCGCTGACAGCAGTTTACGGCTGTTTCGTAACCTTCATTATATTTCATTTATAGATATTTAACAATAAGAAATTTAACGCCCGCAGTCATCAATTACTAGAAATTAGTGTAATGAAGTTTATATTATTAACTTGTGGGCCGCCCTTTCACATGATATCATTAAACGGGTTTTATCATAAGCTTATTATTGTGCCTAAGGAGTTTTGGTAATGAGCAATATCGATCTTAAATGCCCCGGCTGCGGAGCGGACGGCCAAAGAAATATGACAAAGCGGGTATGCGTCTCTAAAGCTCCCGAATTAAAAGAAGAGATATTGAGCGGCTCGTTTTTTGAATGGAAGTGCCCGTCGTGCGGCAGGCAATTTTTTATAGACGACGTTTTTTTATATAATGACAGCGATAAGAAGTTTATGGTGTACCTCGTGCCCGGGTACGGCGAGGCAAGCCTTAAGATACCCACCGCTGTAAAGACCGATGAGCAATATGACACAGATAACAGCGTACTGCGGGTCGCGGCGGGCTTCGTGGATTTTGTGGAGAAGATACGCATACTTGAAGAAGGGCTTGACGACCGGGCGATAGAAGCCATAAAAGCAGTGTATTCGGCGGCTTATGCCGAAACGAACGGCGAAAAGATCTATAATATGATATTTGAGGATCATGAAAACGAAGCGCTGAACTTTGCCGTTTTTTTGGAGGACGAGGATTTTACCGTGGACATACCGGCCGCGGCATACGAGCAGACAAAAAAGGATTTCTCGAGCCTGTTTAAAGAGCCGGAAGAAAAAGTGTTCCTGCGCATAGACCAGGATTGGCTTAAGGAAGTGCTTTCAGAAAAGAAATCCTGAGCTACTTTCCGATTGACAACGAAAGCTTTCGTTGCTAGAATAATAATCGCTTTGATACAGAGATTATCTGGGTGTGGCGCAGCTTGGTAGCGCGCTTGAATGGGGTTCAAGAGGCCG
>CAZJOS010000305.1:0-720 GCA_964547655.1 uncultured Christensenellaceae bacterium
TTATTATTCCCCGCTGGTATGACATAATGGGCGCTTTGGGAGCGGCTCTTCTGGCAATGGAAGAAATAAAAATATCCGGAAAGGATACAAGTTTTTTGGGGTTTAGCTGTACAAACAACGTATATAAGGCTTCCGGTTTCGAATGCAACGGCTGCGCTAATATGTGCGAAGTCGTACAGGTCTTCTCGAACGGGCGTCCGGCTGCCTGCTGGGGTGACAGGTGCGGCAAGTGGGGCGAGATAAGGAATAAGGCGCTATGTGAATAATTTATTTTTCGTAAAACAAAACAAACAGAAATTTAATGCTTTTTGCACTTGCATGTCGAAGATATATTGTATATTATGTGTACGATTATTAAAATGGGGGAAAGTTGGGATTATCGCGCTTTTCTCTTTTTCAGAAGGTCTGAATAACGGCAGATATAAACTGAAGTGTTTATATAAATTATTAAATTATTCAGAGGAGGTATTATGGATCTTATGATTCTCGCTCCCATAGGAGCGGTCGTATCGCTTCTCTTTGCCGGATTTTTGGCTCGGAAAATCAAAGCATTTTCCACCGGCACGGAGTTGATGACAAAAATCTCAGCGGCCATCAAAACTGGCGCCAAAGCGTATCTTAAGAGACAGTACACCGGCGTAGGCATATTCTTTGCCGGAATGTTTGTACTGCTGCTTGTACTTTCGTTCTTCGATCTGGTTAATTCTTTCGTTCCTTTCG
>CAZJOS010000305.1:730-2749 GCA_964547655.1 uncultured Christensenellaceae bacterium
GTTTGCAAAGCTGCTGACATGGTTCGTGCCGTTCGCGTTTCTGACCGGCGGCTTTTTCTCAGGCCTTTCGGGCTTTATAGGGATGAGCATAGCTACTTCGGCAAACTCGCGTACAGCCTTTGCGGCCAGCCAGAGCCTGAATAAAGGACTTAGGGTAGCATTCTCTTCGGGCGGAGTTATGGGCTTTACCGTCGTAGGGCTTGGGCTCTTAGACCTGTCTATATGGTATTATTTTCTTCAGTTATGGTTTGACGCGGGAACGATGGAAGGCATAAAAGAAATCACCTCTGCTATGCTTACGTTCGGAATGGGCGCTTCTTCCATGGCGCTGTTTGCGCGCGTGGGCGGCGGCATATTTACAAAGGCTGCCGACGTAGGCGCCGACCTTGTCGGTAAAGTCGAGGCCGGCATCCCCGAAGACGACCCGCGCAACCCCGCGGTCATAGCCGACAACGTAGGCGACAACGTGGGCGACGTTGCGGGAATGGGCGCCGATCTTTACGAGTCGTACGTAGGCTCCATCGTTTCAACGGCATCTCTTGCTGTCGCCGCACAGCTGGCAGCCGGTGTTATGATACCGATGGTCATGGCCGCGATAGGAATAATCGCTTCAATAATAGGCACGTTCTTCGTACGTTCGGGAGAAAAAGCCGAACAGAGCGTTTTGCTTAAAGCTTTGAGTCGCGGCGTCAATATAAGCTCGATCCTTATAGCCGTTGTTGCATTCCTGCTCGTTTACTTCGGGCTTCCTAAAGAAAACTTCGGCGTTTTCTTTGCTATAATATCAGGTCTTGTAGCCGGCATACTCATCGGTAAAGTCACGGAATATTTTACGTCCGATTCCCATAAGCCTACGCGCAAGGTTTCAGACGCTTCAGCTACCGGCCCGGCAACAGTTATAATAGGCGGTTTGTCGCTCGGTATGCGCTCTACGTTCCTGCCAATACTTATTGTCGGCGCGTCCGTATTGGTATCGTTTTTCGCGTCAGGCGGTGCAGGCAGTTTCCAGATGGGTCTTTACGGCATAGGACTTTCGGCGGTAGGCATGCTTTCTACGCTAGGTATAACGCTTGCGACCGACGCTTACGGCCCTGTTGCCGACAACGCGGGAGGCATAGCGGAGATGAGCCATATGGACCCCGAAGTGCGCAAGCGCACCGACGCTCTCGATTCTCTCGGTAATACAACAGCGGCAACCGGCAAAGGGTTCGCTATAGGTTCAGCAGCGCTTACAGCGCTCGCTCTCCTGGTTTCTTATATGAACGAAGCGCATCTTACAACGCTCGATCTTCTTCAGCCGGCAACGCTTATCGGCCTGTTCATAGGCGGCATGCTGCCGTTCCTGTTCTCAGCCCTGACGATGAACGCCGTCGGGCGCGCGGCACAGGGAATAGTTGTAGAGGTCCGCAGGCAATTCCGCGAAATAGTGGGACTGATGGAGGGCAAGGTCGAACCGGACCACGCACGCTGCGTAGCTATCTGCACGCGCAGCGCGCAGAAGGAAATGATACTTCCTGCGCTCGTGGGCATAATCTCGCCGATAATCGTAGGACTATTGCTTGGGCCATATGCCGTAGCTTCGATGCTGGCGGGCGCTGTGGTAACGGGCTTCATACTTGCTATAATGATGGCTAACTCGGGCGGAGCATGGGACAACGCCAAGAAGTATATAGAGGCGGGCAATCATGGAGGCAAAGGCAGCGACTCTCACAAGGCGGCTGTAGTAGGCGATACTGTGGGAGACCCGTTTAAGGATACTTCCGGGCCGTCAATAAACATATTGATCAAGCTTCTTTCGATGGTTTCCATCGTATTCGCCGGGCTTTTCATGAACGGTTCGCTGATCGATCTGTTCAAATAAATCATTAGTATTAATTTACGAGGCCGCGCGGTTACCGCGCGGCCTTAACTTTTATTAAAAAATATATGGTTGACAAAAAGTATGTCCATAATTTATAATTACTGAAATCAAAGGCTGTGATGGGGAATAGTAACCGTAAGTTAGTCTTTACAGAGAGC
>CAZJOS010000306.1:0-2675 GCA_964547655.1 uncultured Christensenellaceae bacterium
TCCCCGCGTACGGCCAAACAATTCATAGAGCAGCTTAAAAGGGCGGAAGTAAAATGATGCCGCGCCGTATCTAATCATAAAGACTGATCGGCATAAGGCCTGCGCAATCCAGGAATCCAACGCCGCCGCAGACGCGCTCTGCTTTGCCGCCGCTTTTACCCCCAGATTTATCCATCATATTACCTCCTGTGATTGGGCTCTATCCGTTCGGAATACATCTCGCCGTTTGCCGAAAGGATCAATAGCTTTTAATAAGACGAAAAATTGAAACCGGAAGTTCCAAATGTCAGCTAAATATAACATGTTTACCCATAAAATGAGCACGGCAACAGGCTAGGCATATTAAGTTATATTAAGGTAAAAGGTATTAGCAGTGCATATGTATGAGAAAACAGTGGTTTTTGTACAAATAGTGCATTTATTAAAAAAATATCGCGTAAATCATTGTACAACCGAAGGCATTATGATAACATATACATATTATATCATCATTGCTTCACGTAATTATAAAAAATTTGAGGGTATTGAGATGGACTATCCAAATGATCTGATCGGAGGGGAGATAGTACCGCCCCTTGTGATCCGCGACAAATACGTGATTAGGGATGAGCATAAAGGTACTGTTTACGTCAAGGCAGGTCAGCTTAAACTGGAAGGAATATTAAGCGGCACCCTGCACGTTAAAGGAGAATCTAAAGTAGAGATCCCCGGCACCCAGGTTGGGCCGATATACATCAGCAAGGGTTCGGTCGTCACTGTTTCAGGGGCAATAGAAGGGACGACGAATTTAGAGCAGGGCAGCAAGCTCATAGTAGAGGAAGGCGGAAGGGTCGAAGGGTCGCTTTTCAATCAGGGCTGTGTGGTACTGCGCGGAGTATTCGGCGGCGGCGTCAACGGCGGAGGAGAAATCAAAGTCGAGGGAAAAGGGCAGATCAAAAAACCAGTATTCAGGGATGGACTCATATTTTTTATATAACAGCAGCAAGGGCGCCGTAAAGCGCCTTTTTTTTATTACCCTGTTTTGTAAATGAAAGCTTAGCATAGGTGCGAAAGTATTAAATATATAAGAATAATACATAAGGATAGGGGCATGAAGAATGGAAAACAGTATAAACAATTTGTATTGAATACGGGGGCCGACTTATGCGGCATCGCTAATATAGAAAGGTTCGCCGGAGCGCCGGAAGGGTTTCACCCGAGCGATATTTATAAAGACTGCAGGTCTGTTATAGTATTTGCCAAGAGGCTCCCGAGAGGCGCCGCCCGGGTGAGCCCGCGCATAATATATAACCACATAACGGAAATAAATTTAAGAGAACTGGACCGGATAGCGCTGCTTACCGCTATAGAAACGGAAAACATGGGCGGCGTTGCGGTGCCGCTGCCCTCGGATACCCCGTACGACTCCTGGGAAAGCGGGACCCTTACGGGCCTTGGCAGCATGGGAAAGAACACCCTTGTCATAAACGAAACTTACGGCAACATGCTCAATTTAGCTGGTTGTTTTTATTTTTATTTGTATATAATAATTGCCAATGCTATAATACATCCGTAATCGCTTTTTAATGCGGAGGCTGTTTATGAAAAAACTGTCGATTGTTTTTACTTTTATAATCGTTTTGCTTGCGGGCTGTATACAAGTAACCCCGCCGGCCGATATCCCGGCAACGCCCGAGCCCTCTTCGGCGGTTTCGGGGCAGGACGCACCTGCCGATACTCCGGCCGTGACTTTGGAGCCGGAAGTATCCGGATCGCCTGACGTACCCGCTGAAACGGAAGAGCCGGCCCTGCCGGTCGTAAGCGACAGGGAGCTAAGCTATGAGAACGAATACATCGAAGTCAGCATACATTGCCCGGAGATATCCGGTATGCGCGACGCGGCGTTTCAGGATGATATAAACGAACACGCATATACCCGGATGGAGGGATGGGCGCACCAAAACGAGATCGAAGCGAGAGATGACACGTTCTCGCCCGGAAAGCATTATTTTCACTCGGGATTCGACGTATACCGCAACGACGGCAATATCCTGTCGATATGCGAGAGAGTGGAATTTTACAGCGGCGGCGCTAATGTTGGCCACGAGATAATCGTGTTTAACCTTAAAAATTCGGCGCCGGGCGCCCGGATGTCGCTTGAGGACCTGTTCGTTCCGGGAACGGATTATATAAATGAAATAAATGACGAGATAGAAACGCTGATAGCGGCAGACCCGAACGGAGGCGATTATTCATTCGATACCGTTGATAACGATTCATTGTTTTATATCACCGGCGCGGACCTCGTTATAGCATTCGCACCATATAAGATAGCGTCGGGCGCCGAAGGGGAGATAGACTTTAATATACCCCTCTCTAATTTCGGAAATATGCTGATTCCTGAGCTGCGCTGACAGAGGATTTATATATTTAACCTAAGGAGTTTACGTATATGAAAAAAGTCTTTAAATTTGCAGGGATAGCGGCGATATTGGTATATATCGTGTTTACGATTATTTCACATCTTCAAAGCCGTTCAATGGGGCCGTTTCAGAGCTGGCTGAGCAGATACGGCAGCGCCGGGAATCCGGGCGCGTTTTACTTTAACTTAGGCTGCATACTCGCCGCCGTTCTGCTGGCGCTTTTCTTTACAGGCATGATACGCTGGCACAGGGGGGCGGATAAGAAGTACGTCG
>CAZJOS010000307.1:0-2674 GCA_964547655.1 uncultured Christensenellaceae bacterium
AGCCTTAAGCCGCGCAATAATAATTTAAAAGAAAGCAGCCGGAGTAAAGAAATGTTTACAAACAAAAGCGCATATGTTATTATGTTTTTTGAATTTTAACCGCATACGCCGTTAAGCGAATATCCGACGCTTTACTATGTTTGCGGGGCTATAAACAATGGAGGATAGAATGGATAAGGAAACCAAATCGGCAATCATCGGTAAGTTTGCCGTAACGGAACACGACACCGGCTCTCCCGAGGTGCAGATCGCGCTGCTGACGGAGAGGATAAATCATCTTAACGACCACCTGAAGATCCACAACAAGGATCACCACTCGCGCAGGGGCTTGCTGAAGATGGTAGGAAAACGAAGAGGGCTGCTAAACTACCTAAAAAAGAAGGATATCGAACGGTACAGGGAAGTAATAAAGAGCTTGAACTTAAGAAAATAAAGATTTTTGATAGAGCGGGCGACCGCTCTATTATTTATCGAAGCACACAGAGGCCTTTGATGTTTAAAGGCCGATATGGGCATGATAAAGGTGCGCGCAAGGGTGCGCTGCACTGGTTAAGGTAAGGAAGGAAAAAATAATGGAACACAAAGTATTTGAAACGGACATTGCCGGCAAAAAGCTGGTAGTAGAGACAGGCAAGTATGCGCAGCAGGCAAACGGAAGCTGCATAGTCCACTGCGGAGACACAGCCGTGCTCGTCACGGCGACGGCGTCGAAGAAGCCGAGGGAAGGTATGGACTTTTTCCCTTTGAGCATCGAATTTGAAGAGAAGATGTATTCGGTGGGAAAGATACCGGGAGGATTCATAAAGAGGGAAGGAAGGCCTTCCGAGAAAGCGGTGCTTACCGCGCGGCTTATAGACCGCCCCATAAGGCCGCTGTTCCCCAAAGGTTATTACAACGACGTGCAGGTCGTTTGCACGGTGATAAGCGTCGATACGGAAATACCTCCGGCAATCTACGGCATGCTGGGCAGCTCTATTGCTCTCAGTATATCGGATTTACCGTTCCTCGGGCCCACGGCTTCGGTATCGGTAGGCATGGTTGACGGAAAGTATGTGGTCAACCCCAATACTTCTGAGCGGGAAAAGAGCAGGCTTGACCTTACTGTATCGGGCACGAAAGACGCTGTGATGATGGTCGAGGCGGGCGCGAACGAGATAACCGAGAAAGAGATGCTGGACGCGATACTGTTCGCCCATGAAGAGATAAAGAAGCTTGTCTCGTTTATCGAGGAAATAGTTAAAGAAGTCGGCAGGAAAAAGGCCGAGTATACTGTATATAAACCGGACGCTGAGCTTGAAGCGAAGGTTCGCGAATATGCTTTGGAAAAAGTAAGGTACAGCGTAGACACGACCTTAAGGGATGTGCGCGAAGAGCGCACCGACGAGGTGCTTTCTGAAGTGCTCGCCCATTTCGAAGAGGAATATCCGGGCAGCGAAAGCGATATTGAAAGCGTGCTGTACGATATGAGAAAAGAGGTCGTGCGCGACAAGATAATCAATCACGGCGTCCGCCCCGACGGCAGGAAATTCACAGATATCCGCCCGATATGGTGCGAAGTGGGCGTATTCGCCCGGACGCACGGCAGCGCGGTATTCACGCGTGGCGAGACGCAGGCCATGACGCTGACTACTTTGGGCGCCATAAGCGACGCGCAGAGGCTCGAAGGGCTCTCCGACGAAGCGTTCAAGCGCTACATGCACCACTACAACATGCCCCCTTATGCCACGGGCGAGGCAAAGCCGCTGCGCAGCGCCAGCAGGAGGGAAGTGGGGCACGGGGCTTTGGCTGAAAGGGCGCTCATACCCGTACTGCCCGGCGAGATAGACTTTCCTTACGCCATAAGGACTGTATCCGAATGCATCAGCTCCAACGGCTCGACGTCGATGGCGAGCGTATGCGCGAGTTCCCTTTCGCTGATGGACGCGGGCGTGCCCGTTTCGGCAGCCGTCGCAGGCGCGGCTATGGGGCTTATAAAAGACGAAAGCAATGGGAACATAGCGATACTTACCGATATACAGGGGCTCGAAGACTTCTTCGGCGACATGGACTTCAAGGTCGCGGGCACATCTAAGGGCATAACCGCCATACAGATGGATATAAAGATAAAGGGCATCGACGAAGAGATTTTGACGAGAGCGCTCGAGCAGGCGAGAGAAGCGAGGATGTCCATACTCGCCAAGATGAACGCGGTGCTTCCGGCGCCGAGGGAAGACCTCTCAACGTACGCCCCGAGGATAATGCAGTTTACCATAGACCCCGAGAAGATACGCGAGGTAATAGGCTCGGGCGGAAAGGTCATCAACAAGATAATAGCGGAAACGGGCGTAAAGATAGATTTAGAGGACGACGGCAGGGTGTTCATAACGTCGCCCGACAAAGAGGCTTCGGAGCGCGCGAAAGCGGCTATCGACGCTATTGTAAAAGACGTGGAAGTGGGCAATGTTTACTTAGGCAAAGTGGTGCGCATAATGAACTTCGGCGCTTTTGTGGAGCTTGCACCCGGTAAAGACGGGCTCGTGCATATATCGAAGCTGTCGAATCAGCATGTAGCGAAGGTTGAAGACGCCGTCAATATTGGCGACGAGATACTCGTGCGTGTTGTTGAGATAGACAAACAGGGCAGGGTGAACCTCACAAGAAAAGGCCTGCTTCCCGAAGACAAGAAGGGCGGCGC
>CAZJOS010000308.1:0-2659 GCA_964547655.1 uncultured Christensenellaceae bacterium
ACGACTGGATAGAGCTGTACAACGGCTCTGACAGCGATATCGACCTTGCGGGGTATTATCTTTCTGACGACGCGAGAAAACCGCAAAAATGGAGTATCGCATCCGCCATAATAAAGCCGAATGGATATGTTGTTATTGAAGCGTCGGCAGACGGCGGGGAGAATATTGCCGGTTTCGCAATATCTCCCTCAGGCGAAGCATTACTACTGTCCGACAAACAGGGGCAGGTAATAGATATATTCGATACCGGAATGCTGGGGCCGGGCGTTACCAGCGGCAGGATCGAAGGAAATGACGGAGTTAGCCGGGTATTCTTTGAAGAACCTACGCGCGGGGATGCAAACTCAAAAATGTATTTTGGCGGATATGCTCCTGCGCCGGTCTTCTCGGAAGCAGGGCTTTACCATACGGAAGAGTTTTCGCTCAATATTACATGCCCTGCCGGGAATGCGGAAATCTATTACACGACCGACGGTTCGGCCCCGACAAAAAACTCAAAAAAGTATACCGGGCCGATAACCATTTCTCAGAATACTGCCGTCCGCGCAGTCGCGTATTCGGATGAACTGCTGCCCGGTGAAATAACCACCGCTACTTATATATTTGATAAACCTCATACTTTGCCTGTTTTCTGCATTACCGGCAAACCTTCGGAAATGAATTATTTGATGAATACTAATAGAAGATCGAAAAAACCGGAATACGCGGCGCACGTTGAATATTATGAGGCGGATGGTGTATTGGGGGTATCTTTTCCATCAGGACTGCGTCTTAAGGGAAGGCAATCTATCGAGCTGCCGCAGAACTCTTTAACCATAAGGCTCAGGAGCGATTACGGGCAGAAAAATGTTACGTACCCCTTTTTCCCGAACAGCGGCATAACGACTTTTTCAGCCCTCACTCTTCGAAATTCCGGCCAGGACAGCGGCGTTGCGCACATCAGGGATTCATATTTTCAAAGAGTCGCCAAGGGGATTAATCTGGACACGATAGATACTAAACTTGCGGTAGTCTATATAAACGGGAAGTATTACGGATTATTTGACCTTGAGGAAGAACAGACGAGGGATTACATCGCGTCTCATTACGGGATAGATCCCAATGATATAGATATCATAGACAGAAACGGTACCGTTATTGCCGGGGATAATGCCGAGTTCAGACGTATAATGGATATGGCGAGGACTTTGGATACCTCGAATGATGAGAACTTTGCCGAGTTCTCAAAATATGTGGACACGGACGCCTGCATGGATTACCTTATTGCCCGTACGTATTTCGGCGACGGCGACATTATAAACCAGAGATTTTGGCGTGCTCAGGACTACTCCGTCAAGTGGAGGCCGCTCCTCTTTGACCTTGATTGGAGTTTCCGTTTCAACCGCGCGGATAGATATGTGTTTTCACGATATTTTACATCTGTCGCTATAGCGGGAAACGGATCGCCGACCGAGATGTATATTTTCAAAGCGCTCAAAAAAAATAAAGCGTGGCGAGATAAATTTGTTGAAAGATATATAGAGCTTATGGAAACACATTTCAGCACGCAGCGCATGCTTTCTATTTTTGATAATACGGTAAATTCAATGAGGCCTGAGATGGAGCTGCACATCCAAAGATTTCATTATCCGGGCAGTATGAAATACTGGAACAATCAGGTGACAGTGTTGAGAGATGCGCTGGAAAAAAGACATGATATAGCGCTTAGGCAGCTCCAAAGATATTTTAACGTACCGGACAAGACCATTCAAAAGCACATAGAGAAATATTCCCCTGAAACATGATCGTCATATATGCCAATGAATAAGAAGGAACATTTTCTTATATCTTTCCGTCTAAGGATTCGAAAACAAATTAAAGCTTAAGAGGCAGGCAAAATGAAAAAAAAATTATATTATTTACAGTTGTCATTGTGGCTGTATTAGCGGCTGCGTCATGCGTAGCAAAAAGCGAAGACACCATAACCTTAGACCTGATGGAAAACGGCGGCAACGTTACACTTCCGGCGCCTGTTGAAACACCTGACGGTATGCCCGCAAGGCCGGGCTCGGGCGCAACTGGAGACCCATCGGTAAACCTTCCCGATCTTATAGACGTATCGGGGACGGTAAAAGAAGTAAACGAAGGCCTTGTGCTCATTACGTGCGAAGACGGCAGCGGCTTTATGCTCCGATTCAGCGAAAACTCAAAATTCGCCGAAGGCGTAAGCCGGGAGATAAACGTTGGGAATACGATATCATGTTCTGTAAGATTGGAGCCTACGTTCACAACTCCGCCCCAGGGAGAAGTATTCAAAGTGTTTGAGAATACCGCCGTTAATTAAAGATTATAAATAAAACATTCCCCAAAAACCCAAAGTCACAAAAGGAAAGCGCCGGAAAATCACCGGCGCTTTCCATGTTGCGTATTATAAATTTAATAATATCGATTATGAATAAAAAGTTAAATATTTTGGTATCATTGAAAAATGAATAAAAATAGTATATAATATCGTCAAGGTGGTGCAGTATTCTAGTCGGTACTGCGGTTTCGAAAGCGGGGCTAAAAATCCGTTTAAGGGCACATCGATGAAGTTTCTGGTGTTGGCTTATGACGCCCAGTCAAGGGCTGATGCTGGAAGTTAAGGTCGTGGGGCGATCCGCAATGGCATGCGGGCGTA
>CAZJOS010000309.1:0-2644 GCA_964547655.1 uncultured Christensenellaceae bacterium
CCGCAACTGCCGCAGCGGTGAATGATCGCCCATTCCCCTCCCCTGCGCACCCAAACGCCTATAGGCTCCATAATTGCGCCGCATTGCGCAGCCCTGTCTCCCGGGCGGTTATCCAGATGAATACTGTAAAGGCAGTTTGGGCAATGATTACGGTGCTGAGTTCCCGCTCCGTACGGCTTAACCTTAATACCGCAGTGCTTGCATATAAAACTCCCGTGAGGGTTAGAATCGTTTTTATTATTGTTTGAAGTCGTCAATTTATGAATACCTCCTGTTATGTCCGTCGCTTAAGCAACAGGCAACTCTGCCGGCGGCGGCATAAAAAAACCGCACAGCTTAAAGCCGGCGGTCAAAGGTACCATATCTTATAAACAGGGTATCAGGTAAACCTTTCCCGGAGGCAATATGCCGACAGCGCCATATAAGAAACGTTATTCACCAATGCCGACATCAAACGACCTCCTTCCTGTCTGCCATAAATTTCAACATCATTATAACAAATGAAAGCTGAGCATGTCAAGCCAACTTGCATATACATCCGCAAAGCTTTTGTTCTTGAAATCCCCGATTAAAATTGAATGCGGCAACTACCCGGCACTCAATTGACCTGCCCCAAAGCTTAAGCTCCCATCAGAAAATAAATATCAAGAAGCCCGCGTCGCACTCAACTCCCCACCTAAGGCTACCCCCGATTGAGCGCTGCGGGCTTCCTGAATTCTTGATCCTTAGAGTGCCCTGCAAACTTTATTATATCACATATTAGGACTTTTAATAGCCCTCTAATTATTTTATTTTTGGCTATTATAAAAATAAGACTTTTTATAGGCTTGGGATGTGATCTATTGAATACGCACGAAGCGATAAAAAAACGCCTCACTGAGTTATGTGATGAAAGAAAAATATCCAGATATGCTCTCGCCCACAATGCAGGCATACCTAAATCGACCGTAAAAAATATATTTAATGAATCAAGTAAGAATACAGGAATAATTACGATTAAAATGCTCTGTGACGGATTGAATATTTCTTTAACGGAATTTTTCAGCACAGATTATTTTCGAAATCTTGAACAGGAAATAAAATAAATCAAGAAACGTACCAGCATCATTGTTAATATTCTGATCAAGCCAAGTACCATCACGGCAAAGGCCTCCTTGTTAAAGGGGGCTGGCAGCCGTCAGGCTGACTGGGGGATAGGGCTTAACTTCTGTATTCGGGATGGGATGATTTGTTTTGTTAATAGCTATAAATGTACTATAATTACTTTATACTATAAATTTCTGGTGGTAATTTTCTCTCACCAAGATTATTGGTTACCGATTTTCCAGGTATGAAGAGATCAACCTTATTTGCATTATATGATATATTTTTTAAATCATAAATCATATTATTAAATTCTTCTTCAGGTAGTATATAATCACCCCGATACATATCTTTTCATGGGAGATATAAAAGAAGTAACGTATCACTATATAATTTTAACGCTTTATTTTTTGCAACTTTAATAACTAAGTCTTTTATCTCATAAAGTTTTTCTTCCGGTTGATAAATACGAAATGAACTCCCTTCTTTAACAATCTCTCTACTTCTTTCTTTTGATTCTTTCCCTAATAATAAGTATGCAATTTCGATCTTTTTGGATATATTATTTACTTGGTTGTCTACTTTGATTTCAGCATCATAACCTTGATTCCCGATTCCAACATATCCAAATAATATTCTACTATCAAGACCATATTTATGCTCTAGATATTTAAATATCGGAATATATTCTTCTATAAATTTCTTATAGATGCCCTCTGATAATATATATTGATCAAGCTCAATACAAGACTCTTTTACTCCTGCTAAAACTTTATCAATAAACTTCTTAGTTTCATATAGACTTCGCCGAATTTCAAGTTCAGATTTATTAATAACAGCTTCATACATATTTTAATTATATTCTTCTTTCGTATCTTATCAATAGAAATCAAGAAGCCCGTCCGACACTCAACCGCCCCTGTTTCAAAGTTATCCCCCGATTGAGCGCCGCAGGCTTCCTGAAATATTAAAATGCTTTGCATGTATATATTCTTCATTCCTACGCCATTCTAATATTAGCCATATTGCGGCTAAAAGTCAATAGCCATATTGCGGCTGCGCTATTATCTGGTTGGGGTGATTCACTTGATCTATAAAAGACTAAGAGATTTAAGGGAAGATCATGATTATACGCAAACTGATGTGGCAGGTTTATTAAATATCGCACAAAGAACATATTCCCATTATGAACTGGGTACGGCGAATATATCCGTCGAACATCTATCGCTTTTAGCTGATCATTATCATACCAGCGTTGATTACCTCATTGGGCGAACAGACATCCGGGAGCCGTACACTAAACCCGAAAAGCAACGCTGAGAATCAAGAAGCCTGCCAGCATATTGCTAACGGGCTCCCCGATAAATATATATCATTATGATAAAGCACCACATCTTGGGCATCCGACAATCGTAAAATAATCGAGGACGGCAAATATAACAAATATCAATGGTATAAGATACCAGTATAGGTTCTTTCTAAAATATTTAATACACGAAAACACAATTGCCAATATAATACCGGCTAAAGATTGTAAAAAGGCAGCATCTAATTGAGGTTC
>CAZJOS010000310.1:0-2642 GCA_964547655.1 uncultured Christensenellaceae bacterium
TTCCGGGTTCGTTCTTAAGGCCGCAATGGGTACATTTCATTGATTCGTTCCTCCTTCTTGGGCTAACGCCCTTGGTGTGAAACTTAGGTTTCACACCATTTTTTCCGGCTTTGCTTGTTCCTTCCCATGCCCTAAATTGCATGGTATTGATTCCGGGCTGACATTTAGTGCCTGGGTCGAAGCTTCACAAAGCCGCAAGGTGTGGGCTGCGCGGGCAAAGACCCGCCTTGCCCACAAGTTTCAATAACTAAAAAGATAATATTCTCACAGAGCCTTCAGTTCATCGCGTCTATGCCAAGCTGTTCCTTTACTTCCTGCTTAAACCTAGTTATCGCCTCTTCATGCGTACACCTGCCCATAAGGTATAGCCGGACCTTACTTAGCCATATCTCACCGATCTCGAAGTCATATTCCGTCATGTTATTTCCGCTTAATTCCCGGCTGCCCGCTATGAATACCCGGAATACATTTTGCCCGCCTAAGAAGCCCATCGTGCCGTCCGACCTTTCCATGACCGCGCGTGAAGCGACTGTGTCCTTCACTCCGTAAGAATACAGCTTATCGTTAGCTATATAATACTGGAGGCCGCTGTCGGTGCAGTCGAGCGTCATCCACTCTATAAACTCGGCGACAGCGGCTTTCTTAGCGGGATCGCCTTCCAGAGCCTTGTTCGCTATCACCCAGCGGCCGCCCCCGTAGAAGTTGACGGAGGCTCGCATATTGCCCAGTCGCCCGAGGTGCCGTTTATCTTCCTCTTCATATTGACTCCTTATATAAAAATCGGTTTACCACGATTCGAATCCAAGCTGTTCTTTGACCGCCTGCTTAAACGCGGCTATAGCCTCGTCGCGTGTTAGGCCGCCGTGTGCGTACGCACTTACAGCATCGCGCCATGCCGTGTTTATAAGCATGTCATATTGCGACACGTTTCGGGCATTTATATCCTGCCCTGCCGGTATGAATACGTCGAACATATCCTGCCCGCCTAAGAAAGGAAGCGTACCATCCGATATCTCCATTACCGCGCAGGAGCCAACCGTGTCCTTCGTATTGTCATAATCCCTGAGCGTGCCGTTGGCCCATTCGTACTGCATGCTGTCTTTACCGTACTGCAGTGTCACCCAGTCGATAAAATCTGCGACAGCCGCTTTCTTCCCGGGGTCGCCGCTTAAGCTTTTGTTCGCGAACACCCATGTGCCGCCCCAGAAGAAGCTTACCGTCGGTTCGCATATCGCCCAGTCGCCCAAGGTCGTTCCCGTTTCCACCCATTCGTCGTTTTCGTAGTATCCTGAGCCGCAGTTGCCGGCCATCACATAGTTTATCATCCATGCCGGCCCGAAAAATCCGAATACCGGCCTCTGGCCCGCTCCGGCCATATCGACGAACCAGCCATCGGTCCAGTCTTTATTGTCGTTGGAATACCCGTCCCTTAAGAGCCGCTTCGAATGATCCAAAAACGCTTCGCGTTTCGGGTCGATGTAGAGCTTGCCGTCCACTACCCAGCCCTTGTCGGCGCTGCTCTCCACCGAGTGCCAGATATCGCCGTCACCGGAAACTATAGAAATGCCTTTTTCTTTAAGCTCCGCGGCAGCCTCAAAGAATTTTTCCCATCCGGGGCCTATCTTCGTTTTTATAACTTCGGGGTCGTCGGTGCCCCATACTTCTTTGGCTAAGGAGCGGCGGTAGATGAACGCGCCGGGAGTCGACTGGTAGGCAAGCCCTACAACTGCGTTGTCGCTTGTGCGGGTGCCTATATCGACTATATACTGATACAATTTGGCCTTTTTGAGCTTTTCCCCCACATCTATCCCCAGCTCCTCATACGGCAAGGCATAGCCCGACATATCGCCCTGTGTAAACCTTATAACGTACGCAGACTCGGCGCAATAGATATCCGGCCCGTTCCCTGCGGGCAAAGCTTGCTCCAGTTCGTACTCGTACGACTCGGGATACGTCCATTCGAACGTATAGCCGAAATCCGGGTGCATCTTTACATACCTT
This sequence comes from uncultured Christensenellaceae bacterium, assembly GCA_964547655.1. Lineage (GTDB taxonomy): Bacteria > Bacillota > Clostridia > Christensenellales > SZUA-584 > DTFZ01. The sequence continues at coordinate 2,002 of CAZJOS010000310.1, forward strand.
TCGGCCATCCACTGCAGCTCATAGTTAAATGTCCACGCTTTTATCACCCTGTCCCCGCTTTCCGCGGGAGTCGGTTCAAGAGTCTGCGATTCGGTCACCGGCTCAGCCGGGCCCGGGCCGCATGCCGATATAGCCGATATAACCATGATCAGGATAAAACATAATATCTTCTTTTTCAAACTTTACTCCTTTGGGCCTGTACGTTGCTCAACCCGATTATTAAACCGTCATAAAAAAGTAAAATCATTCTTGTCTTTCTCTTCGCTTTCCGTCAGATATCCTTTCGCTCTCTGCGCCGCCGCAAGTATCGCGACGGATATGGCTGAATAAAGAATGACAGATAATACCGGAGTATACCTTGCGATCAGAATGATCAATAATATTTGCGCGGCTCCTGCCGCGACTGTCGCGATCGCTAAAAAATAACCCTGCTTGCAGCGGCGGTATATACATTTTGCCGTCAGCAGCGACAATATGAGCGTACCCGTTTCAAGGAATAATCCGATCAGTATAATCCATCCGTTCGCGCCGCCGAATACATCGTTTGCGTATCCGTAGGATCCAAATGTCATGATGACAGCCAGGTCCTGGATCACCGTTAAGGCGTATACGGCGGCAGCCGCGACCATCACCGTATACCA
>CAZJOS010000311.1:0-2637 GCA_964547655.1 uncultured Christensenellaceae bacterium
CTTATAGTTTTTTAATATAACTTAAGACCATTATCCGATCTTTTTAATGTTGCCTCCTGCGTCCATCGCGTACCACGCAAGGCCCTCGTTGTCGTCCATGAAGTAGATCCATCCATCAGGGCCGGTGCAGATCGGCTCGGTATTAAATTCAAACTTCTTAAGGAACTCCGCCATATCCTCTGTATCGATGGCTATTATCCTTTCACCGATCATAATGCCATCCATCTCATACTTAAGTCCTGCGGAGATATACAATACCCCTGCGGATATGTTGACCGCAGTGATGGTTTCGGGCGCCTGAAAAAACTTTTCGTTACCGCTGCCGTCCGTGCGTACGCGCCATACTGTATCCTGATCGTTATAGTATATCCAGTCGCCCTCTATACAGTAGTTTCCCATAGTTGCCGCCATAATGGTTTGCGGCTTGCCGCCGTCCACGGACACACGGCAGAATCCTGCGTTATCGGGCTTCTTCTCGCAGTAGTATACCCAATCGCCTGAAACGCAGGGGAATATCACGATATAATCCGTCAGCTTCATCTTATCGCTTCCGTCTGTTTTCACTTTATAGAGGCAGCCTCCGTCGCTGAAATTACTGTAATACATCCAATCACCCGATACGGACAGGAACGCGCAGCTGTCTTCGTTGAGCTTCGTTTTCATGCTGCCGTCAGTACGCATCTTGTACGGCTTACAGCCATCGGCATCGTTAATATAATACAGCCAGTCGCCTGCGATGTTGAGGCATGTGCCGCGCTCTTCGCCGAGCCGCTGGTATCCGCTGCCGTCCGCGCGCATCTTGTAGATCGCAAGGTTTTCGTCCATACGCGATAGGTATACCCATCCTCCCTGTGACGTAAGAAGGCCTCCGCACCACCCGTCGTTCCACTTAAACGCGTTAGTCAGGTTGCCCGCTGTGATTCCCTCCGTATTGATCTGATCTGCCGAAGAATAATCAGGCGAGAACGGAATGTTGATCGCAAAGCTTGTTTGATGCTGCTCCGCCCACTCGGTCAGCGCCTTTACGTCCTTCGCGTTATCCGCACCCAACGCCAACAGGCTGTTGATTTCGTCAATATCCGCCCGCGACATTGCGAGCAACGCTTCGGCTGCCGCAGTGTACGCGTCCGTATCCGACGGATCAAGCTCAATCAGCCTTGAGGCCGCCGCATAGAGCAGTTCGTTATTGCCCTCTGCCCGATATTGCGCGATCATTGCGCGCAGCTCATCCGCCGTAGCGGCGGCGATAGCGTCTTCTGCCGTTGCAGGTGCGGACGCAGATAAAGCTGTCTGCCCGTCAGACGAACCTGTTTCATCCGACACAGGCGCACCGCAAGCCGCAAACAAAATTACAGTGAAAGCCGCCACAATGAAACATAACCCTTTTTTCATTACTTGCTCCTCTAAAAAATCTTTTTTGATGTTCTGTGCTCCGGTAGTATTTGTATAATTACTGCAGGCCCGAGATAAAATCAAACGCCTCTGCTATTACCGGCGCCATGGCCGGTCCGCCGGGGTCCCTTCCTGTTTTCCCCTGCGTACTCCCTTCCGTGATGGAAATCGTCGGCGGCGGATCTTCTCCTTCGATCGCAGGATATGTTTTTAACACCTCTCCGTCAGGGTAATGAACCACGCTGATCTCAAGCAATACCTTCTCTGCCGCACCGTTATTGCTGTAGGTGCCTACTACTTTTGTCGTGTAGCTCAACACCACCACATATTCAACCTCTTCCAGAGAGGACGGCAACAATGCTTCCGGCAGCGCAGCCGTAAGCCCCAGCTTTAACTGTTCCTCGTCTTTTCCATACCGTGGCGCGATATATACCAGCGCTTTTCCGCCCGCTGCCGCGCCGCATTGAGATATAAATTCACCTTTGGGCGCATTCAACCGCATATACTGTTGTTCGCCCACATGTGCAAGCGCAGACTGTGTGTCAGAAAAATGCATGTAAAGAAGCTCATGATAAGTATGCATTAATTCTAATTGGTCATTCGTGTCTTTCCCTGAATTTACGTAGTTTATTAGTTTAGAGTTATAAAGGTCGCTCCACACCTCTATTCCCACCACAGTTTCGAGGCCGGAGAAGCTTTCCAGCATCGAATCGTATTTGTAATTATATTTATATATTTGGTTGTCTTTGCCCACGGCAGTGAGGACTGCTCCCGCATTTGCATAGTCCTTTGCACGTATCAGGTCGTCTATCAGACGTTTTATCCCTTCTACGTCATCTTTATCTTCGAGCTTTGTGTATTCTCCCATGGGATCTGTATGCACCGCGCAGCCGCACATCACGCACACGATAGTTACCACCGTCAGGATATAAAATATTTTTTTCATGAAGATGTACCCCCTTTATTTGACTTAATACGATTCAGCCGGATACACTCCGTTTCCGCCGCGCACAATAGAGCTTATTCATTACAACTGTTATTGACAAGACAATAATAGCAGAATGAACAAGCTAAAAGGTATGCAGCCTGCACACATATAGATTTTTCATCACAATATTATATTCTGGTTACGGCAAGATTGAAAAACCGTTACTATGCACCAAATATGCAAATAAAGATATAATTCCTTTTGAAATAGCAAATCGCCAAATAATCTTATCATATATTAGGCGTTTGTGTTTTTAG
>CAZJOS010000312.1:0-2623 GCA_964547655.1 uncultured Christensenellaceae bacterium
ACGCCGAGCGCTTTGTTAACGCTTGCCCGCGAGACCTGCTTTGAATTGGCGACGTCGACAGACCTTACGCTGCCGTCTTTTTCAGATAGCATGAGTATGGCTTCAAGGTAATCTTCGCTCGAGGTAGTAACGTTATCGTTATCCATGTTTTACTCCAAATCCGGATAAAATTACATTACTATAATATCATAATTCTGTTGACAAACAAAGAACTGTTTGATAATATGTTAACTAAGGATAACATATTTTTTTGTGAGGAATGTTAGCTTAAGTTAACATCTGGGTGAGGCATATGAGACTCGACGAACTTAAAACAGGGGAATCAGGCACGATATTGCATGTTGGGGGCAGAGGAGCGCTCCGCCGCAGGCTTATGGATATGGGCCTGACTCCGGGCACAACCGTTTTCATACTCAAGGTCGCCCCTTTAGGCGACCCGGTAGTGCTCTATATGAGAGGGTACGAACTGACTCTGCGCAAAGAAGACGCCGCCAACATAGCGGTAACAAGGGTCCCCTCTGAGGGATATTTACATAACCCCGTTCACGGCAGGCGCCGCAGGTTCCGGGGAGGCAGGCTATGAAACTGCTTTTCGCCCTGGCCGGCAACCAGAACAGCGGCAAGACCACGTTATTCAACCAACTGACGGGCAGCAGCCAGCATGTTGGCAACTTTCCGGGCGTTACGGTAGAAAAGAAAGAAGGAACGGTAAGAAAGCATAAAGAAGCGACAGTCGTGGACCTGCCGGGCATATATTCGCTCTCCCCCTATACGCCGGAAGAGGTGGTAGCGCGCGACTTCATAGTAAACCAGCACCCCGACGCGCTTATAAATATAGTGGACGCGACGAATCTCGAGCGCAACCTCTACCTGTCGCTGCAGCTTATAGAGCTGCGCGTGCCTATGGTCTTGGCGCTCAATATGATGGACGAGGTGCGCGCTAATAAAGGCTATATAGACATAAAGCAGCTGGAAAGCGAACTCGGCGTACCCGTCGTTCCCATATCGGCAAGCAAAAACGAAGGCATCGACGAACTCATACGCGCGGCGATAGAAGCCGCCGTATCGAAGAAGCGGCCGCAAAGGATAGATTTCTGCTCGGGCGAGGTGCACAAGGCGATACACGCCGTTGCGCACCTCATCGAGGAAAAGGCGGAAAAGCACGGGTATTCCGCGCGTTTCGCCGCTACCAAGCTTATAGAGGGCGACCCTTCGCTGGAAGGCCTGCTGAAACTGTCCGACGAGGAAAAAGACATACTCGGCCATTTCGTGCATAGTATGGAAGCTTCGCTCGGCACCGACCGTGAGGCGGCGCTGGCGGACATGCGTTACGAATACATCGAAGGCCTCATGGCAAAAGCGGTCGTAAAGCCCGCGCAGTCGAAAGAGCAGCTCCGGTCGCTGCGCATAGACAGCATACTGACGCACAGGGTATTCGCCATACCCATATTTCTTTGCATAATGTTCGCGATATTCTTTCTTACGTTCGGAAGCTTAGGATCGCTATTGAGCGATTTGTTCGAATCGGGGCTGGCGACGGTAACGGACATAATAGATAAAGCTCTGCAGGGGCTTAGAGTAAGCGGCTGGATGAACTCGCTTATAGTGGACGGCATACTCGCGGGCGTGTGCAGCGTGCTCTCGTTCCTTCCTGTAATACTGCTGCTGTTCTTTTTCCTCTCCATACTCGAGGATACCGGATATATGGCGCGGGTAGCGTTCGTGATGGACAAGCTGCTGCGAAAGATAGGGCTGTCGGGGCGCTCGTTCGTGCCTATGCTCATAGGCTTCGGATGCAGCGTTCCCGCTATAATGGCGGCAAGGACTCTCCCCAGCGAGCGCGACAGAAAGATGACCATAGTGCTCGCGCCGTTCATGTCGTGCAGCGCAAAGCTGCCCATCTATGCCGTATTCACGGCGGCGTTTTTCAGCCGCGGGCAGGCGCTCGTCATGATAACGCTGTACGTGCTCGGCATAACGGTAGCGATACTATCCGGACTGCTGCTCAAAAAGACGGTATTCAAAGGCAACTCCGTACCGTTTCTCATGGAGCTTCCTACGTACCGGTTTCCCTCGCCCAAAAACGTATTTCTTCACATGTGGGACAAAGCGAAGGGTTTTATCCGCCGCGCGTTCACGGTCATATTCCTTGCCACGGTAGTAATATGGTTCCTGCAGAGCTTTGACTGGTCTTTCGATATGGTGGAAGACAGCTCAAAGAGCATACTCGCTTCGATAGGCTCTTCTCTTGCGCCTGTATTCGCTCCTTTGGGCTTCGGGGACTGGCGCGCTTCTACGGCGCTTCTTACCGGTTTCACCGCGAAAGAGGCTGTCGTAAGCACGCTGTCCGTGCTCACCACCGGCGGGGATGCCTCGGGGCTGCAGTCAATCTTCTCGCCGCTCACTGCGTTTTCGTTCCTGTGCTTTACGCTGCTTTATATGCCCTGCGTCGCCGCGTTTGCGGCTTCGAAGAGGGAACTAGGCTCGATGAAAGCCGCAATAGGCGCGGCTGCCTACCAGACGGGCGCCGCGTGGATAATTGCGTTTATCGTATATCAGGGCGGCAGGATACTGGGCATACTATAGACAGGTTTTATTATGAGATTTATAGATTTTATACTGC
>CAZJOS010000313.1:0-2614 GCA_964547655.1 uncultured Christensenellaceae bacterium
GCGATCACCTGGTATATAACGCTCACGACCAAATCCGGTTCTATGGCGGCTATAGCTATAATCTGCGGGTTTGTGCCGCACTTTTTAGTAGCGCCGTTTGCGGGAGTATGGGCGGACAGGTTTGACCGCAAAAAAATGATAATGATATCGGACGCGTTCATCGCATCCGTTACTCTTATTGCCGCTGTCGTTTTCCTGCTGGGATACGGAGATCTGTGGATACTGTTTGTTATGATGGCTCTGCGCGCCGTAGGCGGGGCTATACAGGGGCCTGCCGTGCAGGCGTTCCTTCCGCAGATAGTGCCGCAGGATAAGCTGACCCGGGTCAGCGGCATAAGCAGCAGCCTGCAATCGTCTATAATGATAGTATCGCCGATGCTCAGCGCCGTGCTGTTGGCTGTCGCTCCTATAGAGTCGATATTTTTTATAGATGTTGTGACCGCCGCCATTGCCATACTGATACTGGCGTTTGTGCTGCATGTTCCCGCTCACGAGAGAGCTGCCGCTGGTGTTACTACAGGCTATTTTAAAGACATGTGGCTGGGTATAAAGTATGCCGTGAACCACAAATTTATATTATTGTTTTTTCTGTTCTGCCTGGGTTTCTTTGTGTTCGTATCGCCGGTTGCGTTTTTAACACAGCTTCAGGTCGTGCGCAGTTTCGGCCCGGAATACTGGAGGCTTTCGGCAATAGAGATCGCTTTTGCAGGCGGCATGCTGATTGGCGGAGCGATTATTGCCGCCTGGGGCGGATTTAAGAACAGAGTGTATACGATGATAACCGCAGGCGCTCTGTTCGGCATCGGCGCATTCGCGCTGGGAATCGTGCCCGATTTTTGGGTATACCTTGTAATAATGGCTTTGTTGGGCCTCGGCATGCCCGCGTTTAATACGCCCTCGATGGTGATGATACAGGAAAAAGTGGAAGCGGATTATCTGGGCAGGGTGTTCGGCCTGATGAGCATGCTTTCCACATCAGTCATGCCGCTGTCCATGCTGTTTTATGGGCCGCTTGCCGATGTCGTATCGATCGAACTTCTGCTTATCATAACAGGCCCGGTGCTGCTGGGGTTAAGCCTGCTGATATTGCGCAACCGGACGCTCGTTGCCGCAGGCTGGAAGAAAGAAACGCGGATACCCGATGAGCTGCCGGAAACGGAATAGACGAAATTGAATGTGATATTACAAAACAAAAGCCGTTATAAAAAATACGGCTTTTTGTTTATTACATATTTGATGAAGGGTATTGTTTTGTCTATAAGCATCGCCTCCGTTACCCTCCCGAAAAGCCTTTAGCTTTTGGCGGCCAATATTAAGCTTCCATAAGAATTGCGCTTATTTCGATCAATGAACCGTCCCGCTCGACTGCCAGCTTTACAATGTCTCCGGGCTGATGCGAATAGAGAAGTTCCTTAAGCGCGTATATCGTATTTACTTCCGTGCCGTCTACGCTTTTGATGATATCCTTTGAGCGAAGCCCCTGCGCGTAAGCGTCGGAATCAGGATCGATATCGTATACATAGAGCCCGCTGTCAAGGCTTATGCCGGAATTTTCGTAATAGCCCAGCAGCTGCTTGTCTGCCAGTGAAACGCCAAGCTGCGCCGCGCTGTAGGAGCCGGTTTCCTTTATCTGCTCGATCACAGGCATTACAGCGTTTACAGGTATCGCGAAACCCATTCCTTCGCCGTTTGAAAGCTTATAGGTGTTTATGCCTATCACCTCGCCTTTCGAGTTAAGAAGAGGCCCGCCGCTGTTGCCTGAGTTTATTGCCGCGTCCGTCTGTATAAGGTTTTCCGCTATCTGCATCCGGTCTATAAGAATGCTGCGCCCCAGGGCGCTCACTATGCCTGCCGTAACGCTTCGCTGATAACTCATACCGAGCGGGTTGCCTATAGCTATGGCGGCCTCGCCGACCGCAACATCGTCGGAGTTGCCGAGCTTTGCGGCTTTTAGGCCCGTCGCGTCTATTTTTATTACCGCGAGGTCCATAATGGCGTCGGAGAACAGCACTCTTGCGTCATGTTCAGAGCCGTCCATAAGCGTTACAGTCAGAGAAGAAGGGTTATCGGACACGACATGCTGGTTCGTAAGTATAAGGCCGTCGCTGCTTACTATTATCCCCGTTCCTATGCCTTCCACCTGCTGATTCCGCCAAAACCCCTGTACGTCCTCTATTGTGCGCACGCCTACTACCGAAGGCATTAATGCTTCCGCCACCGCCTGTACGCCCGACGTATTGCCGCTGTTTGAACTCAAGGCGGCTGCGCCGCTGCCCCAGGTATCAAGGCCCTTTGCGACTGCCTCGTCAATATATCTTCTTTCCGAAGCCGAAAGCGCGTTGCCCGCTTCGAAGCCGAAGTAAAGGCCTACGGCGCCGCCTCCTATCACCGATCCGAGGATCGCTCCTAAAAGCACCAGCGCTAAAACCCGAATCTTACGGCCGCGGTCCGGTTTTGGGGGGTCGTATTGGCCGGTATAAGGGTTATATGAGTTATATGAATTGAACTCCATATCGATTTCCTCCTTTTATATAAATGTATTCTAACTTTTAAAAATTAAAGTAAAGTGACGGTATTATGAAACATTTTTGAACAATTACGGCAAAAGCAAAGC
>CAZJOS010000314.1:0-2599 GCA_964547655.1 uncultured Christensenellaceae bacterium
AACATAAAATTTTCGACTGAAAACGGGGTGGGGTTTTTTGAGCAGGATTCCGTGGAATCTACCGAATATATTGACGCTGATAAGATTTTTACTCGTACCTGTTGCGACCGTGCTTATTTACTTTGACATCATTATCCCGGCGCTTGCGGTATACCTTGCCGCGTGTTTAACTGACCTTCTCGACGGCTACATTGCCCGCAAGAGGAACCTTATTACCGAGGAAGGCGCGCTCCTTGATCCCCTTGCCGACAAGTTGATGGCAATATTTGTCATTATAGCATTCACCGTTACGGAAGTTCTGCCAATCGAAATACTCATTATACTTCTCGTAAAAGAGCTGCTGATGATAGGCGGAGGCATATTCCTTTATTTTAAAAATATCGTGACGCCGGCAAACAAATTCGGAAAAATTGCGGCGTTTACGCTCAACACCGCGATAGGGTTTACGTTCCTGTATAAATGCGTTGCTCCCTGGCATATATATTTCCTTTATTTCGGGCTCGCGCTCATGCTCGCCGCGCTGGGGCAGTACGCGTATTTCAATATGTATAAGAAGCTCTGGAAAAAAGATAAGGAGCAAAACGCGTAAGTTATTGTTTATAACAATAAGAGGCTGTCTCCAGCCTCTTTGTTTTATTAGCAGTTTTACTCGTATTCCGGCTCGATGAGCCCTAAGTCCCCGTCCCATCTCTTGTAGAGCACGTTTACCTCGCTTGTCTTCGAATTCCTGAACACGAAGAACTCGTGCCCCAAAAGTTCCATCTGCATCTGCGCCTCCTCGATATCCATAGGCTTGACTACGAATTTCTTGGTGCGCACCACCTTTGGAATTTTTTCTTCAGTCATCTCCTCGTTAAACTCGTAACCCGTCTTGGAGAACGCTCCTTCATGAAGCCGTTTCCTAAGGGCCGTGCGGTGCTTGTGGATCTGCTTCTCCAGCTTGCTCAGTACGCCGTCTATCGACGCGTACATGTCCCCCGTGGCTTCTTCACCGCGGAGGACTACTCCATCGAAAGGTATTGTCACTTCCACGATATGCCTTGACTTCTGGATAGACATCCTTATGTGCGCCTCGGTATCCTCTCCGAAATACCTCCGGAGTTTGTTCACCTTTTTGGTCACCATTTCCTTTAAGTAATCGGACACTTCCATGCCTTTTCCGGTAATAATGACGCGCATAATTTTGCCCCCTTTCTGTATATTATTAAGCCCTGTTAAGGGCAATATCTACTCTTATAATACCTCCTTTAGCTGTTTTATAATCACATTGGTTTCTTATTATAATGTATTCTTCAAAGGTCATTTGTTTTCCTGCAAAGAAAAAAAGGCGTCTCAAAAACGTTACAAATAAGCAAGCCGGGAGGCTTGCTTCCGAGACCAACTTGAGGTTGGCCTCGGGTTTTTAGCGGTTTCCAGATCGTATGTGTTGCCTTTCACTGGCGGATACATGCCCCAAAAAGCCGCACCTTTTTGGGGACCCCGGACCAGATGAAAGGCATGGAAGGATGGATTAGATTTGTTGGTTTTCTTGATAGAGAGAATATAAGTAATTCTTTATTAAAGATCAGCGCCAATCCCGGCGATATACTCAAGCAGCTTAAATCTTTTCAAGCCGGCAGGCATATACTCGACCAGACTAAGCCCGGCGATCGTAAATTCCGCATTCAGAGTTTGGAGCAGCTTTTGGAACGTTTCCATATTCAAACCGCCGGGTACCGGAAGCGGAACATGCGGAAACTGGTTTGGTTCAAGCACGTCAAGGTCAATATGGATATACAGGTTTGCTCTGCCCTTGCCGCGTATTACTTCTGTCACGATTTCAGGGCGCAGTTCTATATCCGAAAAAGATATGGTCTTAATGGAATATTTTTCTATATATATTCGCTCAGCAGCGTCGAGGTCGCGGACTCCAAGCAATACAGTCTGGGCAGGAGCCAGTTTTAGCGGCAGCATTTTAATAATATCGTAATCGCCCTCTCCCAGCAGAACGCGCAGCGGCATGCCGTGAAAGTTTTTACTTGGTGACGACTGAGGGGTGTTCAGGTCTCCATGTGCATCAAACCAAAGAACAGTCATATCGCCTTTTAACTTTTGGTTGAGATATGAGACTGCCGGGATACTCGTATCGCACCCGCCGCCCACTGTGAATATGGTGTCGGGCGATTCCCGTTCTATTATATACTGCACTTGCCGAATTTGGCTTATGATATAGTCGTAACCATATATATCGTTGACGATCTGGAGAGTCTCTTGCGTGCTTACAGCGGCCTCAATTACAGGGGTTTCGTTAAGATAAAGCTCCCGAAATTCCATTGCGCCGTAATACGTTGACATGTCATTTCCGCTGCCCTGCCATTGCGGATAGACAAGGTTGATATGTTTTGAGTTCATTCTTTGATTTTCCTTGTTTATGCGAATATAAATATTATATCATAATGTTGGATAAATTGTTGAATAATGCAGACTATCGTTTTTCAAATTTACTATAAAGAATATTAGTTATAATAAAAGAAGCTCTAACTCCCTGAATAAGTAAAAGCTTCTTTTAAATTAAAAGCCGTGCACCCGGAAATCGAAATAGCACTCCAAGAGGTATAGC
>CAZJOS010000315.1:0-1194 GCA_964547655.1 uncultured Christensenellaceae bacterium
CCTATAAAACAGTCAGCTTCTATTTATACAGGTACATCACGCCGAGCGACCCCGGCCCTACGTGCACCGACGTCGTAGCCGGCGCATCGCATACTATTACGTTTTTGAATCCGAACTCTTTTTCCAGCCTTTCCTTTACCTCCCCGACTTCCTCGCAGAGGCAGTGCGTCACGAATATCCTTTTCGGGTCAATGCTTTCCGGGTTCTCCATTACCAGCTCTAAAAATTTGTCGATATAACGCCTTCCCCTGAGGCTCTCGCCCGGTATCATCTCTCCTTCTTTGACCTCTATCATGGGCTTTATACCAAACGTATCGCCCATTACCGAAGCGAACCTTGAGCACCGCCCGCCGATATAAAGGTACTTGAGCGTGTCGAGTACAACGCAGTTCCTTACTTTGGCGCGCATCGAAAACATGCGATGCGTTATCTCCAGCAGCCCCGCGCCTTTTCCGGCTATTTCCGCCGCTTCGAGTACCTGCAGCCCTGTCCCGGATGAAACGTTCAATGAATCGACTATCGATATCCTGCCGGCCACCAGCTTCGCGGCTGCCGATTCGGCGATACGAACGGTCGGCGCCAGCTTGCCGCTTATGCCCGTGAAGAAAATATCGTAATCCTCTCCAAGCCATTTTTGAAACGTCTCCTGAAACTGGCCTTCATTAGGAGGCATTGTGTGGGGCATCTTACCCGCAGAGGCCGCGAACTCGAACAACTCCTTAGCGGTGACACTCCCGTCGTCATCGTAGCCCTTACTGCCGAGTATGATACGCGCCGGAATAACGTCTATCCCGTACTTCTCCAGTATCTCCTTCGGCAACCCTGTTGTGCTGTCTGTTATTACTTTTACTTTCCTCATAGTCTCCCCCCTGCCCGGCGCTTTGATTATCCAATAAACAGCGCCGTAACCCTTTATTTTTTCTCCCGTATTTCTTACCGAAATGTTTTGATTTTTGGAAACCCCGGTTTTATGCCCAAAAAATCTGTATTTCGGTGTAAAAACTTCGTGAATATAATAACATATACTGTGTTGTTATGTAATAGCGCTAACCGCACTTTTTTAAACAGTTACGGCATTATAAAAAGGAAAAGAAGTATTATAGTTTCAGTATACGAAAAAGCCTTTATTTCTAATATATCAAATAAGGCTTTTTCGACAGATCATTATTTTATACAGATTGCCCGCCTCATAAC
>CAZJOS010000315.1:1294-2574 GCA_964547655.1 uncultured Christensenellaceae bacterium
TTTCTGTGACATAATCACTTATACATACAGCGTTAACATGGTATATTTTCCCTGGCTTACAGGGCAGCAAGTACGACTTTAATAAAAACATCAGGACAGGCTTTGATTACATAGCAGCAGGCATGCGTTAAAAGATAGTAAGCGGTAATGGGTTGCCTCGCCTGTATTGTTAGGGAGAATGTAAACATCAGGTTTACAATGTTTGGGAGATGATAATTAACAGCAGGCGAGGGCCTGTGTTTTTATTTTCTCTCCGCCCTTAAAAAGCGTAAGCAATAAAATCAAATCTTCATTTCATGGTTTCATTTTATATTTTTCGTCATAATTTGACACGGCGTTAGAAGCTATATATAATAAATTGAAACTCAAAATGCAAATTTTTCTCATCTTTACCGGAGGTGTCAAATGAAAAAAATACTTTATATGTTTACCGCCCTTATCCTTTCATTCATTTTGGCGGCATGCGCGGGCGGGTCTGCGGGTTTAGGACTTGACGGCTTTAAAGACAGCGGCAAAATAGATAATCTTAACAGCTATTACGCATACCTTGCCGAAAACGTATTTTCTCACCAGCTTGATTATATTTTAGAGAACGGCCTGGTATCTGATTCTTATCCTGAATCGCTCAGTGAATTGGTACATATCTATAAGGATGCGCTTCACAAGGCCAATAGTATGGATGTCGCGGACGGGCTTAAAAGCGTACACAGCGTATTGATAGATTATATGGAGAAAAAAGCGGAAGCGTATGAAACGATGCATGAAATGTATCGAAACGGGCAACTGGAGTATCCGGGAAACAACAGCGAGAATACCGTGAATCAGGCAAACGCCAGCCAGATGGCTACAGCGTATAACGCCTACATGGCTCTTAACCCTAATGACACTGAAATGGGCACCGAGAAAGCCGATTTTGCCGATGCCGAAGCTCTTGAAACGGCTATCGGACCAAGCCTTTGGCCGAGAGGGCTTACGGATGCGCAAGAGAAAGCCGCGTGGGAGTTCATAACGATCGAAGACGGCATAGCGGGAGTTAAAAGTATACCGGCGACAGATGCTAAGAATGAGATACGTAAAATGGGGCAGGATGTGTCGGATTCTTTTTACGGCTGGATCGATGCTTTAAAAGAATATCAGAAGACAAACGGCCTGCCCGAATATATACCTTTAGCGGTCACGTATTTCGATCTTGGTTACGTTTTTACTAACTTCGCAGTGATCCAGGCAAACGCCAGCAATATAGCTACCGCATTCAACGCGTATAACGCTTTAAATCCCAA
>CAZJOS010000316.1:0-2565 GCA_964547655.1 uncultured Christensenellaceae bacterium
CGCGTGTTCTTTCATTATCCGCAGGAAGAACAGATTGAGTTCCATCGAATCCTCTATGTATGTATCATCTAAAGGCATAATAATGACCTCCTGTTTATATTTATGATATGAGATGGCAGAAATATATATTATCGCAAAGACAAAATACAAAAGGCATATATTCATTACCGTAAGCCTGAAATGTAACCGAAAGGATATGAAGTGAAAGATACGTCTCTCGGCAGTTTAAGGATAGCGTCGGCATTTATAGGAACGGTGGTGGGGGCCGGGTTCTCTTCGGGGCAGGAGATCCTCCGATTCTTCACTGCGTACGGGTGGGCGGGGATGTGCGGCATAGCCGTTGCAGTAGCGCTGTTCTTCTTTTTCGGCTATACGGCGCTGCTGCTGGGAAGGAATCTCAATGCTTCTTCGCATCTCGAAATAGTTAAGTTCACGAACGGTAAAGTACTGGGCAGCGCGATAGACATGATAATAACGCTGTTTTTGTTCGGGGGCCTTGCTGCCATGTTTGCCGGGGCGGGCGCGGTGTTCCGGGAACAGTTCGGTTTTGCCCCCGTATGGGGCATACTCTGCATGGCCGTTATTACGACGGTCACGGTAACTACGGGCATTAAAGGCGTGGTAAACGCCATAAGCGCCGTCGTGCCGCTGCTTTTATTCGCGGTCGTCTACGCTGCCGCATACAGCCTCGCAACTGACCCGCTAACACTTGAAGATATAGAGCTTTCCAAAACGGTCGCCGGAGCTACGCCAAATTGGTTCGTATCTGCCGTAAACTACGCCTCATACAACCTTGTGGTCGCGATCGCGGTGCTCGCGCCCATCGGCGCAAGCGTGCAAAATAAAAAGCGCCTTCTAAGGGGCGCTTTGCTCGGCGCGCTGGGGCTGGGCCTCAGCATAGCGGCTATCAACCTTTCGATACTTACAAATATAGAAGGCGCGGCCTGCCTCGAGGTTCCCACTATATTCGTCGCGTCCAAAATATCTCCGTATTTTAAGCTGCTGTTCGCCGTAGTCATATTTACCGAAATCTATTCCACGGCATTAGGCGACCTGCTCGGGCTTTCCCGCAGGGTATCGCTGTCCCTGCCCAAAACGCTGCTTATCGCTCTCGCCGCGGCCGGAGCGTTTATCGCCAGCCAACTAGGGTTTTCAAACCTCGTGAGGTTCATGTACCCGGCGGTAGGCTACGGAGCGCTGCTGTTCTTCGCGGGCTCGATATATGTATGGATAAAGAAACGCTATTTTTTGCGCTGATTACTTCTTCAAATTGAAAAACGCTTTCATTCCGGGGTACTTTGCCGTAAGCGCCAGTTCCTCGTCTATGCGCAGCAGCTGGTTATATTTCGCGACGCGGTCGGTGCGCGAGGGCGCGCCGGTCTTTATCTGCCCCGAGCCCACCGCTACCGCAAGGTCTGCTATCGTCACGTCTTCCGTCTCGCCCGAGCGGTGGCTGATAACGGCCGTATATCCCGCGCGGTTCGCCATTGCCACGGCTTCGAGCGTCTCCGTAAGAGTGCCTATCTGGTTTACCTTAATGAGTATGCTGTTCGCTATGCCCTCTTTTATGCCCCGCCCGAGTCTCTCGGTATTTGTCACGAAAAGGTCGTCGCCCACAAGCTGTATCTTCCCGCCCAGCCTCTGGGTAAGCAACTTCCATCCGTGCCAGTCCTCTTCGGCAAGGCCGTCTTCCAAAGAGATTATGGGGTACTGCGTACAGAGGTTTTCCCAGAAAGTCACCATCTCCTCCGGCGTCTTCATCATGTCCGATTTCCAGAAGTAATACTTTCCTTCCTGCCCTTTTTTAACCGCTTCCTCGTACATCTCGCTTGCCGCGGCGTCTATAGCTATCATAAAGTCTGCCCCCGGCTTATAACCCGCTCTTGTTATCGCTTCGAGTATCTCCTCTATGGCTTCCTCGTTCGACTTAAGGTTAGGGGCGTATCCTCCCTCGTCGCCTACCGACGTGCCGTAGCCTTTGGCTTTAAGCACGCTCTTTAAGTTATGGAACACTTCGGCGCTCATGCGCAGGGCATTCCTGAACGTTTGCGCCCCTACCGGCATTATCATGAACTCCTGTATATCTACGCTGTTGTCGGCATGCTTTCCCCCGTTAAGTATGTTCATCATCGGCACGGGCAGCGTCCTTGCGCCTGTGCCGCCTATGTAGCGGTAAAGCGGCATTTCCGATTGTATGGCCGCGGCCTTCGCGGCCGCTAGCGATACCGAGAGTATGGCGTTCGCCCCGAGCTTTGACTTATTCGGCGTGCCGTCCAGCGCGAGCATCGCTATGTCGATATCCGCCTGATTCTGGGCGTCCATGCCGATAACCAACTCGGCGATATCGTTGTTTACGTTCTCCACCGCGTTTTTAACGCCTCGCCCCAGGTACCTGTCGGCTTCGCCGTCGCGAAGCTCCACGGCCTCAAACTTCCCTGTCGAAGCGCCCGAAGGCACAGCCGCACGCGCGCTCGCTCCCCCCGATAGCTCTACCTGCGCTTCCACCGTGGGGTTGCCCCGGCTGTCGAGTATCTCCCTCGCAAAAACATCTATTATAGTAAACAT
>CAZJOS010000317.1:0-2565 GCA_964547655.1 uncultured Christensenellaceae bacterium
TCGAGTATCCTGTCGAGGTATTTCATGCTCGGCTCTCTCGCCGCCGTAGTATGCGAGCATGCCGTGAGTATAGCTTCAAGAGTAAACCCCCACTCGCCCGTCCATTTCTGGTAAAGGATCGCTTCGTCCTGCGTGGGCTCCCTGCGCGTTATGCCAAGCTGCTTTAATACGCGCGTTATTCCCGAAGCGGCGGTTTTATACGACGCTATCTTTTCCTGCGCTTTTTCCTCGGTATCTATCGCTTCTTCTTCCGCCCACGATTTTGCCACCTTGTCGATATACGCTATCGAAACGCGCCTGCCGCGAAGAAGCACGCAGTATTCGGCAAGCAGCAGTACCACCGGCTTTATAAGGCCGAACATATCCGTATAATCGTAAATTTTCAGATATTCATGAGGAGAGAGCTGTCGCGAGCCGAAAACCGCCTGAAGCTTCTGGTTGAATTCGCGCTCGGTGTAAAGGTCTTCATCCGGCTTGCGGTATACGCCGCCCACCGTTAACCCTATGCTGTTATTGTTTTCGATTATTGCGAGCCCTTTGTCCTGCCAGTATGTAAAAGCCTCGAGAAATTCATTGCGGCTCATCCCAAGGCGGGCGCATATCATTTCCATGTCTATGGCGTTATTGTTTGAAGCGTTCATGAGAGTGAGCAGATAAGCTTCGGTATATTTCTCGGGAGCCTTGATGCAGCATTCTATAAACAAGTTGGGAACGGCTGTGCTTTTTGAATCGTTCTTCAGTTTAAGCTGCATAAACCTGCTCCTTTTTTTCTTTTATGTTCCGGCTTTCTTTCTCGGCAAAACAATATGCCCCGCGGCCCTTGTAATCACGGGTATATGTATAATACCACAATGGATCTGCTTTTGGCATATTATAATAAATTTTTATCAGGGATTTTTTTAACCTGTTTATTATTGAGCATATATGGGCCTGCTGCCTTTATCAGCGGCATTATTTTGTGTTGATAGAAAAGAAATTACCTGCTATACTCATTTGTACAGGAATTATGGAGGTTTGTGTTTAGTAACCGCTGATTGATCGATCATCGGTTACTTCAGCGCTTATATGATATGAAAGAAAAACTGGTTATAAGGGGCGGCAAGCCTCTATACGGCAGCGTAAGCGTAAGCGGGGGGAAAAACGCTGCGGTAGCCATATTGCCTGCTGCTTTGCTCTGCGAAGGGGTATGCGAGATAGA
Organism: uncultured Christensenellaceae bacterium; assembly: GCA_964547655.1. Taxonomy (GTDB): domain Bacteria; phylum Bacillota; class Clostridia; order Christensenellales; family SZUA-584; genus DTFZ01. The sequence goes on from CAZJOS010000317.1 coordinate 1,199, forward strand.
CAACCTGCCTAATATCGCCGACGTTCACCTTTTAAACGACTGCCTTTGCGCTATGGGCGCAAAAACCATGTTCATGAACAAACTGATGACCGTAGACTCGAGCTGCGTAAAGGATCAGATAATAGACAGCGACGCGGTAAAACAGATGCGGGCGTCGTATTATTTTTTAGGAGCCTTGCTGGGGCGGTTCGGAAGGGCGCAGGTTTCCCTGCCCGGAGGGTGCGCCATAGGCCTTCGGCCCATAGACCAGCACGTTAAAGGCATGGAGGCTCTTGGCGCTAAAGTCAAGACCGAGTACGGGGTGATGAAGGCCGAAGCTCCGGGTGGCCTTACGGGGACCGACATATACCTCGATATCGTATCGGTAGGCGCCACTATAAACATAATGCTCGCGGCAATAAAGGCCAGCGGCAAAACTACCATAGTAAACGCCGCTAAAGAGCCGCACGTCGTAGACGTTGCTAATTTTTTAAACTGCATGGGCGCTAAAGTAAAAGGCGCGGGCACCGATATCATCCGCATAATAGGGGTGGAAAATCTCCATAGCTGCAGCTATTCCATAATACCCGACCAGATAGAGACGGGAACCCTTATGATAGCTGCCGCGGCCACTCGGGGCGACGTTACGGTGACTAATGCCATACCGACTCATTTAGAAGCGCTCTCTGCAAAGCTCATGGAAATGGGCATCAAAGTAGAGGAAGGCGACGATACCATACGCGTCACATGCAAGGGCAGGCCAAAGCACGTCAATATCAAGACGCTTCCCTACCCCGGGTTCCCCACAGACCTGCAGCAGCCCGCGACCGTGCTGCTGAGCACGGCTGACGGCGCGAGTATAATTACCGAAAACATATTCGAGTCAAGATTCAAGCATATAAACGAGATAAGGCGGATGGGCGCCAACGTGTCGATAGAAGGAAGGGTGTGCGTCGTGGAAGGCGTCGAAAGGCTTACCGGGGCGCCGGTAAGGGCTACCGACCTTCGGGCGGGAGCGGCTCTCGTAGTCGCCGGGCTTATGGCCGACGGCGAGACCGAGATAACGGGAGTCAAATACATAGACCGCGGATACGACCATATAGAGGATAAATTAAAGCACCTCGGCGCGGACATACACCGTGAAAAAATAACCGACGAAGAAGAGGAAGATTACTGACAGATCATATATGCAGGCGTTTCGCAAGCTCATGCTTGAAACGCTTGTTTTTATCCAGCAATACGAGCATCGCGGCGACCGATACGCACGGAGCGAGTATGAACCACGACCATATAAGATCGACTTTTCCCGCTGCGCTCAAGTCTAAAAGCGCCTCGATCATTATGGTCATAGCCGCAACAGCCATAACGCACGCGGCGGCAATTCCGAG
>CAZJOS010000318.1:0-2548 GCA_964547655.1 uncultured Christensenellaceae bacterium
GCTTTTTCTTCATTGAATAACTTTTTCTTCATTGACATATACTATTATTACAGGTTATAATGTAGTTGATAATAATTTGCTTAATCCCCATCTATGGGGAGCGGGAGAACCAAATTTTGGGGTGAATCCGATATGGGGCCTAAAAGCCGTAAGCTTTTAGGGCACAGATTCGGTAGGGTACCTTTCAACCCGAACCCGACAGCTAATCTCGTAAGCGTTGATAGGGAATATTTTTAGTATACTTTAAGTATTTACCAGGCGCTTACGATTTGTAAGCGCTTTTTTGTACTTTTTATTTATTGCAGGGGAATGAGGATAATCCAAATACTTCTAAAAGGAGGTAGTATTAATGATCAATTTAGCTTTATGCGGGATCGGCCGCGCCGGTCTGGAAGTGGTCAGGACGGTAAGGGAGACGGGCAGCTTTAAGGTAGCAGCGGCTTTTTGCAGAAAAGGCAGCGATAAAAAGGGGAAAGATATAGGGCTCCTTGCGAACATGAATGAATCAGGCGTTTATGCCACGGAAATAACGGAAGCTGATAATGTATTGGGCAGCACTGACATCGATGTATTCATAGATTTTTCAAGCCCTGAAGCGTGTATGATGATGCTCAGCGCATGCAAGATGTACGGCATACCGGGGGTGATCTGCACTACCGGATTCACAAAAGAGGATATAGAGTGGATGATAAAACTGACCTGGGGCTATAAGTTAGGTATCGTTTACGCTCCAAACGTCACTTTAGGCATCAATGTGCTGATGTCCGTATTGAAAACGATAACCCGCGCCCTGCCGCTGTTCGATTATCAGATCACCGAGATACATCACAATAATAAACGGGATATACCGTCAGGTACGGCAAAAAGGATCGCGGACACACTTGAAAGAGAGCTTTCCCATTCACCGCAGGTCCCTATAAACTCGGTGCGCGCGGGCGGCTACATCGGAATTCACGAGGTCATGGCTGCCGGAGAATGCGAGAGGCTGTCGGTCTCGCACGAATCGTTTTCACGAAAAGCCTTCGCCAAGGGGGCTCTGACCGCGGCGGAGTATATCAGGGATAAAAAAGGCTGGCATTACATGGAGGACGTACTGGATATCAAGTCGATAATAGATGCCGGAAGCGAGCCGGAAACAAAACTCATACGCGCTTAGCTGACGTACTGCAAAAATTGCAGTTGAAATATATTAAAGATCATAGATATAACAGGTTCCAATCTAAAAGGGACCCGCGGCCATCCTCCTCCGCAGGTTCCTTTTCTTATGCTCCTTTAAGAGCCTTTTTATTTATTGATCTTACCGTGATTATTTTGTATATATACTCTTTATTATAGTAGTAATTTTTTCTTATGGATATTTATATTTTGCAATTACACTAATTAAATGGAACAATTGCAATACAAACGGCGTCTAAATTTAGATTTATTATATCATATACACGCTTATAAATTTTGCACACTAAGTGGGAAAGGACACGCCATTGGAACTGTTAAAGATTGAGGGCCTTACAAAGGTCATAAAGAGGAAAAGGATACTGAACAACATATCGCTGGCAGTCAATTCCGGCGAGATAGTCGGATTTTTAGGGCCTAACGGAGCGGGCAAAACAACGACTATTAAAATGATAATGGGCCTGTTTAATATAACTGCGGGAAAGATAACCATCTGCGGGCATGACGTAGATAAAGACTTTGAAAACGCCATGCATTATGTAGGCAGCATAATAGAGAATCCGGATCTCTACAAGCGTATGACAGGCAGGCAAAACCTTGAGTATTATGCCGCTATGTACCGGAACAGCAGAAAAGAGAGCATCGACGAGGTCGTGAATCTCGTAAAGATGTCGCAGCGCATAAACGACAAGGTAAAAGACTATTCTCTCGGAATGCGCCAGAGGGTGGGCATTGCGCAGGCGCTTCTGCACACTCCGCGGCTTCTCGTACTGGATGAGCCTACAAACGGTCTCGACCCCATCGGCATAAAAGAGCTGAGGGATCTCCTGAAATATCTTGCAAAGAACGCGGGCGTCGGCGTTTTCATTTCTAGCCACCTGCTTTCCGAAATGGAGCTGATGTGCGACCGCATATACATAATCGACAACGGCGTCATGATCGGTGAAAAATCCATAGACCAGATAGAGACCAACGAAGAAGGAATATTCAAGTATACCTTCATGACAAGCGACAGCGATAAAGTTTTCGAATACTTAAAAGGCCTCGATTCCAACTGCGACAGGGAAAACGGAAACGTCACGCTTATAATGAAGCGCGAGCGCATGCCCGAAATAATAAAAGCGCTGGTCTCTATGGACATATCGATTTACGCCGTTAACCAGGCGCAAAGGACTCTGGAGCAGGATTTTATATCCATGACTACAGGCACAAAAACGCAGATACGCTGAGAACTTAAGAAAGGACTGAATGAATATGAGTTTTTTAAGACAGATAAAATTAGAGATAGTAAATATATTTAGATCAAAATTCCTGCTTATAATAGGCAGTCTCGTATTGCTCTCTTCTATAGTGATACCTGTAGTGACGGCGCTCA
>CAZJOS010000319.1:0-2528 GCA_964547655.1 uncultured Christensenellaceae bacterium
GAACTCTATAAGCTCATGATAAAACGAATCGGGAGCGACTGCCGTAGTGGGGTTGTTAGGATATGAGACTATCATAAGCTTTGCTTTTCCCGCTATATCTGCGGGTATTTCGCCAAGGTCGATAACAAAACCGTTCTCCGGCCTCTGCTGTAACCAAAAGACATCGGCGTTCGCAAGCGCCGCGCCGGTGTAAAACGCGGGGTAGCACGGGTCGGGAAGTATAACGACGTCTCCGGGGTTTATTACCGGCAGGCAGCAGTGGGCAAGGCCCTCCTGCGTGCCGAGCACCGAGCAGACTTCCGTTTCGGGGTCGATATCCACATTGTATCTATTCCTGTACCATGCGGCTGCGGCCTGTTTAAGCTCATCGATATCTTCGATAGCGTATATATAGTTTTCGCTTTTTACGGCTTCGGCGGCTATGGCGTTTTTAACCGTATCCGTCGGCGGAATGTTCGGAGTGCCGACGGAGAGGTCGATAACGTCGACGCCCTTCTTTATCAAAGCCGCCTTTTCCCTCGCAAGCTCGGCAAATATCCCGGATTCGAGCCGGGTCATCAGGTCGGAGAATTCCATATAGATTTACGGCTGAGCCGCCTCCTTATATAGCCTTATATAATATGAAGACATTATATCATGAAAGTTTCTTATTATATATACCGGTTGCGGAGCATTCAAATAACGTTTAGAATGTCATTTTGAAAGGCGGCCTATTATGCTTCTATATGCCGGGACATACCTGTTTATACTTACTGCGGCGGGTTATTCGATATGCGCTTACGACAAGCGGGCGGCAATAAAAAAGAAGCCGCGGGTAAGCGAAGCGTCGCTGCTTGCGGTTGCCGCGCTTGGCGGCTCGCTGGGCGTTTTTGCAGCCATGCTGCTAAAAAGGCATAAAACTCAAAATTTCAAGTTTGCGGCAGGTATATCATTCATAATGCTGCTGCAGGCGGCATTGGTCTTCTATCTGTTTAGAGCCTTCTAAAAATGGAAAATAAGGGAGCCAATCATTGTTGTTGACATTGAAGGGCCGCTTAAATATAATATATGCGTCTGACTATACGGTCTAAAAAACCCGGAATCGGACGAAACTTGAAAGAGGTATCGGCAAAATGAAGATGACTTTTCAGCCTAAGAAAAGGCAGCGTAAGGTTGAGCACGGTTTTTTAAAAAGAATGAGCACGAAAAGCGGGCGCAACGTTATTAAGCGCAGGCGCGCAAAGGGCAGAAAAAAGCTTACGGCTTAAGATTAACTTAAGCAGTTTACGGCTTAAGTTATTTGAGTCCCCGAAAAGGTTGCCTTTTCGGGGGATATGGCCCAAAAAGTTTCAGGGTTGGATGTTACATTGAGGCGAGAATATTCGCTCAGGCGCAATAAGGAATTCAGGTATGTATACAGGAGGGGAAAGTCAACAGGCGACCGGAACCTCACGCTCATATATGTGATCACTAAAACGCCGCATCTGAAGGTAGGGTTTTCGGTATCGAAGAAACTTGGAAACAGCGTAGAGCGCAATAAACTGAAGAGAAGGATGAAAGAAGCGTTTTTTTCGATGCTTGACGGCGTCATGAAAAACTGCCTTCTCGTGTTTATACCGAAAGAAGCGGCGAGGGAAATAGAATATAAGGATATCCTTATATCAATAAGCGGTCTGCTGAAAAAAGCGGGCCTTTTGGAGAAATAGCATGAAGCGCGTACTCATATCGATGGTATTGTTTTATAAAAGAGCTATCTCTCCGTATTTGAGAGGATCGTGTCGGTTTACTCCCACATGTTCAGAATATGCGATAGAAGCGCTGAAGAAACACGGTGCGCTCAAAGGCTTCGGCCTTTCGGTATGGCGTATACTTCGGTGCAATCCTTTCTGTAAGGGCGGATATGACCCTGTTCCTTGATAGGCAATTCCGGTACTATGTTAATAGAATCGAGAGCCGGAGCCCTGTTGTGCAGGGTAAAAGTTACGGAGGATAACGAGTTTGGAATTTTTAAGCAATAATTTTATATCTGATTTCTTTCTGATGGTTTTAAAGGCGGTATACAGCCTGGTAAACGACTATTCCGTCGCCATCATAGTGGTAACTATAGCTATGAGGCTTTTGATGCTGCCGCTTGATATGCGTCAGAAACAAAGCTCCCGGAAAATTGCTTTGATACAGCCGCAGATGGAATCGCTGAAAAAGCGGTACGCGAACAACCCCCAGCAGCTGAATAAAAAAGTACGCGAATTGCAGCAGAAAGAGGGCGTAAAGCCGCTCGCCGGGTGCTTGCCTATGCTGATAACGCTTCCTATATTCTTCGCGTTTTTCGGCGCAATGCGCGTGCTTGCCGCGCAGGAGACGGTAACGTTCATGCTCGATAACGCGCAGCTTTATGCGCAGAATGCGCAGCAGACGGCTCTGCCCCAGTGGCTTTGGGTGCATAACTTCTGGCAGCCGGATTCAGGGCTTGCCGGAATACTGCCCTCGTCAGTTGAATTCGTAAGCTTTGTTCAGACGAATTCTACCTATATAACGCCTCAGGCCATGCA
>CAZJOS010000320.1:0-2528 GCA_964547655.1 uncultured Christensenellaceae bacterium
GTTCGTATGGTACAATAAGCCTCATGACAAGCATTGAAGGCACAGTGCTGGAAGTAACTTACAGGAACGATGAAAACGGATGGACGGTGATGTCGCTCGACTTTAGCGGCGAGCTTACCACAGCCGTAGGCTGCATGCCTCATATTCACGAGGGCGAATTCGTGCGCCTTTTTGGCGCCTGGACCGAGCACAGGCTTTACGGCAGGCAGTTTTCCGCGACTTCGGTGGAAACGAGGCTGCCCAACACGGGCGAGTCTATACGCATGTTTCTCGCGAGCGGCCTCATTAAAGGCGTGGGAGACGCCATAGCGGGCAGGATAGTGGATAAGTTCGGGGAGACAACGTTTGAGGTGATAGAGAAGACGCCGGAATTGCTTGCCGGGGTAAAGGGCATAAGCCGCAGGCTCGCCGAAAGCATAGCGGAGAGCTTTACAGAGCACATAGCCGTAAAGCAGGTCATTATAGACCTGCAGGGCATGGGGCTTTCCGTCAGGCAGGCGTTCCGCGCTTTCGAGAAGTACGGCGCTGCCGCGGGTGTGCTGATATCCGAGAACCCGTACCGAATGATAGACGATATAGTGGGCATAGGCTTCGAGCGGGCCGACAGGATAGCCCAGAACCTGGGCGTAGACAGGGAATCGGAATATAGGATAGATACAGGGATCAAGCACGAACTTTTCTGCGCGATGAACGACGGGCATACGTGCCTGCCGCGCGGAGAGCTGGTCCGGCGCTCGTCAATGATGCTGGGTGTCGAAGATGCGCTCGTGGAGGCAAGGATATCCGCGATGACTCTCTTGGGAGACATTGTTCAGAAGTTTATTAACAACACCCCGGCGGTATTTCATATATACGCGCACATAGCCGAGACCGACACGGCGAGAAGGCTGTTTTTGCTTGCAAGGAGCGAAGCGAGGGTGCCAATACGCGACCCGAATGAAGCGTATGAGCGATATATAGGCGATGTGGAGCTTTCGGAAGAGCAGGAGCGGGCCGTGCTGCTCGCGCTCTCGGCGCAGGCAGTGGTTATAACGGGAGGCCCGGGCACGGGCAAGACGACCATAATAAAAGCCATAATGTCGATATTCGAGCAGAGCGGGGTGACTACGGCGCTGTGCGCGCCTACGGGCAGGGCGGCGAAGCGCATAGAGCAGGCCTCGGGCAGGGAAGCAAAGACCATACACAGGCTGCTGGAATACGGCGTGGGCGAAGACGAAGAGTACGTGAGCGGCGCGAGGTTCATACGCAACGAGGAGAATCCGCTTGAGGCTGAGGCGGTTATTGTGGATGAAGCCTCGATGGTGGATATATTCCTCATGAGGGCGCTTTTGAGGGCGCTCGCGGACGGGACGAGGCTCGTTATAGTTGGCGACGCGGACCAGCTGCCCTCGGTTGGGCCCGGAAACGTACTCAGGGACATGATAAAGAGCGGGGCGTTCCCCGTCTCCAAGCTCACGAAGTTTTACCGCCAGAAGGAAGGCGGAAGCATAGTGGAGAATGCGCACCGGGTGAACAGCGGCGAAAACCCGGAATTTTACGTTACCGGCGATTTTGTATTCGTTCCCGAGAGCGGCCCCGACGGCGTGATAGCGCGGATAAAGAAACTGCTGACAGAAGAATTGCCCGGGGAATATAACATACTCGAAGACACGCAGATACTCTGCCCCGTAAAGAAGGGTTTTTTGGGCGTTTACAATATAAACATGGAGATACGCGAGCTGCTGAATCCGCGGCTTGCCTCGCGGCCGGAGGTAAAGGTTAAAGATACGGTGTTCCGCCTGGGCGACAAGGTTATGCAGACCAAAAACAACTACGAGATGGAGTGGTTTTACACCGACGACCTGCGCTATTACAACAAGGGGTTGGGGGTATTCAACGGCGACCTGGGCGTTATAGTCAGCCTCGATCTTGACGCTAAGGAGGCGACCATCCGCTTCGACGGCAACCGCGACGCGGTATACGCGTTCCACGAACTCGAGCAGATAGAGCATGCGTACGCCGTGACTGTGCATAAATCGCAGGGCAGCGAGTTCCCGGTCGTAATAATGCCGCTTTTCGGCAGCGGCGGGAGGTTTTTCTCGAGGAACCTTCTGTATACGGCATTAACGCGGGCGAAGGAAAAGGTTATAATGATAGGAACGAAGAACACTGTGGAGTATATGGTGGCTAACAACAGGATCTTGGGGCGTTACACGACGCTAGACCACGAGATAAAAGAACTCGAGGAAGTGCTGGGGTGTTATGGGCGCTAGGGAAGCGTTGAAAACGGCAGCCGAATGGCTGTTTCCGTATATACCTGAGTGCGTATGCTGCGGCGTTGAAAAGGGCGTCAGCGATTACCTTTGCGAAAGCTGCGCCGCGCAGCTCGGTGCGCTCAAAGCCGGAGAGGTTAAAACTGCAACTCTTAACGCTTATTCGTTATACAAATACGACGGGCAGGTAAAGAGCCTCGTAACCGGATATAAATACTCAGGCAAGAAGTGGCTTTCGCGCTTTATGGGAGACGGCATGGCGGCAGCTTTAGCGTC
>CAZJOS010000321.1:0-2528 GCA_964547655.1 uncultured Christensenellaceae bacterium
GGAGATAATATTAAGTTTACCGCTGAAAACATTGCATGTGTATATTTAAGCAATATTCAGCGCAATTGAATAAATTCATAGAAGTCAAGGAATAACGCTCTCTACTTCTTTATTATCCTCTTCACCATGTCGGTATACTTCTCGCAAAGCTCTTCGGCGTATTCCTCGGTAAAGCCTTCGGTGCGTATAACTATCTTCGGGTGGGTGGCGTGCGGGCATATATAGCCGTAACCGTTTTTCACGTCGAGCCGCAGGCCTTCAACCGCGGCGGTCGCCCCCTCGCGGTACACTTCCTTTATCACGCGGCCTATATCTTCCCAGCCGCAGTTAACCTCCCTTACGCGCTTATGCTCCGGCTCTATCATTGCCGCTATCTCGTTAAGCGTCAGCCCTGTCCTCGCTATGTGCTCCGCAAGGCGGCAGACGGCGTATATGCCGTCGAACAGCATCCTGCGCGAATCTAAGCTCATGGAGTGGAGCGCCTCTTCTTCGGAGACATACGTTACCTTAAGGCCCATCACTTCGGCTATCGATACCACGCTCCTCGAAACGCTCGAAGGCAGGCTGACGGTATCGCCGCCTATGGAATTGAAAACAAGATAATACGCCAAAGCCCCGAACTCGCCCTCGCTTATTACTCTCACGTCTTCAATGTGCAGCGTGCAGGAAGCGCCGCTGCGCAGCGGCCTAACCTCAAAATCCGCCGCTTCATCGCACAGCGCTTCCGTCACCGGCTCGCCGGAATCGCTATTGACGTGTTTAACCAGCAGCCCGCATTCTTCAAATGCCTTTGCGGCTAACGCGTCGATGTCCCTGCCGCCGCGCACGAGCACGCACAGCCCCGCGCTTTTTATTGAGGCGCTGTCAATCCCTTTAAATACCGTACTCAAATAAAGCGCTTCCGCCGGCTCCATGGCGTATTCTTTTCCGCACTCGCCGCTTGCCATGCGTTCGCCCTGCGCGAAGTATTTCGCCTCTATCTTCTTCCTCGCGTTTTTGGACAGTATGAATATGTCGGGCTCGAATATATCGGCGTACAGCTTTTGCTTGTGCGATCTTATAGATACGCACAGCCCCGCTCCCAAGTGCTGCGCCGCGTTGGCGCATACCGATTTGGAGGCCCCGCGCATAACGTAGGCCTGTGCGCCGCTCTGGGTGAATATGCCCGCCGCCTGTCTGAGCACGGCGTCTCCGTAATCCGTGCCGTCGGATATGATGGCGACGCTTTTGCCCGACATATATTCCGCCGCCGCGCCGAATATCCGCCCCAGCCTTAAGGGCGCTATGTCGGCGCCTATGTCGCCCTCAAATCCGTTCTTGCTCAAAAAGTTGTTGCGTTCCCCAAAGCCCCATACTATGTTTTCGTTGGCGGAAACCCCTGAGGAAAGCCATTTGTCAGGCCATATCTTTACGTGCGGGGATACGAGGTTATCGCCCGAGAGCGTGCACCTCTCCCCTATTACCGCGCCCTCAAATATACTGCATCTTTCGCCTACCGTGCTGCCCTGTGCTATAACGCAAGAGCTGAGTTTGGTATGCCTGCCTATGCTGGCGCCGGGCAGCAGCACGCTCCTCTTTATGTTAACGTCCCTGCCGACGCGCGTTCCCTTTCCTATCGACGTGAACATTCCTATCCTCGCGCCTTCGCTTATTACTGCGCCCTCGCCTATGAAGCACGGCGGCTGCAGCAGCGCGGAGTTGCTCACATCGGCGCCCTCGCCAACGTATATGCCCGCCGCGTTTCTTCCCTTTATGCCGGCCTCGACGCGTCCGCTTAGCAGGTCTTCATGCGCCTTTATGTAGCTCTCTATGTTGCCCACGTCGCACCAATACCCTTGCGCGATATAGCCGGATATTACAGTCTTCTTTTCGAGCAGCCGCGGAAACAGGTCTTTCGCGAAGTCGTAAGGCTTGCCTGTCGGTATCATGTCGAGCACGTCCGGCTCGAGTATGTAGAGCCCGGTGTTCACGGTGTCGCTGAACACATCCTCCCAGCCCGGCTTTTCGAGGAACCTCTCTATATTGCCCTTGTCTCCCGAGATGACTACTCCGTAGTCGAGGGGGCTGCCTATCTTTTTGAGCACTATGGTTGCGTGCGCGCCGGTGTTACGGTGGAACAGTATGGCGTCGGTAAGGTCTACGTCGCAGAGCGCGTCGCCGCTTATTACTATGAAGGTGCCGTCGGTAAACGACGAAGCGTTCCTAACGCTCCCCGCTGTGCCTAATGGCTGGTCCTCTATAAAAAATTCCATATTAACGTCTTTATATCCGTCGAAATGGTCTATTATGACGCCGGGCTGATACATGAGCGTAAACGCCATGTCGCGTATGCCGTGTTTTTTCAGATGTTCTACGGTGTACTCGACAAGAGGCTTGTCGAGCAGCGTCACCATGGGTTTGGGCACGGAACAGGTAAGGGGCCTAAGGCGCGTGCCCTCGCCGCCGGCCATGACTATTGCCTTCATAATAATGCCTTTCGTTTTGCCCCTAAAAATCTCACGATTTTTGGGGACCCCGTCTACTGCCCC
>CAZJOS010000322.1:0-2516 GCA_964547655.1 uncultured Christensenellaceae bacterium
TCCCTAATCATCGAATCCGGTGTTGATGCACCGGCGACAATGCCTATTATATCACTGGCGCGCATTTTTTCAAGTAATAGTTCTCTGTAATGTTCGATATAATAGACATTTTTACAGTATCTTTTGCATAATTCGTACAGTTTACGGGTATTTGAACTGAGTTTGCCTCCGATAACTATTACTGCGTCTGATTTTTTTGCAATCTCTTCGGCTTCGTTCAATCTTTCTTTAGTAGCTGTACAAATACTTGTAAAAGGTATTATTTCTTCTATCTTGCTTTCAAGAGCCGACAGTATGCAATTCCACTTCTCTTCGGTTATAGTGGTCTGGGCTACTACTAAGGCGCGGCTGAGCTCTGGAAGTTTTAATACTTCCTCTTCGGTGTTGACTACAAAAGAGTTATCGCCCGCCCATCCTACAGTGCCCTGGGTTTCCGGATGGCCTGACTCTCCTATAATTATGACGGGCAGGCCTTGGGCCCTTGCTTCACCGACCCGCTCGTGTATAGTTTTAACAAGCGGGCATGTGGCGTCGATATATTCTATTTCTCTGCGGCCAAGTTCATCATACACATACGGGGAAACGCCGTGCGACCTTATTATCACAGTTTCGTCTTTCCGTGCTTCTTCTATGCTCCGGACGCTTCTTACCCCGCGTTCTTCGAACGAACGCACTACGCTTTCATTATGTATCAAATGCCCGAGCGTTACTATTTTTTTATCAAGATTTTTTTCTACTGCGTCTACGGCTCTTTTCACTCCGAAACAGAACCCGGCGCTTTTCGTCAGTATTATCAAATCTACACCTAAAATTTTGTATTTATTAAATCGCTGATCTTATTCTCAAGGAACCTTGAAGCCGCTTCTACCGTTGAAGGGTCTGTTTTAGAGCCCACGTAATCTGCCAGCCTGATGGGCTCTCCTACTATCATCTTCATCCGTCTGAATAATTTATACTTTCCCTTTATATAAAGCGGGATTATGGGAGAGTCGTTTTTCAGGGCTATCATCGAAGTGCCCGGTTCGAACCGCGCCAGCTCGCCCGTCTTTATCCTTTTACCTTCGGGGAAAATGCCGAAAAGTTTTCCGTCGCGCAGCAGTTTGAAAGCATGCCTTATAGCGGGAAGGTCGCCCTCTCCGCGCCTTACCGGGAACGCCTTAACTATATGAAAGAAAAACCTGGCAAAAACGTTTTTAAACAACTCTATCTTGCCCATCCAATAGACCTGCCTGTTGAATATGACCGAGATAAAAAGAGGATCCCACATGCTTATGTGGTTTGAAATTATTATCGCTTTGCCTTTAATTTTTGTGTTCTTCTTTCCTATTATCTTCGGGAAGAACAATAAATATATAACAGGTATCCCTACATATCGCAATATCTTATACAGCATGTCACCGCTCCAATCTGATTCCGGACAGTACTGCGTCCAGTACATCTTTCTCGTTCATATGAGTAGTATCAATAAGATTAGCATCTTCAGCCTTAAGCAACGGCGCAAAACTCCTGTTTGAATCGTTAGCATCCCTTGACTTCATATCGTTATATACGTCTACGTAATCGGCATTTATGCCTTTTTTAGCGAGTTCTAAGAATCTTCGCTTCGCTCTTTCCTCGATATCCGCGGTTATAAAAAACTTATATCTTGCGTTAGGCAGAACGTATGTTCCTATATCTCTTCCATCCAGTACCACGTCGTATTCATCTGCCGTTTCACGCTGCATCTGTGCAAGTTTTTTTCGTATGCTCGGATAAGCCGATATATCGGAAGCGGCCTTTGATATTTCCGGTGTCCTTATAAACGGCATAACGTTCTCACCGTCTATCATAACGACCTGCTCGCCTTTTTCATATCCGGTATACAGATCCAGCCTTTCTGCGAATTGAGAGACCTGCTCCGGGTCGCCAATATCAACGCCTTCTTTTAAAGCTTTATAAGCGGCTGCCCTGTACATAGCGCCCGTATCCAGATAATATATCCCCAGGGTTTTTGCAATAAGTTTTGCAAGAGTGCTCTTTCCGGCTCCCGCAGGGCCGTCTATCGCAATTGTGAGCCTGCTCATATCGCCCTGTGCCCAAGCCCTATGGCTACTTCGTTTAAATGCAGCAGGCCTATTCCAAAATATAAGCATACAGCTATATGTTCGTCGAACCTCGCGATGCCTATCTTTCCGCCAACGTTAAGCCCTATGGCTTTTGAGGTTATCTGCGAAATCGCTTCGCGAACCGCGCCCGCCACCGCTCCTTCTTCATGATGAGTATCCGCAATTATCTTTTCACGCTTGGCTGCTACAACGCAGCATTCTACGATACGCATAACGGAAGCGATGAATTCCCCTCCGAAATCAACGGCTGCGGCATGGATACCCTTTGCGGCATATTTCTCTTTAAGTATTTTTTCATCTTCCCTTGAAGATGAAAGCGCAAGCCGTATAGCCGCTTTCGCCACTTCTTTGCTTCCGGGTTCCATGTTTTTACCTCCAGCCTTTTGTATATCAATTATATATAATTATCAT
>CAZJOS010000323.1:0-2496 GCA_964547655.1 uncultured Christensenellaceae bacterium
ATCCACGTACCGGAGATCCCGTCGTACTACGCCACCGCTACGGAGATGCCCCGCGGCACATCGGAGGGCGGCGTCTATACAAACGAGACGCTGGGCCTTACTTTTACGGCGCCCGAAGGATGGACATATTACACCGACGAGGAGATAGCTAATTTAGCCGGGGCCGGCGCATCCTCAGGTTATGTTTGCGACATGTACGCAGCGGGCCCGGAAGACTCGTGCGTGGCAGTAGAGTGCCTTGACCTTGAGGCAAACGGCGGAACTGATATGAACGAAGAAAAGTTCCTCGATTCATATAAGAAAGAGAACCAGAAGGCAGGCAGTTTTGAGTTCAGCGCTTATTACGTCATAGAGATAGGCGGGAATACATTTAAGGCTGTAACAATAACCTCGCCGAACGAAAATCTTATCAAATACTATTACGTACGCCGGTCGGGCATTTATATGATAAGCATAACGGTCATTTTGCCGAAGGACGGCGACTTAAGCTCCGTTCTGGCCAATTTTACCTGATACCGTCGCACTAAAAAAAGAAGCAGCATGCGGACGCTAAAATTCTATTTAAACAGGAGGATGGAATATGAAAAGGATCCTTACACTCATAGCGGCCGTATTGCTGGCCTTAGGCGTGTTAGCCGGGTGCGTTTCGATCGACTTAACCATCCGCAATACACCGGCGGAAGTTTCTGCGACGCCCTCCCCCAAAGAGCTTACCCGGGGCGTTATAGAGGGCAATGTTTATACCAACGAGTCGTTGGAGCTTAAATTTACGGCGCCCGAAGGGTGGAAATTTACCACCGACGACGAGTACGAAAAGATAATGGGATTTGGAGTTTATGACGGATTGAAAACATATGACATGTTTGCTTACAATACTTCATCAGGAGTAAGCGTAACTGTAATATATGAATATCTGGCGGCGAATGAAACGATATCTATAGAAGGGTATATTGACTTGATCAAAAAAAGCTTGAAAGCCACATATGATGATCCGAAATTCAGCGATCATGCGAAAGTCGGTATCGGGTCGAACACTTTTAATGTAATTGCTATGGATTGTTCGGATATCGGCATGACCCAATACTATTACGTACACAAGGCAGGCAGCTATATGCTCTGCATAATGGTCACCACTCATCTGGGCAGCGGCGCCGACTCAATAATGGCGAATTTTTCATGATACCAGCGCACTTAAAAGAAGCAGCATGCGGACGCTTGATTCTATTAAACAGGAGGATGGAATATGAAAAGGATCCTTACACTCATAGCGGCCGTATTGCTGGCCTTAGGCGTGTTCGCCGGGTGCGTTTCGATCGACTTAACCATCCGCAATACACCGGCGGAAGTTTCTCCGACGCCCTCCCCCAAAGAGCTTACCCGGGGCGTAGTAGAGGGCAATGTTTATACCAACAAATCTGCGGAGCTTAAATTTACGGCGCCCGAAGGATGGGTGTATTATACCGATGAGGCGATTGGGGCAATCGTTGGAACCGGGTCAGGGGCTTCCGATGGGACAAACACATGCGACATGATAGCAATCGAAGCTGAAACAAAAACAAGCGTGCTGGTGGCGTATCAAAAACTTTCTGAAAAAGAAAAACTCTACGACGAAAAACAATTGATTGAATCGATAAAAAATGAGATGGGTAAAGACCAGTACCATAATGTCGTATTCGGCGATTATCCGGACTATAAGATCGGCCCGAACACTTTTAAGGCAATGACTGTATACTATACGGATCGCGGTATGATCCAGTACTATTACATACGCAAAGCAGGCGGCTATGTGCTCTCCATAATGGTCACCATATCTTCGGGCAGCAGCTATGATGTCGGCTCCGTAATGACGAACTTCTCAGCCCCGGAAGACACCTGCGCCGAAGAGCTTAAGCGTGGAACATTTTCGGGATATGTTTATTCGAGCGATTACAGCGGAATAACCTTTACCCTGCCCGAAAACTGGGTATACAGGACCGATGGGGAACTGTCGTATTGGAACAGCTTAAACGCGGACGAATTTGCAAAGCCCGGCAGCTTTTATTCGGGTGAGGCCCTGAGACAATCCAGTTTATATGATATGGCGGCCAGAGATATTATTTCATCCACAAATATATCCATATCGTATGAAAACCTTGCAATGTCCAGCGAGGGCGTTGGGATAACTATGGAACAATATATTGATAATGTAAGAGAGCTTTCCGCGCCGGACGGCGTGGAATTTGTAGATGTATATGATACCGTACTTTGCGGCAATAAATATAAGACCTTAACTATGATAACGGCTGAAAAAGACCTTGTACAATACTGCTATTTCCGCAGGATCGATAAATACATGATCATTATTTTGGTATCCGTATTCGGCGACGACGACATTAGCAACGTGACGGCGTGCTTCTCTTAAGGCAAGTTAAAACCAGGGGCATACCGCGGTCCGCAAACGCCTTAACGGGACCGCAGTATACCCCTTATTTATATACTTTCAGTTGACCTTGAATA
>CAZJOS010000324.1:0-2462 GCA_964547655.1 uncultured Christensenellaceae bacterium
CAGCGCTTTTCTCCCCTCGTCTATGCCGTCATACGGTTTTGCGTTAACTCTTTCTTTTATCTCTCCGGCGTTAATGAATTGGTCGAACGCCTGACCGACGGCCCCGTCGTCGTTATTGACATATGCGGCTTCGATCGCTTTGCCGTCGTACTCCTGAAAGAACCCTTCCAAAGCAGTTCCTACCAGATAGCATATGACGATAGGGAAAACGACTATAAACAGAAGCATCTTTATGTCCCTGATATTTTTCAGGAATTCATACCATGCGGCAATCCAAAATTTCATGCGTCTCACCCCTTAGTCCCTTAACTTCTTGCCGGTCAGCGCAAGGAAAACATCCTCGAGCGTTGCTTCCTGCATGTTTACCCTGCTTACGCCGCCTCCGTTATCTGTTATGGCAGCCAGTATCCGGGATATATTGCAGGAGCGGTCCAGCACTACTGTCATCGTATTGCCTTCAAGCGAACATTCCTTTACTCCGTGTATTGCCTTTACGGCCTGTGTTATAGTGAATCCCGCGTTATCCAATTCTATCTCGGCGACCTGTTCTTCCTTCACATATTCCGCGAGCGTCTCTTTCGTTCCCTCCGCTATGAGCCTGCCGTTATCCATTATGGCTACGCGCGTGCAGACAGCTTCCACTTCTTCCATATAGTGAGACGTGTATATGACCGTAGCGCCCCTGTCGCGAAGCGTCATTACCGATTGCAGTATATGGTTCCTGCTCTGCGGATCTATGCCGACTGTCGGCTCGTCCATGATTATAAGCTCCGGCCGGTGCGCGATAGAGCACGCAATATTGAGCCTTCTCTGCATGCCGCCGGAAAACTTTTTCGGGTATTCTTTTCGTCTTTCCCACAGGTTGGTAAACTCGAGCGCTTCCCGCACGCCTTCCTTAAGCGCTTCGCCTTTAAGGCCGTACAGCCGGGCAAAGTAAGCGACGTTTTCCATAGCTGTAAATTCGTTGATCAGTGCGATATTCTGCGGCACCACGCCTATACGCCGCTTTATATCCATCCCGTTGCCTATCATGTTATGCCCGAAGATGTGTACCTCGCCTGACTGTATCTGCGTTATACCTATAATAGAATTGATAAGCGTGGTCTTGCCAGCGCCGTTCGGACCCAAAAGGCCGAGTATATCTCCTTTTTTTATCTTCAGGCTTAAGTTGTCCACAGCCAGCTTGCTGCCGTAGCGTTTGTTCAGATTTTTTATTTCCACTACCATTGGCTTATGTCTCCTTCAATTATTTCAGGCGTATTGTATTATGTGAAGAGACAACGCGAAAGTAATTGCGGTCACTATGTTAAATGACAATTGTCACGATATAAAAAAATTTCAGATATTAAGGAAATGAATAATGCTTAATGATCTTCATATGTATTTTTTAAGTTCTAACTGATTCTTTTCTTCATTGATGAAGCATTAAAGAAATTTTATAGCTGAAAGTATATTCCTCAAAAGCATATAGTTACATGAGTATTACCGAATCAGCGGGAGAAACTAAAAGCGTAAAAAAAAACAGGAGGTGAAAATTGAATGGCAAGAAACAGTAATCAGACTGTAGTACCGAATGCTAAAGAGCTGCTTAACAGGATGAAAAACGAGGTGGCCGGCGAAGTGGGAGTAACTCTTAACGGGGGTTATAACGGCGATATTTCAGCCAGAGACGCCGGCCGTATAGGCGGGAATATGGTAAGAAAGATGATACAGTTTGCGGAGAGTAACTTTTCAAAGTAACTTTTCATCCGGATCCACTGGCTCTTAAGAAAGGTTAACTGAATATTTAAGTAAGGAAGAGCGGGCAATCGCTCTTCTTTAATATTCCGGCAAAGCCTTTTTAGCCGGATTAAATCTTCAGCAGGATGGAACAATATTGATACGTGGAGGCTTAATGGAAACTGTATTGGGAAAAGAAACGGTTCGAAGAGACGCGTGGCTAAAAGTCGAAGGAAAAGCTAAATATAACGACGATTCTATTTCCCCTTCGTGCCTGCATGCCCGTCTTTTAACGAGCGTATATGCACACGCGGAAATAGCCGGTATTTGATTTTTATTGTTACAGCATATTCCTTAAAAGCATTTAGTTACATGTGTATTGTTGTCCTGTCGGGGAAAAATAAAAATAGAAAAGATAACTTAAGGAGGTGAATCAAATGTCAATCGCGAACGATAAGCTTAATAAAATGAAATACGAAGTTGCCGGCGAAATAGGAGTAACCCTTGGCGGAGGCTATAACGGCGACATCAAGGCAAGAGATGCCGGCAGGATCGGCGGGAACATGGTCAGAAAAATGATACAGTATGCGGAACAAAACATGAAGTAACTTTCATTCTGAATCAGGCTCTCGAAGTTAATAAGAATAATTATAGAAGGAAGAGCGTGAAAACGCTCTTCTTCAAATTATTGGTAAATATTAATTACATTTTTTCGCCTTTTATTCTTTGCGTTATTTTTAAGA
>CAZJOS010000325.1:0-2431 GCA_964547655.1 uncultured Christensenellaceae bacterium
CTTGTTAACTGCGCAGGAGTATGCAATACGTTTTCCTTGGATGAACTGGATGAAGACAAGTGGGACAGGCTGCTTGAGATAAACCTTAAAGGAACGTACCTTTGCTGCCGGGAAGCGATAATGTTAATGAGGAAGAATAAATATGGGAAGATAATCAACCTGTCATCCATCTCGGGCAGGATAGGCGGTATCGCGACCGGTATAAATTACGCATCGTCTAAAGGCGCAGTAATCGCTTTGACAAAATCGCTCGCAAAAGCGGCGGCTCCCTATAATATCAATGTCAACGCAGTGGCGCCCGGCTTTATAAATACTGATATGACCAAGGATTTTACGCATTTTAAACCAGAATCGGTACCGCTTAGAAGGATCGGGGAGCCGGAAGATGTCGCTAATGTCATCAAATTTCTTGCAAGCGATGAATCCTCCTATATTACCGGATGTACTATTGATGTCAATGGCGGAGTTTATATGTCTTGAAGAAGTTATAGTAAAGGTATTGCGCTATAATAAGATGTATTATATATCCCGAAACATACGGGACGTTAAAGCATATCAATAGTTCAGGTTTACGGCAGTTTTACAGGGCTTTAATAACAGATAAAAATACATTTATATTTAAAACCGGTTTCATTATTACTTTGTGATGAGTTTTATTTTTGGTTTTGTGAGGAATGAACATGAACGTATCAATGTCAAACACTAAAAATTTTCGCAGGCTTGTATTGATATTAGGGTTAGCAGGTTTTGCCTCAGGTGCAGATAACTTTTTTGTGTCCCCGTCACTTTCAGCGATAGCTGCAGGTTTTAATATGCCTATAGCCGCTGCAGGCGGTATACTGACGGCATATATGATACCATATGGTCTGCTGCAGCCGCTTTATGGTTATTTTGGTGACCGTTGGAGCAAAGTGAACATGCTGCGCATAGCCGTGTTCGGGCTGGCTGCTGGATCTGCAGGAAGTGCATTATCAGCTGCTTTTCCGTTATTATGTGTTTTAAGAGCGTTAACCGGTTTTTTTGCGGCAGGCATCATCGCGCTCGCTATATCAATAATCGGAGAAACAGTTCCGGGAGATAAGCGGCATTTATATATCGGCAGGTTTATGGCTATGGTTTTCGCGGGGCAGGGGCTAAGCTCGGGTCTTGGAGGAATAGTGATCCAGAATTTAAGCTGGCGCGCGGCTTTTCTGTTTTTTTCGGGGATAGCCCTGGTAGCAGGATTTCTCCTTTTCGATCTGCCGTCAAGCATAACAAAAATAAAGACCAGAAAATATAACTTATTTTATCAACTAAAGCTCATGTCCTCCTCTCGTATGTACAGAACAGTTTTTGTTATAGCGTTCTGCGCAGGTTTTTTGATATTGGGTATTTATGGATACATGGGCTCTTTTCTTAATGAATACATATATCTTAGTTATATTCAATCGGGGCTCGTCGTAATGTTCTATGGATTTTCGTGCATGCTATGCGGTTCAAAAATTGGAAAACTGACGAATATCTACGGTGAGAAAAAAATGATTATGGCAGGCCAGATCATCGGTTTGTTTTCAACATGCTTTTTGTGCCTTAGCTATACGCTGAAAAGTTGGCCCATAGCGCTGCTTGCTACGATTTTATTAGGGTTTGCTTATATTTCCATTCAGTCGACGCTTGCTGCTATGGCTCAAAATACCGCCGCCGAAAGCCGGGGGCTTGCTTCGGGCATGAACGGCATTGGGCTTTTCTGCGGCGGAGGGATCGGGAGCTTGGCCGGCGCGCGGCTGCTCGCAATAGGATCGTACCAGACGATATGGATAATCTTCGGTATCGGGACCTTACTGTTAATACTTATAACCGGAAAATTGAAATTTGCATCGGAAATTAAGGAACTATAGTTTTTTGCTTCAACTCAATACAGCATGTTTATTCTTTATTGGGAGATTATAAATCATCACTATCGATCTTATCAAAATTGATATGAGGGCTGAATTCCCGGGCGACGCTTATGGCCATTTCGGTAAAAAGGGTTACCATAGGGTTCGAGTCATCCTTTCGCCAAACCAGATCTACACTCAAATCGGCGCCGGGGTCGTCTATATCGATGTATACAAGATTACTGAGAGGAACCTTCATCTTCATTCGTGACGACAGTATTGCAACACCTCTGCAGGCAGCCACCAGAATAAGGGATGATTCAAGATCGGAGGGTTGGCTTATGATATTTGGAGAGAATCCGTTCTTATTACATAACTGTATTATATAATCAGTGGTTATTGGGGATTCGCTGCGGGCCATTTTGATTATTTTTTCATTTGCAATCTCACTCAGCTTGATTTTTTTACGATCAGCAAGACGGTGATTTTTCGGCACAACGACCTGATATTTGCTCTCCGCCATCTTCGTCCATAAAATACCCGCAACGTTATCCAGTTTTACATTAGCCGTATAT
>CAZJOS010000326.1:0-2430 GCA_964547655.1 uncultured Christensenellaceae bacterium
ATGGCTTTAGATAAGTTAAATGCCCACCCTCTCCGCCAAAAAAATGATGCCCTAACGGGCGTTATTTTTTTGGTTATAAAGGGTGGGATTCGAAGCGAGCGGTAACCATTCTAAAAAGCGAAGCATTTTAGGGATGGTTAAAAAACGCCCCTGTGTGGGCGTTTTTAGCGAGACGGGTAGGCAGGGACTAATAGTCAGTAAAAAACCGTCGACGCGGACGAATGGCTTTAGATAAGTTAAATGCCCACCCTCTCCGCCAAAAAAATGATGCCCTAACGGGCGTTATTTTTTTGGTTATAAAGGGTGGGATTCGAAGCAGACCCCGGATTTCAGGAATGCTATAAAAACAGCGTCAGGAACGCCTTTGCCCAAGGCTATAAAGGCGTTATCGACGACATGAGGATACTTGCGGGAGACTGGGGGATAGATCCAGAGAAAATACTGTGCGGAATAACGCTTTGGCATGGGGAGAAAGACATGAGCGCTCCGGTGATAATGACGAAAAGGTTTCAGGAATTGATAAAAGATTGTGCTGCCGTATACTTTCCTGACGAAAGCCATATGTCGGTCATACAGAATCACGCGGGGGAGATATTAGGGTCAGTATGAATTAAACGCTGGTTGGCAGGTTTATTCACTCTTTCCGCCATTCAACTGAAAAATGAGGTGTTAATCTCGTTATTGCTTCACATGCTTAATAATATCCGATACTTCACAATCAAGAGCAAAACACAGATCATCCAGTGTTTTTGTGCTTATGGCTTTTCCGTATTTCATTCGATGTAATGTGTTGGCAGAAAATCCTTGTTTATAAGGCCGGCGGAACGAATTCCGTTCTCACTACCAGAAAAAAATTAAAATATAGTCAATATATTGAGCATATGAAATCATAGTCCTGATAGTATAATAAGATAATATAGCTAGGAGTATATTTACTATGTCAGGGGTATTGGAAGACCTGTTTTATGGAAATATAAATCCCGGAGAGGTTGGTTTAACAGAGGGCAGCATATATGCGGTCAAGCTTAAGGAACTTGTGAACTGCCAGAATAAGCTCAATCAGCTGCTGGGAGAAGATGAAAAGAAGCTGTTCGCGATTTTCTGCGAGGCTCAATCGGAGTTTAATGAAGCAACGGCAGCCCGGAATTTTATATATGGTTTTAAACTTGGGACCAGACTTATTATTGAGGTTGTAAATGACGATAGAAATTGAAACGATCCACCCTCTCCGCCATAAAAAACAAGTTCCCGGACTATCATCCCCTCGATTCCGAAAAACTCTTATACCAGTAGTTCAGTTTTTGATTTAAAACGCGCTATAATATGGAAAATGGATATGATTAATACTTTTCCTTTATAATGTTAACCGTTTATGATAAAATATATATATAATCTTTTTTGGAGGCACGAATGGGCAAATTAAAAGAAACAATACAAGGCTTGCAATTGAGAAACGAAAAGTATACAAAAAAAGCTTTTGAGCATATCGACTATATGGACAGCACGATCAAATTATACGAAGACGAGGACATTTGCTGTATTTATGCAATAAAGCCTTTGGTCGGCGGCGCACCCAATGTCTTTATTTTTACAGATATCAAAGTACACACTTTTATTGACAAAAAGTATTATATTAATGAGAATGAAAAAGTTTCTATTAAAGCATCGGACCTGCCGGGTGCAATTACCATAAGCATTCCGCAAATAATAATTCCTCGCGCTGCTTTTGAGGCTTATTTTATAAAACCCAGCCCGTTTTTTGCTGAGTTATCGAGCGCTCAAAGCCCGCTTGTGGAGGAAATTGAACAGATCATTAAACAAAACAACTCTGCCGGCGGGTTTAATATATCATACCATGTCAGAGCTTTGGCAGCCGTTTTAAAGCCGGATGCGCATGTACTCTTTGCATTTGCCGGATTAGTAGTGGAGTGGCATGGCAACACAAGCGCCTGTGCGGTTACCGATGACGGATATTTAACTTTGGCTTCTGCCGGCATGTTAACGGGCAACGATGCCAAAAGGTTCAGATTTTCTGATATCAGAGAATTTTCTGTGAAAAACGATATGATTAGCAATCGCGTTATTGTTCAGACTCTGACAGAGTATCTGCAAATAAGCGTTGCCGATAAAAACAGAGCTTTTTCAATTTATAACAAACTGACAGAGCTGAAAGAGCAGTTTACAGACAAGCAAACGCAAGAAAGCAAAACGGGCGCAGGATTTGTAGCAGACGAGCTTATAAAGTTTAAAAGCTTGCTGGACATGGGAGCTATTACGCAGGAAGAGTTCGATAAAAAGAAAAAAGAGCTGCTGGATTTATAAGTATTATATAAAGAGCCGGCGTTTTGTCGAACGCCGGCTCTTTTTGCCTCTATACCCTTTTACCATTTGCTGAGCCGCTTCGCGCGCTGCGCCAGCTCTATAAATTCG
>CAZJOS010000327.1:0-2420 GCA_964547655.1 uncultured Christensenellaceae bacterium
GAATCCTTCTGAACCACCGTGCCTTTTTCAGGTGTCGGCTGGCAGGCCGGAAGCGCAAACAGTATTATAAGGCTCAATAAAACGGCTGTAGTTCGTTTCATATGTAAATCCGCCTTTCATATTTTAACCAATAATAATCCCGCTGCTGTTTTCAAGTATTCTTCGGCATATTATCGAAATGTAAATTTATTGCCCCATCGAGATTTATCTCGATGGGGGCCCCGTAATAGCCCGCCGGGATTCATCCCAACAGGGAGTAAAATAAAATGCTGACTTTAGTTCCCCTGCCGGGTTCGCTTTCGATGCGCAGCTCAGCTTTATGGGCTTTTACGATAAGCTCGCAGAGCGCGAGGCCGAGGCCGCTCCCTCCCTGCGACTGGCTGTGCGATTTGTCCACCATGTAAAAAGGCTGCATGATCTTTTTTACCTCATCCGGCGGGATGCCTATGCCGTCGTCAATCACTGAAATGGTATTCCCCTTTGCCTTAACGGCTATATGTTTAGCTCCGGCTTTGCGGGCGTTGTCAAAAAGATTTATTAGCACGCTTGCCATCATGTCGATATCCATTTCAAAGGCCACAGATCCCTCTTCAGTCACTGTAAGCTCTATATCTTCCTTCCTCGCGATCCCCTGAAGCGTCATCTCTATCGCTGCATACAGTTTATTAACTGGCTGTTGCTTCATGTGGGCGCTCTCTCCGCCGTGCAGCGCAATGAGCCGCATCATCTTCTGCGACAGACGCTCGATGCGCCTGCACTCGCTGTTGATATAGGCAATCGACTCTTCCTGCTGTGTTTTTTTCAGCTTTACGCGCATCAGCGCTTCCGAATAGCCGATTATCGCGGTCATCGGCGTTTTTAATTCGTGCGTGAGCGCCGAGAGCAGCAGCTTGCGCTGCTCCGCGGTATCCTCCAGGGCTTTGATGTGGCCCGCTATGGCGCCGGCCATCCTGTTAAAGCTCTCTCCCAGGGCGGATATCTCGTCTTTGCCCCGCACCTCTATGCGGCTGCCGTATTCCCCGCCCGCCAAAGCGGCGGCGCTTTTCTGAAGTTCTCCTAGCGGCCGCATGACGCGGCGGACCAGGAAGACCATAGAGGCGGCGCTGAGAACGACCGTTACCAGCGCGATTGCCGCGAAGCGGACGCCCAAGGCTGTTATGCCGCTGTAAACGTCCGTAATATCCCGCACAAGATAGATCTCATGCTCATAATTCATCTTATCGCCTAAGTAACTGCTCCAATGTCCGGCGACGAGAAAACTGCGGCCATTAAGTTCCGCAACCTTATATGGCCAGTACGCTTCGTCGCCCTTGACATGAGAGCTTTTCTGCGCCTGCTCGGCGTATTGTTTCAAATCTGGCAGCAGCGGACGCGGGTCTATCGGGCTGTCGTTGAACATCGTCTGCTCCGCATCGGTAAGCACATATCTTGAGCCGCTTATTGACGCATCGGTATACTTGCGGAAAATATACAGCACGAGGCTGCGCTGCGCCGTATCCGAAAGCGTGCCGTCTCCCACAACGTCCATCTCCGCGGTATAGGCATTTTCGAACATGCGCAGTTCGGTCACGCCGTTTTTAATAGCGTTATCGATCTGCGCGTTCGCCGTTGTAACGAGCAGTATAGCGCAGCAGAGAATGACCGCCGCCGTTGTAAGCAAAACCGAGTATATTGCGAGTTTTAAGGAAATCCTCATGGCTCCGTCTCCAGTCGGTATCCTATTTTCGGAACGGAAGCGATTTTAAGGCCTGTCTTCCTGCGCAGCTGGGTGATATGAACGTCTACCGTCCGCGTTTCGCCCATGAAGTCTATGCCCCAGGCCTCCGCAAGCAGTTTTTCGCGAGACAGAGCGATGTTTTTATTTTTCGCAAGGATGACGAGCAGCTCGAATTCCTGGGGCTTTAAGTATACCGTCTCTCCGTTAAGCCTGACGGAGCGCTCATCGAGCAGCACTTCGATATCCCCGATGCTTATTACCGTTTCCCCATGCCCGCGGCGTTTAAGTACTTTTTCTACGCGTACAAGAAGCTCGAGTATCTCAAACGGCTTGACGATATAGTCTTCCGCGCCGCCCCGAAGGCCGCGCACCTTCGACTCAACGTCGTTTTTCGCCGTCAAATAGATGACTGGAATATCGCGCTCATTGAGCGGGGAAAGAAGATCGAACCCATCCAAACCCGGCAGCATTATATCAACGACAGCCAGGTCGAAACGCTCTCCGCTTTCCAGCAGTTTCAACGTTTCAAGCCCGTCGAATACCGGCCGCACATCATACCCTACCACCGAAAGGTTCATGCAAACAAGATTGGAGATCGCTTTATTATCTTCTATCACCAATATCTTTATCATACGGCCGCCTTACTGCATATAACTTTTGTCAATTATATCATACAGCAATATACGTTATCAAAACTGCATCG
>CAZJOS010000328.1:0-2410 GCA_964547655.1 uncultured Christensenellaceae bacterium
CCATTATCTCCACGTTCTGCACATGGTCGGTAAGCGCTATAAACTGCGCGAGATGCTCGTTTATTATCTTGGCCGCGAGCGATACAGCCTCGTCGGGCGATATCGTTCCGTTGGTCCAAAGCTCTATAGCGAGTTTATCGTAGTCTATCGACTGCCCGACGCGCGTGCTCTCTACGTTGAAGTTGACTTTTCTTACGGGCGTAAACAGCGAATCTACAGGTATCACTCCTATAGGCATATCGGGCGTCTTGTTCCTGTCGGCAAGCACATACCCTCTGCCTTTTTCCACAGTTACCTCCATATAGAGGCTGCTGTTCTTTTCGATAGTCGCGATATAGAGGTCGGGGTTCAATATCTCGACATCCGCGTCTTCCGCGATATCGGCAGCCGTTACTTTTTTCGGCCCCTTAACGTCGATTACCATGGTTTTCGGCTCGTTTACGTACGACTTTACGGCAAGCTGCTTTAGGTTGAGTACGATGTTAACGACGTCTTCGCTTACGCCTTCCATCGTTGAAAACTCGTGCAGCACTCCGTCTATCCTTATCCTCGTTACCGCCGCTCCGGGCAAACACGAGAGAAGCACGCGCCGAAGGGAATTTCCGAGCGTAGGCCCGAAGCCTCTCTCGAGCGGCTCCATAACGAATTTTGCGTATCTGTTATCGGGCGATTTCTCAACACACTGTATATTTGGCTTTTCTATCTCTAACATATAACCCTCCTGTTATAGACTTTAAGTTTCGAGGGCAACCGCTTTATCCTGTTACTTCGAGTAGTACTCAACGATCAGGTGCTCTTCAATCGTAAGGTCGATGTCTTCCCTCGCCGGGGCCGCAACGACCCTTCCGGTAAGGTTTGCGTTATCCATAGTGAGCCAACTCGGCATCGGGCGCGCCTCGCTCTCGCGGATCTCTTTATACCTGTCCATATCCGCTGATGTTTTCTTCACGGTTATCTCGTCGCCTTCGCTTGCCTGGAACGACGGGATATCTACTTTTTTGCCGTTAACAAGTATATGGCCGTGAAGCACTGTCTGCCTCGCCTGCGCGCGCGAATCCGCAAGCCCGAGGCGGAACACTACGTTATCGAGCCTTGACTCGCAAAGCTTAAGCAGGTTCTCGCCGGTCTTGCCCTTCATGCGCTCCGCGAGGTAGTAATATTTCAGGAACTGGGACTCAAGCATCCCATAAAGCCTTTTGACTTTCTGCTTTTCCCGGAGCTGCACTCCGTATTCAGAAACTTTTTTCCTTCCCTTTGTCACCATTCCCGGCGGAGTGGGGCGTTTTAAAACCGAACATTTCCCCGAATAACATCTGTCGCCCTTGAGAAACAGCTTGCAGCCTTCCCTGCGGCACAGACGGCATACGGAGCCTGTATATCTTGCCATTCTTGATTCCTCCTTATACTCTCCTGCGTTTGGGCGGACGGCATCCGTTATGCGGAATGGGCGTCACGTCTTTAATAAGACTTATCTCGAGGCCTGCTGTCTGCAGCGCTCTTATTGCCGCTTCGCGGCCTGAGCCCGGGCCCTTCACATAAACGTCGACTATCCTCAGGCCGTGTTCCTTCGCGGCTGTGGCGGCCTTTTCGGCAGCCATCTGAGCGGCAAACGGGGTGCTCTTCCTTGAGCCCCTGAATCCTAATCCTCCTGCGCTCGCCCATGAAAGGGCGTTGCCCGCGGCGTCGGTCATTGTAACGAGCGTGTTGTTAAAGGAAGCATGGATATGCGCCTGGCCTCGCTCGATATTTTTCTTTTCCCTGCGTTTTCTAACAGTCTTTTTTGGTGCTGGCATCAGCTATCCTCACTTTCTCTTTCCGCCCGCCGTGCGCTTCGGGCCTTTTCTTGTACGCGCGTTCTGCTTGGTGTTCTGTCCTCTTACGGGCAGACCCTTGCGATGGCGGATCCCACGGTAGCAGCTTATCTCTATAAGCCTCTTTATGCTCATAGTAGTGTCGCGCCGAAGGTCACCTTCCACCTTAACGTTCTTATCGATATATTCTCTTAACTTGCTTACGTCCGACTCTGAGAGGTCTTTTACTCTTAAGTCGGGGTCGATGCCTGTCGTTTTTAAAATATTCCGGGAAGTCTTAAGGCCGATGCCGTAGATATACGTAAGGCCCACTTCCACCCTCTTTTCCTTTGGCAGGTCAACGCCAGATATACGTGCCACTTGTTTTACCTCCGAAAATTGTTTATATAGAAGTACGGATTCCGGGGATCCTCCCGGCAGCCGCATCCGTACAGGTTTTCAGTCATTATCTCTGCAGCTTACCCTTGCGTCTGTTTGTGCTTGGGATTCTTGCAGATAACCATTACCTTGCCGTTGCGCTTTATTACTTTGCATTTTTCACATATCGGTTTTACCGACGGCCTTACTTTCATTTGTATCCTCCTTACGCCCCAAAAAAC
>CAZJOS010000329.1:0-2404 GCA_964547655.1 uncultured Christensenellaceae bacterium
TTAGCGTCCGTTATGAGAGCTTACGCCCTTCGCCGTTGAACCAGAACGTAACGTCGCTTACCTTTAATCCCTTCGGTATCGCGAAAACAAATGTTATCTGGGTCTTATCGTCAAGTTCTTTAGTCATGTAAGGCCCCAGCTTATACTCCGTGCCGTCTTTGCCTTTAAGCGCGGCGCTTTTTATGAGCGCTTTGTTGCCCGCGACTGCCGGGTCCATCTGCGCGGTCACCGCTATGGCGTGGTCGGTTTCGGCCATGTCAGCGGGAGCGAACATCGGATTCCCGTCCACTTCCGTTATGACCAGCGTTCCCTCTTCAAGGGTGAAAGGCTCGCCCATCTCCAGCACGGCCGCTTCGCTGGGTACCGGCGTCGCAGTCGCTTCGGGCGTTGCTTCCGCCGGAGTTGAGGCTTCCGCCGAAACGCTCTCTTTGGGCGATTCCGCCGCAGTTGAAGCCGGGCCGCAGCCCGCAAGCAGCGCAAAAGCTGTCAAAAAGCACAATAATAGAGTTACCCCTTTTTTCATGTTATCTATCTCCTTAAAGTATTGGAATAAAAAGCATACGCTGATTATTATAATTAGTTGTTGTCCTGAAAGTCAAGGCAACTTCATTTTTAATAACAGATGCCCGGCGCCAGATCGCGGGCCTTAACTTTGAGGTAAAACAATCTCATTTATATAATTATTCACTTTACATTCCCTCCCCGGTATCTTATTCTATTTTAAAGTACAGATAAAATTGTGAGGTTCTTTTAATGGCGTCTATAGGCATATTAGGCGCGGGCACTTGGGGCGCAGCCCTTGCCCGCATGTTATACAACAACGGCAGCGCCGTTACGGTGTGGTCGGCTCTCAAAGACGAGATCGCTTCGCTGTCTTCGTCGCGCAAACACGCTCACCTTACCGCGGCCATACCCGAAGGCATACTTTTCACTTCCGATATCGAAGCGGCATGTAAGGATAAAGATATAATAGTATTCGCAGTCCCGTCGGTATATGTGCGCGAAACGGCAAGAAAGGCAAGGCCCCATATACCGGAAAGCCAGCTCATAGTCAACGTGGCAAAGGGGCTCGAAGACGGCACCAACTTTACGCTTACCGAGGTGCTCGATGACGAACTCAGCGGCCTTTCGCCTCGGATCGTCGCGCTATCCGGGCCAACTCACGCCGAAGAGGTCGCGGCCGACCTCCATACGGCCATCGTGGCCGCCTCCGAATCGACAGAAGACGCGGAGACCGTGCAGAGCGTGTTCTCCAACAACGTCATGCGCGTATATACCAACAACGACATTAAAGGCATAGAAATCTGCGGCGCGCTTAAAAACGTTATCGCTCTCGCCGCCGGCATAGCCAAAGGCATAGGCCTGGGCGACAACGCCAAGGCCGCTCTCATTACCCGGGGCATGGTGGAGATTACGAGGCTCGGGTGCCGCATGGGCTGCTACCCGCAGACATTCGAGAGCCTCGCGGGCATAGGCGACCTTATAGTAACGTGCACCAGCGAACACAGCCGCAACAACAGGGCCGGCTTCCTCATAGGGCAGGGGCATACCGCCAAAGAAGCGGCCGATATGGTGGGCATGGTCGTCGAGGGGATAAATTCCCTTCCTTCGGCGCTGCAGCTGTCCCGCGAGTTCGACGTCGAGCTGCCCATATGCGAGGCTGTCGCTCAGGTGGTGCTCGAAGGCAAAGACCCCAAAGACGCGGTAAGCAGCCTTATGGCGCGCAGGCAGACGTCGGAGCTGCACGAGTCGTATGTTGACGAAATGTACGAAGAAGGGAAAAGGCGGCACAGAATAAGAAGGATCGCCTTTAAAAGAAAGGTGATCACATACGGCTCGTTCGACATGCTGAGTTACGGGCATATCAACTTTCTGCGCCGGGCGAAGGCGCTGGGCGACTACCTTGTCGTCGCGCTGTCTACCGATGAGTTCAGCGCTGAGCAGAAAGGAATGGAATGCATACTGCCTTACGAGCAGCGCAGGCGCATATTGAAGGCGCTGCGGTATGTAAACCTCGTGATACCGGAAACGAGATGGGAACAGAAAAAAGAGGACATCCATGAATACCATATAGACAAGTTCGTGATGGGCGAAGACTGGGAAGGCAAGTTCGACTTCCTTAAAGACGAGGACGTCGAGGTCATCTATCTGCCGCGCACGCCCGAGGCAAGGCCGGTAAAGCAGGACAGGCCCGGTAAATAAGAAACTATATATCAGTTCAGGGAACTAAAACAATTATTACCTCATGCCGTAGGGGACGGCCCCCGGCACTGGATTGTGGGTTTAACCCTTGGGTAAGCCAATCCAGTAGCCGTGCTAAAGTCCGTGCTGTCCCGTACACAGAAAAGACTTTCAAAGAAAAAGAAACAAATAAAGCATATCTCCGTGTCGGTCAAGGCGGGCG
>CAZJOS010000330.1:0-2380 GCA_964547655.1 uncultured Christensenellaceae bacterium
AATACATATGACCATTTTAGTTTTTATAGTCACAGAAAGGAAATCAGCTATGCCGTCCGCGCTGCTCTCGCTGACGCACCCCGACATGCTGCGCGTAGTTTTGGTCGCTCTGTGCGGGGGGCTGTTCGGCGCGTCGCTCGCGCTGCTGCTGCTCGCTTTCGCAGGCAACAAGGTCGAAGGCCTCGCGCTCTCCAAGATAATGGGGCTGCTCATGTTTCCTATGATAGTACCGTTCCTGACCGATTCCCCATGGGGATATTTTGCCGGAGCGTTCCACGCGTTCTGGATGGGCGCGCTCTTTAAAGGGCAGCTGTATATGCTGCCCGCCGCGCTTATAGTTTGCTTTGTGTGGCTCGCCCTGCTTTACCGCAGGACTCTGAGAAGGCAGATATAAAAACCATTCGCAAACCAATATTCAAGCATTGCCCCTCATCGCTTTGCGATGAGGGAAATCGTATTGTCATCCCGGGAAATTTATTGTAAATATATACTTTATAGGTTATATTTATTCTATAATTTGTGTAATCTCTCCATCATTCGCTACGGCCCGCAATCTGAAACCAACCGGAGGAAAAGCCAATGAAGCATAGACTATTGAAACTGGCTATTACAATCATAATCGTATTTACGATACTCCCGGCGTGCGCACAGGAATACTTTTACGGTGGCGAGACGTACAACAGCCATGATAATAATTCGATGGCACCTTCGGCCGCGTTGGCAACAAATACTGCGCCCGCCGAAGGGTACAACGAACATGATTACAACGCGATGGTGAACTTTTTGAAGCAGCCTTCGGCGACACCCGGGAAGACGAATGCTCAGGTGCTGGGCTGTGATATAGATATGCCCGAAACATGGAATGGCGTTACGTGGAGTACCGGCGCGGAAAAACGCCTTGTTCAAATCGGCTATGAAGACACTTGGACCCCTTGGCACGACGGAAACCTGGCAGGCCGGCTGGACCTCTCAAACTGTACGGCGCTTAAAACGTTTTACTGTTATGGCAACAGCCTTAAATCATTGGACGCAAGCGGATGCACAGCCCTTCAAGAACTGCTTTGCATTGGGAACTCGCTTAAATCCCTCGATGTAAGCGGATGCGCGGCGCTAAGATGCCTGGGATGCAATGATAATCAGCTGACGGCGTTCGATGTAAGCAAAAACACCGCGCTTAAAAGACTGACGTGCGAGAATAATCAGCTGACAGCACTCGATGTAAGCAAAAATACAGCGCTTGAATATCTGTATTGCAGTGAAAATCAGCTGATAACTCTCGGCGTGAGCGGATGCAGAAATCTTCAGTACCTGAATTGCACTGAAAATCAGCTGATAACTCTCGATCTTAGCGGATGCAAGCAACTTGCAAGTCTGTATTGCGGTGAAAATCAGCTGATAACTCTCGGCGTGAGCGGATGCAGAAATCTTTGGTACCTGAATTGCCGTGAAAATCAGCTGAAAACTCTCGATCTTAGCGGATGCGCGTCGCTTGGAACACTGCAATGCGAGAATAATCAGCTTACAGCGCTCGATCTTAGCGGATGCGCGTCGCTTAAAACACTGCAATGCGGAAATAATCAGCTTACAGCGCTCGATGTAAGCAAAAACACCGCGCTTAAAGAGCTGTTTTGCGATAATAATCAGCTGACAACGCTCGATGTAAGCGGATGCAAGGCGCTTGAGCGGCTGGAATGCGATGATAATCAGTTGACGGCGCTCGATGTAAGCGGATGCACATACCTTTGGGAACTCTTGTGCAATAAGAATCAACTGGCAACGCTCGATGTGAGTAAAAACATAGCGCTCATAGAACTGGATTGCGATGAATCCGTTACAGTAACGGGGTATCCGCCGTCTCAAACGCCTTTAAAAACGACGCTGGCCGCGCCTGACGGGTACAACGAACATGACTACAACGCTATGGTTAACTTTTTAATAAAGCCTTCGTGGAACAAGTGGCAGACAAACGCGCAGGTGCTGGGCTATGATATAACTCGGCCCGATACGTGGGATGACGTGGTCTGGAGTTCTGATACGGAGAAACGCCTTTTACAAATCGGCTCAGAATACTCTAATTATGGTGGAGACCTGGCAGGCCCGTTGAACCTCTCGAACTGCACCTCTCTTGAAAAGCTTTACTGTTATAACAACAACCTGAAAGCATTATACGTAAGCGGATGTACAGAGCTTGAAACGCTTTATTGCGTTGAAAATAATCTGACAGTAATTGATGTAGGCGGATGCACGGCGCTTAAATCGCTGGATTGCAGTCGAAACTGGCTACTTGCAACGCTCGATGTGAGCACAAATACGGCGCTTAGAGAACTGCATTGCTGGTATAATGAACTGACATCGCTCGATGTAAGTAAAAATACAGCGC
>CAZJOS010000331.1:0-2375 GCA_964547655.1 uncultured Christensenellaceae bacterium
CTTTTCACCCTTGCGCTCTCGCCGCGCATAACGCTCTCGGCCTCTTCCTTGTACGCCCAGTTCCAGTCTCCGAGGAAAGTATGGCACAGCGCGGAATACGCAGCCGAGAAATCCACTATGTACTGCGGGTCTTTGCCTTCGAGCATGCCCCACATCATCGACGACGCAAAGCTGTCGCCTCCGCCCGTCCTGTCGGTTATCTCGAGATTCTCGTACTT
Organism: uncultured Christensenellaceae bacterium; assembly: GCA_964547655.1. Lineage (GTDB taxonomy): Bacteria > Bacillota > Clostridia > Christensenellales > SZUA-584 > DTFZ01. The sequence goes on from CAZJOS010000331.1 coordinate 219, forward strand.
GCGCGATACGTAGTATCCGCCCTTATACATCATTACCGTGCGCCAGTCGTTTAGCAGAGCGGTCTTAACTTCGCGGAGCGTCGTCCCGACCGCTATGACGTTGGGATAAGCCTTTACTACCTTCTCCGCGACGGCTCTGTAGCTCTCCGGGTCTATCCTGGAGTAATGCTCGCCCGTGCCTTCGGCCTTTATGCCGAGCATCTTCTCGAAGTCTTCCTCGTTGCCTATGATGACGTCAACGTACGGCATCACGTTCTTCATGGTTTCCTGCGCCTTCTCGCTCGTCCAGAGCGTAGAGCGGAAGTTTAGGTCAAAACTCGTCGTCAGCCCCAGCTTCTTCGCGGCCTTCAATGATTCTATCGCCTGCCCGGCTGCGCCTTCGGATATAGCCGTGGTTATACCCGTGGTGTGGAACCATCTCGTGTCCTTCAGTATCTCTTCCCAGTCGAAATCGCCGGGCTGCACTTTGCTTATAGCGCTGTGTCCCCTGTCGTATATCTGCCTGCTGGCGCGGGGGCCTATGCCTACTTCGAGGAAGCAGAACCCGTTCCTCGTCTTGCCGCACCCGTCGAACGGCACCATTTTAACGCCTGACATATCTACGCCGTGTTCCCTGCCGTGGTTAACTATGTACCTGCCGCTCCACGTATCCACCAGCTTCGTTATGTAAGCCGTCTTTAAACCCAGCCTCGATATATTGACGCAGCAATTGAGTTCGGCCGCGGCTATGGCGAGCTGCAGGAAGCTCGACTGTTCGAGCCTCATATGCTCGGGGGCGTTAAAGCGTATCATGGCCTCACCGAATCCCATCATGTCATATTTCTTTGTCATTTTAACAGCTCCTTATTGAATACAAACTTAGGGGTGTTGCCCTTCAAGTACTCCGATATGCCCAGCACAGCTTCGTGGGCCACCCGCGCCGAACACTCTTTCGTGAGCGCCGCGCTGTGAGGCGTAAGTATAACGTTCTTAAGCGGCAGCAGCGGGTTGTCTTCTTTAGGCGGCTCGCTCTCCAATACGTCGAGCGCCGCGCCCGCTATCCTTTCCTCTATGAGCGCCTTTGCCAGAGCGGCCTCGTCTACGATGCCGCCCCTCGACGTATTTATCAGATACGCCGAGGGCTTCATCATTGACAATAGCGTCTCTCCCACCATATTTCTGGTCTCATCGGTAAGCGGTATGTGCAGCGATATGTAATCCGCTTTTTCAAATACTTCCTCTTTGGTCTCATACAGCGTTATGCCCGGCAGTTCTTTTATGTACGGGTCGTAGCCTATCACGTTCATATCAAACGCTGCTTTGCACTTCTCAGCAGTGAACCTGCCTATGCGCCCGCAGCCTATAAGCCCTAATGTCTTGCCGTCAATATCCGTGCTTTTGTTTGTTCTGCGTATCTTGAAGTTGCCCGCCCTGAGCTCGCTGTCATACATCAGAAGCTGTTTCGATACGGCCACTATCAGCGCGAGAGTGTGTTCCGCGACAGATATAGAGTTCGCCTCGGGTGTATTCAATACAAGAACGCCTTTTTCGGTCGCTGCCTTTACGTCCACGTTGTCTACGCCCACGCCCGTGCGGCTTATCACTTTCAGGTTCTTCGCGCTTTCGATGACCTCTTTCGTCATCTTGTACGCCGTGCTTAAGAGAAGGCATTCCGCGTCCTTTATGTGGGCGTCGAACTTCTCCTGCTCGTTGTCGCCCACCGTCACCAGCTCTATGTCCGGTATGCCTTCAAAAAGCTTCGCGTTTTTTTCGTTAAGTTTTTTGGTAAGAAGTATCTTTCTCATGAGATCAACCCTTCTTTTTTCATGAACGCTTCCATCTTCGCCTTTGTCTCGTCAGACAGTGGAAGCAGCGGCAGGCGCGGCTCTCCGCCGGCGAGGCCCGCAAGGTCCATTCCGTATTTGACTGCAGCCACTCCGCCCGAGCCCGATACTCCCTTGTTGAGCTGAAGCACTTTTTCGTTCAGCGCGAACGCTTTTTCGTAATCCTTTGCGAGTATGAGCTTGTAAAGATCGCACACTACAGACGGGAACACGTTCGCGAGCGATACCACTCCGCCCGTACCGCCCATGAACAACGTCCTCATGAAGAAATCGGCTGATCCCGCCATGACGCATATCTGGTCCCTCACCGCGAACAGGAAGCTCTCTATGTTGC
>CAZJOS010000332.1:0-2359 GCA_964547655.1 uncultured Christensenellaceae bacterium
TCTTAATATATACGCCGACCCTGAAGACGCGGATACCGATTCGTCGAGAGACTTATCGCCGCGCGAAGCGGTATCGCTCGCCATAGCGCTTTCGCTGGACGGGCTCGCGGTCGGTTTCGGGGCAGGCCTTGCCAACTTCAACATTATAGAAGTGATAGTTTTTCACTCATCTTCGGCATAGCGGCGGTGCTGCTCGGCTGCCGCCTCGGCAACAAAGTCGCCGAAAAACTGCCTCGTGATATATCCTGGCTTAGCGGCGTTCTGCTCGCCTTTTTAGGCGTGCTTAAACCTGCAAACTGAAAGCAACTTTTATCAAATCAGAATTATATAATCAATTAACGCATAAATTCTAAGGAAACGTTACTTCAATAAGAACGTTTCCCAAACAGTATGCTTTTACTATAGGAGCAAAGTATCGATGTACCCGGAAACGCTAATGCACCGCCAGCTTAAAAGTATAAAAGGGCTTACAAGCCACGAAGCCAATAAGTCGAGGATAAGGCACGGCGCCAATGAACTGACCGAAAAGAAAAAGCAGGGGCTTTTTTTAAAGTTTCTTTCCAACTTCGGCGACCCTATCATAAAGATACTCCTCGCCGCGCTTTTTATTAACATAATAATCTCCATCAGGGGAGAATCGTGGTTCGAGACGATAGGGATAGGGATAGCCATAGCGCTCGCCACTCTCGTGTCCACCATATCCGAATACGGCAGCGAGCAGACGTTCAAAAAGCTCCAGCGCGAAGCCGCCCGAATAAAGTGCAAGGTGTACAGGAGCGGCGAACTCACCGAACTCTATATCAACGAGATAGTAGTAGGCGATCATGTTTTACTTCAGCCGGGAGACCGGGTGCCGGCTGACGGCTATATACTGCACGGCTCTGTAGACGTAGACCAATCCCCTTTAAACGGCGAATCCGCCGAGGTGCGCAAGTCGGAAAAAGGCCGGGCGAAAGGCAGCGGCCTAAAGCTTAATATCGACGATCCCGGGCATATATTCCGCGGGTCCATAGTCTGCAACGGCGAGGCCGTAATGATAGTTACCATAGTGGGCGATAAAACGTTATACGGCAGCATAGCGGGCCAGGTACAGGAAGAGACGCGCTCGAGCCCGCTGAAGGTAAGGCTTTCCCATCTCGCCAAAACCATAAGCACGTTCGGCTACATAAGCGCGGCCGCGGTAGCCATAGCTTATATGTTCAACGCGATATTCATAAAGCGGGGCTTTACGCTTCAGAATTTTACGACATATTTTGCACAGCCGGAAGTTTTATTTGCCGACCTCTTTCAGGCAATACTATTGACCGTTGTCGTTATAGTAATGGCCGTGCCCGAGGGGCTGCCGATGATGATAACCGCCGTGCTTTCCTCGAATATGAAGCGGATGCTCAAAGACAACATACTCGTGCGCAAGTTAGTCAGCATAGAGACGTCGGGGAGCCTCAACTTACTCTTCACCGACAAGACAGGCACTCTTACACAGGGCATACTGAAAGTAACAACGTTTATCACCCCAGACAACAGGAAGTACGATTCGCAGGAGCAGCTTGCGGGCAAACGTTATATTTGGGACCTCCTCGCGCACGCGATATTCTATAACAACGACGCCATGGCAGTGCAGAAAAGCGGCAAGGTAGAGCCGGTGGGCGGCAACTCGACCGACCGCGCGCTGCTTGCTTATATGCTTAATTACCCGGTTCCCTTCAACGACCTCGACGTGGTGGCCAAGATACCGTTTACAAGCAATAATAAGTTTTCGTGCGCGCAGGTGAGGGGAAAATACAATATGACGTTTGTAAAAGGCGCGCCTGAGCGGATACTTCCGCACTGCACCGGGTATATCGACGAAGGCCTCCGCCTGCAGGCATTTGACCGGCAGGCGCTGCAGCCCACCTTAGACAAGCTGGGGCAAAGCGCCATGCGCCTTATCGCCGTAGCGGTATCCGACGCCCCTGTATCTGCCGACGGTAATTTTAAAGACTTAAAGCTCATAGGCGTATTGGGGATACAGGACGCTATGCGGCCTAAAGCCGCCGAGGGAGTATCGCTCGCAAGTTCGGCGGGCATACAGGTAGTTATGATAACGGGCGACAGCGTAGATACCGCGGCGGCCATAGCGCGCGAAGCGGGGCTGGTAAAAGACAAAAGCGATATCGTCCTTACTTCAGAGCAGCTCGCAAAGATGTCGGATACCGATATAATGGGCATACTCCCGAAGCTTCGCGTAGTCGCGCGGGCAATGCCGGCCGACAAGTCCCGGCTTGTAAAAGTTGCCCAGCGTAAGGGCCTCGTAGCGGGGATGACGGGAGACGGCATCAACGACGCTCCGGCGCTTAAAACAGCCGACGTGGGCTTTGCT
>CAZJOS010000333.1:0-2354 GCA_964547655.1 uncultured Christensenellaceae bacterium
CGCCCCAAAGAGTCTCACGGCTTTTTGGGGACCCCGGTCAGGGGGCGTCCCCTGCACTTTTAGATGCAGGGGACGGAGGATTCTTCAGTTCCTTAAGAATCTATGCCCAGCTGATCCTTTACCGCCTGCTTGAAGTCGGCTAAAGCCTGTTTGCGCGTCTTGTTTCCGGCAGTATACTGGCGTACCTGGTCGCGCCATATGCTTTCTATCAAGCTGTCATATCCCGTTATGTTCTTTCCGCTTGCCATATCGTTGGCCGTTCTGAATGCGTCATACATATTCTGCCCGCCGAGGAAGGGGTTTTCCCCGTTCGACATCGCCATCACCGTGCCCGAAGTCACCGAGTCCTTCATCCAGCCGAAGGAACTCAAATTCCCGTTCGCCCATGCGTACTGAAGGCTGTCTTCCCCGCACTGAAGGGTGATCCAGTCTATAAGCTCTGCCACAGCCGCTTTCTTTTCGGGATCGCTGTCCAATTCTTTGTTCGCGAGCAGCCATGTGCCGCCCCAGAAGAAACCTACAGTCGGCTCGCAGACCGCCCAGTCTCCGTAAGTGCCTTCGCCGGGCGCGGAGCCGCCGCTGCTGCCGGGCATTACATAGTTTATCATCCACGTCGGAACGAAAAAGCCGAATACCGGCATTGCGCCATTGTCCGCCATATCGGCGTACCACGCTTCGGTCCAGTCATACGTTTGGTTGGTATATCCTTTGTCCTTAAGTTCTTTTGAGTAATCCAGAAACGCCTCGCGCTTCGGGTCGATATATAGTTTTCCATCCACTATCCAACCCTTATCGGCGCTGTTTGCCACCGCATGCCAGATGTCGCCGTCTCCTGAAACTACAGCGAAACCCTTAGCTTTAAGCTTCTTCGCCGCGTCGAAGAATTTGTCCCAACCCGGGCCTATCTTTGTTTTGATAATGTCGGGGTCGTCGGTACCCCACACGTCCATTGCTATGGAGCGGCGGTATGCGAACACTCCGGCCGTCGACTGGTAACCAAGGCCGACAACTTTCCCGTCGCTCGGGCGCGTGCCAACGTCTATTACGTACCGGGCGGTCTGTGCCGCCGCAGTCTTGGCGGCAACGTCGATCCCCAGATCCTCATACGGTATAGCGAAACCTGACATATCGCCCTGCGTGTATTTGGTAACAAACGCCGACTCAGCGCAGTATATGTCCACGCTGTCGCCGGAAATGAGCGCTGCATCGAGAGCGGGCTCATAAAGGCCGTCTGTTGTGGCTATGATGGTAGTGTTGATATCATAGGGGAATTCCGGATGCTGCTCTTTATACATTTGGGCAATCTCCGAAATTTCGGTCGTAAATGAGTATATATTTATTACGCCGACGCTGGCTATAACTTCCGGCGTTTCAGAAGGAGCGGGCGCGGGCGTTACGGCCGGGGCCGGGGTCTCTCTTGGCGGGTAATCGCCGCCAAGCAGGTCGCGGAAATCCGACTTGCTGCCTAAAGGTATAAGCTCGCCGCCTGCAAAACGAAGGCCCGCCGTATTGGCGAGCGAGAATATCATCCACCCATCGCCGTAACGGAGCAGCGTTAAACCGCCCGCGTAATAGTCGCCGTTCGCCTTATAGAGAACCATGCGCGCTGCCGCTTCATCGGCTCCGTATGCCTTCGCCAGGTATTTAAGATATTCCCTGACCGCTTTACCGCTGTTTTCTTCAGGTTCGCCGGTCTGAACGACCTCTATATCGAAAAATTCAGCGGGATCCATATCTTCCACAACTCTGCTAAGATCGATTTCATCGTCGCTCATCGAACGCCCTTTAAGAAAGTCGGCGTATTCGCCGGGCAGCGTGACCGTCATCGCCATAGACGACAACTGCCTCATTATGTTGTTCTTCATAGATATCTCGTTGCCGTACTCATACATCCCGTACTCCGGCGGAAGCAATTGAGAGTAAGGCGAAATCCCCTGCTGCTTATCGGCCATGGCCTGATAGTCAAAGTTTGCAGCGGCTTTTTTTATTGCGCACGCCGAAAGCGCGCAGTCATAATCGCCCGCTTTTACCCGGCCAATAAAGTAGCTGATGGCGTCGTCGGGGTCTGTGAACGAGCGCTGCTTCGGAGCAAATACCGCGTCGGTTATTCCTGTAGCCATCAGCGCTATCACAGCCGCGAGCAATATGCTCAGCGCGCCCATCAGCAGGGCAGGTACATTTAGTTTTCTTTCGTGCGCCCGCAGCGGAGCGCCCGCTTCCCGCTCCGGCGGCTCCGCGTTTTTCGCGGTCTTGCCGGGCGCGTATTCTATAGGCGCGCCGCAGCGCATGCAAAAGCGGTTTCCGGGTTCGTTCTTAAGGCCGCAATGGGTACATTTCATTGATTCGTTCCTCCT
>CAZJOS010000334.1:0-2341 GCA_964547655.1 uncultured Christensenellaceae bacterium
GCGTTTTGTGAGGAGATAAGATATAATATTAAGGGCAACAGCGTAGAGGTAGAGATAGCCTTATAACAGGCTGCCTTTAATAGTTTTTTAATTTTATCTCCGTTGAAAGAGGAGTTTTTTTTTACACATAGAATTACTTATATGGGGCCCGGCACATAACATTTATATGTTAGGTCCTTATATCCGCCGATTTGATTATATTGAATAAGCGGTTGATAAGGTGGGTTATGTGTTGGGGATGCATGTATGTATTTGGAAGGATGATTAATCAGATGGCGACCCGCAATACAGGGGCGAGATACGCAGGCTCAAGGCAGATAGCGGGAAGGCCTGCAAATGTGCGTTTAAGAAGAAGGCCCGGTACCAGGTTTTTTATAATAGCAGGCATATTTGTTGTTTCAATAGTTGTTTTGCTGGTGCTGCTGAGCCCGCCGCCGACAGCAGTTGTAAAATGGGGAAGTACGGAATATAATGCCGCTTTTGATATGCTGATAGTGCGCGACGAAGTGGTTTACCAGGCAATGGATTACGGAAAGACGGATTTTGTAGCGCAGGAAGGCGCGCATATAGAAGCAGGCGAACCGATAGTGAAGGTATACGAAAGGGGATATAACGACGGGACCGTCTCCGATTTGCTCGACCTGCAGAAGGATATAATGCGCTACGAGACCGATACTATGCGGGAAGGCGTTATAGACCCTACTCTTGACAATATCAATGCGAGAATAGACCTTAAGGCAAAGGAAATACAGTCTTCGATATCACTGGGGCAATGGAACAGCCTGCTGGCTCTCGAAGGAGATATGGAGTCTTTGCTGAATGAAAGGATATCGTATCTCGACGAAACAGCCCAGCCCGACGACCAGCTGCGCCAGTATTTAAGCAGGCAGCAGGAACTCAAAGACCAGATAAACAGGTGGTGCAGCGTAGTGACTGCGGAGACGGCCGGAAGGGTAAGCTTCTACTTCGACGGATGCGAATCAATAATGGCGAAAGACAACATAGGATATTTCACCAGAAAAACTCTCGAAGAGGTGAGCGCCGGCAAGACAGTAAGCATTTCGGATGAAGACCAGGCTTACAAGCTTCTTTACAGGGTGGTATCTGAAAACAAATGGTATGTCGTATTGCTGTCGGACAATAATATTCCGGAGATGTTTCAGGGGAACGTTTTCTCGATGGTTTTCGACGATTACCTGGACACAAGGTATACAGGCAGCGTATATAACATACAGGAACTTGAGAATAACGACGGCTATGTGTATACTATAGAGATAGACGGAAACATAGGCCCGATGCTGGGCGACAGAAGGGTAAGCGCAAGGCTTGCGGCAACTATACAGGGCTGGCGCATCCCGAGATCGTGTTTAAAGCCTGAGGACGGGATAAACTATGTAGAGAAAGATACGGGAGAATACGTTCCGGTTTTTGTCGTGGGCAGCGAGGGAGACTCGGTGTTTGTGCAGACCTACAAAGACCAGCCCGTGCTGAAGGAGAACGATCTTTTAAAAAAATAGTTTATTTTTTACTCGGGATGTAATATAATGCCACGTATAGAAATTAACATAAAAAATATTGAGGAAAGGATTGGTATTTGCGCTAAGAAGTCGGGACGAAGCAGGGAAGACATCACACTTGTAGCGGTAAGCAAAACGGTGGACGCCGCCTCTGTATCAGAGGCCGCAAGGGCAGGTATCAGGGATTTCGGCGAAAACCGGGTGCAGGAATACCTTAAAAAACGGGAAGCTGTAGATGGCCCCGTCAACTGGCATATAATAGGGCCGCTGCAAAGCAACAAGATAAAATATATAATAGACGGTGTATACTTGCTTCACTCACTCGGCAGGCTCTCTCTGGCACAGGAGATAGAAAGGCAGTGCGAAAACAAAGACGCATATCTTTCAGCTCTTGTTCAGGTAAACATAGCCAAAGAGCCGACAAAGTCAGGCGTCTTAGAAGAAGATCTGGAAGACTTGATGGAAGGGCTGTCTGTTTTGAGGAGGGTCCGCATAAAGGGGCTGATGGCGATACCGCCTTTGGCGCTTAATGCGGGCGACAACAGACGATACTTTGTGAGGATGTATGAACTCTTCCGGAAGACCAGGGATTCTTTTCCGGCGTTTGAATACCTGTCGATGGGCATGTCCGGCGACTTTGAGGCGGCAATTGAAGAAGGCTCAAATATGGTTAGGATTGGTACGGCCGTGTTTGGGGCGAGGTCAAATTAAATTTAGGGGGTTCACACCATGGCAAAAGGCATTTTTAACCGTATCTTAGACGCGGTTGGCCTCGAAGAAGAAGAGTACCAGGATGAAAATTTGGAAGAGGAAAACGACTTCTA
>CAZJOS010000335.1:0-2321 GCA_964547655.1 uncultured Christensenellaceae bacterium
GCCCATCCTATCAGAACAGGCAGCAGCAGCCCGGCGTATTTTTTAAATGTGCGTATAGGGTGCGCCAGCAGCGCCATCATAGGCTGGTATATACCGAACACTACGCACAGTACGCCTCCGCTTATGCCCGGGAGTATTGCGCCGGCGCCAATTATAGCGCCCTGAATGATGCGCAGCAGCCATTTGATAACAGACACGCGCTGGGGAGAGTTTTTTATATTTTCACTTTGGGTCATGTTCTCTTTTTGCTCTTCCATGTATTATTCCTTATATTATTCATTAATAAAAAATAGGCACGTGTGAACATTATAACAATGATAACAAACGTGCGTCAATCATGAAAAAGTAATTTTTACTATACGGCGCCTGTTTTTCAGATCTTTTTCTCTTCCGCCACTTTGGCGCCCATGTTTTTGCGGTACGAGCCTTTGTATTCCACAAGGCCGATATCGCAGCCGCCGCCTATTACTACATTATTGCCGCGCACCACTTTTGCCGTGGTGTTTTCGAGATTTATTTCGTCTCCCTCTATAAGGTCGGCCTCGAGCTGCGGGAAGTTGATAGAAGGGAAAATAGCCTTTATCACTCCGAGCCCTGCCTTGCCCAGCGCTGCCGTTATCCTTTTCCCGCCTATCTCTTTTGCGCGGCTCTTATGCCAATACAGGCGGATATCGACGTTTTCGGCATTGAGCAGCCCGCCTATCTCGAACATTCCGTTAGAAGAAAACCCTTCTGCGCTGCAGTTCCCTTCAGCCTTCATCGAGCCGTCTATATCGACGACATGGGCTTCAACGCCGCCTTTTACTTCCGCCGAGCCTACTACTTTTAACGTTCCGCAGGAGATGCCGCCGCCGAAATTGGCGCTGCCGTTGACCTTTACTTCATTAGATTTAACGTCTCCCGTCAGGCGCCCCGAGCCGTTAACTTTGACCGTCACGCATTGAGACTTTCCGTTTACGTCTCCCGAGCCGTTGATAACGAGGTCGCAGCAGTCGACGTCTCCCGTGACCCTGCCCGACCCGTTTATCCTGACTAAATTGTAAGCGCCTCCCGAAGCCGTTCCCGAACCGTTAATCTTGAGGTCGGGCCTTTGTGTATAATCGCTCATATTATATCCTCCTAAACTAATTTTAATTTCAATTCTTCCGTCGCCGCGGGTATGTTTACCTTGCCTACGAGCTTTATGCCCCTGTCGAAGCAGACTTCGCAGGGCGGCGTAACCGCAAAGCAACTGAACACGCCGAGCTTTCTCATCATTACTATTTCCGCCGGTTTTCCGCTGAACTTTACCATCTCTTCCCGCAGCACTTCGAGCAGCAGCTTTCCTTCGTCGAGGCTCATTTCGCCCGATATAAGTTGTTTCTCCAACAAGTACGCCGATAGCAAATCGTTAAAATCGAGCGGCTCATCGCCGCCCCTGAATTCAAGGTAGATCTTTAAAACGCCGGCTGTCGCTATGCCGCGCGCCTCCGCTTCCTGCGCGCTTAAACGCACGTCGCCTTCGGCGGGGGAGAACACGTCGGCAAGGTCGTCTAGTGATACGTCTTCTTTCATGCTGAGTATCTTGTCTATCCTCGGCAGCACCTTATATTTCGGAAAAAACGTTTCCTGCCCGGTGAACGTGGATTTGCGTATGAACCACTCTTCGGGTATAAGGCCTTTGCGTTTCCATCTGTAAAGCTGCCCGTACGATATATTCGTCAGCTCAAGCAGCTCTTTTTTCGATATAAGCTCTTCTTCCATAATGCGCCTCCTTTATATATAGCGTAACATAACACTGTTACGCTGTCAAGCAATAAAATTTACAAGCGGGTAATTTGAAGGCAACTGGGGAAACTAGCACAAGAAAGGTGGTGATCAATTTTGGGAGCTCCGGGTTTAAAGGTAAAATGCAGCGTGGAAAACTGCAAATATAATAAGAATCATTTGTGCCACGCGTTCGGCCTCGAGGTAGGCGCCATGGGCGACGGCCTGGCGGAAACGAGCGACGGAACGTGCTGCCAAACGTTTAAGAACAAAGAACACTAAGTCAGGCGGCGGAAAGCCGCTTTTCTTTACAGCGTCTTGATTAGTTATGCTCATAATCCGGTATCGCAGAGGTGTCTGTAAGCGGCCAACTGGATTTTGTGTAAAAACAAAGGTTTATGTGTTATAATCTTCCTGAAAAACTATTAAGGAGGGCTGTGAATGAAAAGAGCATTGTTTTATATACTGATAATATTGTTATGCGTATTTTTGTCAGCCTGCAAAGATGATGCGCGGCCGGCGAATCAGAATGCAAACGCCGCAGAGGAAAGCAGTGTGCCGGAAGCCGAAGGCGC
>CAZJOS010000336.1:0-2313 GCA_964547655.1 uncultured Christensenellaceae bacterium
AAAGAATTACTGATGACGCCTCCCTCCATAATACCTACAAGCCCTCCGGCATCATTTCCGTAATTCAGCGATTTTACAACGCCGGTAACACAGCAGCTATCGATCGTCCCTCCTGTAACGTTGCCCGCCAGGCCGCCGACATAGTAACAGGCTGACACATCTACATTCAGCAGCCCCAGGTTTTTCAAGTCGGCCTTATACGTAACGCCAAAAAGGCCAATGTTATGAGGATATGGCTCTGAGCTGTTAACATAAAGGCCGGTAATAGTGTGGTAGTCTCCGTCGAACGCTCCCGCAAAAGGAGACTCAGTTGTGCCGATGGGAAGCCAGCCCGCGCCGCCGTTATAGCCTGCGCCACCTTCCGAAAGGAAATCAGTCAGGTCGATGTCGTTCATCAGTATGAAACAATCGCCGAGGTAATAACGCACTTTATCGAGCTCTTCGGCGGTCGTTATCTGCCAGGGATCTTCCGTTGTACCGCTCCCTGCAAAATCATTGACTGCCACATCAGCGGTATCATAGTAGTCGCCGGACGTAGCTGTTATAGTCGCTGTGCCAAGGCCGACCGGGGTCACAACTCCGTTTTCGTCTACTGTGGCTACGTCTTCGTTGCTGCTTGTCCAGTTAACGCTCATCAGAGCGCCGGCCGGGTCCGGATCGGCCGACAAGGCGCCTGAAGCTCCGCCGTTTCTTAATGCCAGAGTTTCGGGAGTCACCGTTATGCCAATCAAAGTGGGAGGCGCGGGCAGCGGATCGGGCGCGCCCCACCGCAGATACGGGTAGGACGAGCCTTCGCTTATAGTCCACACCGTGTCAAAATCCCAGCCCTCGAATGTGGCCTGCTGCACCATCTGCGCAGATGTCCTTGGCTCACCCTTGCCGGTATCTGAAAGGCCGCTTGTGCTGCTGTTGTAGTAAGAGCCTGTGTCAATCTCATGATAAGTTATTCCCAGCAGGCCGCCGGCATCCTCGCCGCATGTCACGGCGCCGGCAGCGTAGCAATTGCTTATATCATACAAATCATTATAACCCACAAGGCCGCCGACTACATTCTCTCCCGTCACGCTGCACATTGCGTATGAGTTTCTGATAATTCCCAAGTTTTGACCCACAAGGCCGCCGACACCGGTAATACCGTTCACCGTCCCTTTAGCCCAGGAGCGGGTGATATAAGAATTATTACATCCAACGAGGAGACCTACACAATCATTCCCGGTTACGGAGCCCTCCGCGTAGCAGGCATCGATCGTGCCATTGTTTAAACCCACCATCCCTGCAGTTCCCGAGCAGCTATTACCCGATATGTATACATTGATATCTGTAAGTCCCAGATTCCGGATGCAAGCCGAAGAGTGCGTAATTCCGAACAGGCCGACAAAAGAGGTATCAGAACTGTTGATATAGAGGCCCGAGATCGTATGGCCGTTTCCGTCAAACGTTCCCATAAAAAGCGCCTCGTCTATGCCGATGGGCTGCCAGCCCGCGCCGCCGTTATAGCCCGCGCCCCCTTCCGACAAATATTCGGTCAGGTCGATATCGTTCATCAGTATGAAATGGTCTCCAGTGTAATCACGCACATTATCGAGCTGCTCCGCAGTCTCGATTTGCCAGGGGTCTTCTTCAGTGCCTGCGCCTCCGGCGAACGCCGTAGCCGCAAAAGCCGTAGTACTGCCCGCCGACATTATGGCCAGCATCATAACAAGGCCAACCGCAAACGGCATGATCCGTTTAAATATCGTACGTCCCGTTCTTTTGTTCATGTTAAACTCCCCTTCCTACTATTATAATCGTGCCATTAATAAACAAATTTCTACATAATAATTATATATATATATGCGTTTCACTTACAATGTCCGCAGGTACAGTCCCGAAAATAAAAAAGTACAGCCCCAAAACTGTACTTCTGAACTGTACTTATATGCCGGTGATCCGTTATTTGCCGTCGTCCGTTTCTTTCCGCCGGGCATAGCCTATGGCCTGCGCGCGGTTATCCACGTGGAGCAGGTCCAATATCCTCTCCATATGGTATTTGACAGTCCGTTCGGTGAGGCCTGTCTCAGCGCCAATTTCGCGGTAAGTCATCCCCTGAGCGACGAGGTTCAATATCTCTTCCTGCCGCCCGGTGAGCGCTTCTACTGCCTTGTCCCGCGGCGGCTGGGGCGGCTCTTCATTGGCGCGGCGCTTGAATTCATCCATCAGGCGGGCGGCCATGCCGGGAGAAAGGGGCGGCTCCCCCTGCCCCAGCGCGTCCATCATGGCAAACAGCTCCCCGGCGCTCAGGCTCTTTAAGAGATATCCCGACGCCCCCCGCTT
>CAZJOS010000337.1:0-2293 GCA_964547655.1 uncultured Christensenellaceae bacterium
GAGAGACGTTGATTATGACGTCTCTTTTTATATGCGTAAGCTAATAAAATTGCGCTATTTTTTGTAGCCACAGCAACATACGATCGGGCATTTTTGGTATATTATCTGTTTGAAAGCAAAAAAACAAACAAACGGGAGAGAATACCGATATGAAAAGTATCGATTTGCGGCAGCCGGTACAGAAACTATGCGAGCAGTATCCTGAATTGATTGGGATCATGCAGGGATTGGGATTTACAGGGATAACCAGACCCGGCATGCTTGCAACAGCGGGGCGGTTTATGTCGCTGCCTAAAGGCGCCGCGATGCGTAATATTGGTATGGACACGATACTGCAGGAACTTAAAAACAACGGATTTGAGATAATCAATGAGGAGGGAGAATAATGAGCCAGGAGATCAATAACAGGGAGTACAGGAAGCAGGTAATAAAAGACCTGCTAAAACAGCTGCACGCGGGAAAGAGCGTCGACGAGGTGAAGGCGCAGTTTGAGGCCGCGTTTGAGGGCGTGAATGCGTCGGAGATATCTGAAGCGGAGCAGGCGCTCATATCCGAAGGGCTGCCGGTCAGCGAAGTACAAAGGCTTTGCGACGTTCACTCGGCGGTGTTCAAAGGGTCGGTAGAGCAGATACACGCGCCGCACAGCGCGGAGGATACGCCGGGGCATCCCGCGCATACGCTTAAAGAGGAGAACAGGGCGCTTGAGCAGCTTATATCGCGCATGCGCCCGCATATAGCCGAAGTGAAAGAAGGGAAGGATATGGCTTCGCTGGCGCAGGATATCGGCGCGTTGCTTAACATCGACAAGCACTATGTTAAGAAAGAGATGCTGCTGTTCCCGTATATGGAGAAGTACGGCATAACCGCTCCGCCCAAGGTGATGTGGGGCGTCGACGACGAGGTACGCGCCCTGCTTAAGCAGGCGGCACAGCTGGCGGATGCCGGAGATGCTTCGGCTGCAGGCAAAGCCGAAGAGGCGGCTGAAAGAATCGTTGAAATGGTTTATAAAGAGGAAAACATAATGCTGCCTATGCTGCTGGAGGTGCTGATCGGAGAGGAATGGAAGCATATTGCCGACCAGAGCGGAGAAGTCGGCTATTGCCTTATACCGGAGCCGCCGTCATGGAGCCCGAAGGAAGCAAGCGCGCCGGCTCAGCCCGCTGCCGGGCAGGCCGCAGACATAACACTGCCGACGGGATATCTCTCAATACCGGAACTTATTGCTATGCTGGATACGCTTCCGGTGGATATAACGTTTGTGGGCAAAGACGATACGGTAAGGTACTTCTCGCAGAGCAAAGAGCGGGTGTTCCCGCGCACCAAGGCAATAACAGGGCGTAAAGTTACGGCCTGCCATCCTCCCTCGAGCGTGCATATAGTGGAGGGCATTGTTGAAGACCTGAGAAAAGGCAGAAAGGACCACGAGGATTTCTGGATCCGCATGGGAGATAAGTACGTATTCATACGCTATTACGCGGTGCGCGACTCGGCGGGAGAGTACCTCGGCGTTCTTGAAGTTACGCAGGATATCGCTCCCATTCAAAATATAACGGGCGAGAAGAGGCTCGTATCGCAGGAATAGGCCGTAAGAGAGGGAATATTAATATGCTGAAGAATATAGAGTTTGAAAAGGTGCTGGAATTGGCCGGATTGGTAGAATACGCTCAGGGGCAGATAGTAAGCCGGACGCTCGTGCAGAACAGGGCGGTGAGCATTACGCTGTTCGCCTTCGACGGCGGCGAAGAGATAAGCTCGCACGACTCGGAAGGAGACGCGCTCGTATACGTATTGGACGGAAAAGCGCAGCTTACGATAGGCGGCGCCGCTTTCTCGGCGGCCGCGGGGCAGGCTGTAGTTATGCCGGCAGGCGTGCCGCACGCCGTGGCGGCGCCGGAACGCTTCAAGATGCTGCTTACGGTAGTGTTCCCGTTAGAAAAGACGAAGGGCTGACAGCCTTCTACAGAATAAAAGCAAAAGGGCCGCTCTGTTTCCGGAGCGGCCCCCAGGCCGCTGACAAAGCCCAACTACTGCGTTGTTTCTCCGCTTACTCCTCGAAGTAGCGCTGCTACATCATCGTCGCAATGCTCGAAACGCCTTGTATTTCTGCCCCAAAAAGCTTTAAGCTTTTTGGGGACCCCGAATTGGGACTTTTCAGTGGCCTTCATTTTAATAATTCAATGCTGAATACAGAATTCTTAGTTTGTCATCAATCTAAAAGCCGCTCTGATTTCAGAGCGGCCCGTAATCATACCAGGATCTATTTTTCCAGCTTTATAAGGCCCCATTTCTCGGG
>CAZJOS010000338.1:0-2290 GCA_964547655.1 uncultured Christensenellaceae bacterium
ACCCCGACGGCTTCAAGCGGCGTAGCCCCGCTTTGATATGCCTGATATGTTGCTTGTCCTCCGGCCTCTGAAGACATAATAATTAAAGACGCGGTAGGGCCGGTTCCCAGCGTTATTATCATATCACCCGTGCTAAAGCCCGCGTTTGTTAATATTCTGCCAAGCGGCGACATGCCTTCGGTTACTATATTTCTTAACTCACTTGTTGTCCGTGCGTATTGGTGAGCGGAAGCGTACTTATTTGCGGGTTCACCCGTTATTGCCTGTCCAATGCCATAAGTTAAAGACCGCCCTGAAAATGGCATTGACAAAAACGATGTTGCCCCGGCAAGGATTTTACCGCCAACGCCCATCTTTTCAAAGTTTTCTTCTCTAACTTTCGATTCGTTTAGTACATACCTCTTATCAAGCATCCATTCAATATCTTTTAAATAAGCGTCAAATTCAGCAGTCATGCCTTTGCCATAAAAATATTTTAGTGTGTCTCTTTCTTCATCTGTTAAAAAAGTATACCTACCGTATTCTTGTTCTCCCGCAGCCAATCCGACATAATCTCTATCAACTAAATCTGTATAACCCCCCAGGGTGCCGTAATAAATAGTTTTATCAGTGGGCGTTTCAAGATATCTAAGAAAGTTCTTTTGCTTGCCACCCGCCCATATTCCGCCATCATTCGGTAAGTATTCTTTAATTTCTTTATCTACTCTGTTTACCGTGTCTAAAAAATCGCTATTCTTTGCCGCTTCTTCCCCTGCCTTCATCGCTTTGGTATACTTCTCTACGATTGGCTTTTCGGATTTCATTTCCTTTAGCCATGCCTCTGTGTCGTTGGTTTTATCGCGCAATTCTTCAAACTTAGCTACAGCTTCTTCAAACTCCGGTGTAGTGGTTCCTTCCTCCGGCCTTACTTTTTCCATTTCAATTCCGGCGGCGGCCATATCAGCCTGTAATTTTTTATATTCTTCTTCCGTGCTTGCTATTTTCGCTTCGAGTTCGCCTATGTCTTCCGGCATTATTCTCGACGTATCAAAAGGCCCGAGGCTCGGTGCGCCCGGATACGGTATACCCATTTTTCTGTAATTCTCTTGCGCTTCTGCCGCTTGCTTTATTTTGACGGCCATCAACAACCTTTGCGTCCATTCATACGGTGTAGTCATATTGGCGTCAGCTATCGCAGTCTCGGCTGTCACTAACGCTTCTTCGGGTGATAATGTTTCGGGGTCTATCTCCGCGTCAACTAAACCGTATTTTTGAGCCTCTATAATTATGGCTTTGTTTTGGTCGTAAGTTTGTTCTGCTTTTTCTTTATATTCTCTTACCTTGCCCGTAATATACCCGTGAGGGTCTTGTGCAAATGCTATCTGCGCTTCTTCTTTCGCTTTTTGCTTTTCAGCTTTGGCGTGTGCTTGGGTGATAATTTCTAAGGCTTCCTGTACTTCTTGTTGAGTAACAGGACGGTTGCCCGATACAATGTCTTCTAATGGCGTAAGGCCTGTGTCCTGTGCTGCGTTTGTGTCGCTTGACGCCTGCGAGCGCTTTATCTTGTTCGCTTCGTCTACATACACCCTCGCGGCTTCCTGATTAAAAGCTGACGGCATGTACCCTAAATATAGCGCCATCATATCTATGGTGTCGTTGGAATCGTATACGTATTGGTCTTTGAGCCACGGGTACGCCTCCATTATATCCGCGCTGTATCTTCCTCCCTGTCCCCATTTTATGACTTCGTTTATTTTGTCTCTGTCGCCTTGCGCTTCATTCCTATACTTATTATATAGATAGTCATATCCCGCCTTGCCGTACTTGCTTTCATATGCCGCGCGGTTCTCTATCATATCTCCCAATGCGCTGAGATATGGCGTATAAGCTTGGTTAAGTCCGGATTTCCCCTGTGCCGCCATAAGTGTATAGTAATCAGAATAGCGGTTGTACTCTTTCTCACCGTACTTATCGATATAGTAATCCGCGTTCTGTTTCCACAACGCGGCCTTTCCCTCAAAGTATCCTGGCGAATGCGCATTGCCTGTTTCCTGCTGGTATATGTATTCCTGAAGGTCAAACTTTCCACCGGCTTTAAGCCGGGTATTGTTGTCACCGTTCACCGCCTTGCGCCCGTTGTGTTCATTCCATACGGCCGCCGCCTGGTTCGGCGTCATCCTGCCCTGCTGTGCCGCATAATTGAGGTAATCATAAGGGCCGTTTATTATGAGGGGCTTCTGCGGCCCGTTGTCTTTGTCTGATATGGGCATTGAAAACTAGACACCTCAAACGGCTAATACCTGCTTCTTTT
>CAZJOS010000339.1:0-2266 GCA_964547655.1 uncultured Christensenellaceae bacterium
ACGCGTAAGGCAAAAGCGCCTTTTCCCCGGAAATAAACCCGAGAAGTTTTTGCTCGTCCTGAGCGAGCAGCGCGGGCGACATAAACGAAGTTTCGCCCGACAGGGCGACAAGAAGGCTCATCGCCCTGTCCGTCATGGCCTGGTATTTCGAGTTGCCGTTATCCTCGTCGCGGCGCATTTTGGCGTAAACGTAAAGCCTCTCTCCCAAAAGCGAAGCTTCGTCCGTTTTTACCAAAGCGCTCGCGAGGTTCTGAGCCGTATCCGCAAAGCCTTCTTTGAGCTTGCCTATGCCGGGGATCATTTCTCTAAACTTCGCAAAATCCTTCTCCCAGTCTTCGTCCGAAGCGTACAGGTCTCCAAGGGCCCACTTATATCTATCTTCTATTTCGCTGCGTTTCATAATGCCTCCGTTTTCAAGGAAACACTGATTTATTCGTTCGATATCTTTGCGGTTAATTTGCCGCCTGTCCGCGTCACAAAAACTCCGAAATAGCGCTGCTATTCCTTCGTTTTTGTTCCTTGACAGACGTCAAATTTCCTCGCAAATCTTATCGCCCTCATTAAATCAGTGTTTCCTTTAGCTATAATTATAACCCAATCAATCGAGTAATACTATTTAGAACGACGAATGTCATCCCCCTCAAATATAACTCTATAAGATATATTTTTTTCCATTAACCTCGAGTATATCCGTTCCCCATAGCGTGTATCTAATTCGTCAAAAGTCAAATTTGTTATTAATATTGTATGCAGGCTGGTTCTTTCATTTAACAAATCAAAAAAGTATTCCCTGGTTACGTTTTTAGTCATAGGTTCTGTCCCAATATCGTCTATTATAAGAAGTGGAACCTCAAATAATGGTTCGAGGTCAACGTCTTCTCCAAGACGGTGCTGATGAAACATCGAAAAAAGACGATATGCGGTATAATAAGCCGTCGTATATCCTCGTTCAATTACGCGACGCATTATACATTTTGAAATAAACGTTTTTCCGAGGCCGATGCCACCGGATATCAATACTATAGAGGGACAATCAGGAAAATCATCAGCGTAAGCCTCAAAAATTTTTTTATATTGCTTCATATAATCTCTTTGCGATTTTCCGTTTTTTATTGGCTTATTATCAAAGATATTGAGGTCGAACTGTTTGAAACTTATGTTCGTATCTAAAAGCCGCGCTTCCTTAAGCTTATCCTCTAACACCCGTTTTTTAAAACAGGAGCAGCGTTCCCCGTTCTCTGTAACTCCATTATCCTTACATATATCACAAGTGAAAAAGGGTTCTAAGTAATTCGAAGGGAAACCATTTGAAACAAGCAAATCTTCAGCGTCTTTAATAAGTGCCGATATCTTATTGTCGTATTCTTTGCCGGCAGTGAAAGCTTCGAGTATTCTCTTCTTCTGAAGCCCTTTGATTTCGTTCTGAAGTTTTTTATATCCGGGAATCTTTTCGGTAATTTCTCTCTGGCGCTTTTGCTCTTCAATTCTGTTATTTTCCCGTATTAGCTCATATTGAGCGTAAACGTCGGATATGCTCAAGGTTACGCTCCTTCATCCGCAAACGGGTCAATAGCGAGGTTATCGTATTTTCCAACCGGCCTTTCATATGAAGCCCGTTCCGTGATATTGCTTTTAGGCGAATATTTCTTCGTCTCCCGCTGCGCGTCTTTAAGGGTCTTTACCCCGGCGTTATGCCAGTTTGTGAGTATGGTGTTTATATATCTGTACGGGTTTTCGGAGAGCGAGCTTATCTCAGCGGCAAGGAGTATGGCGTCGGCGCTTACGTCCCATTCCTCGCTCCACTTGGTATACGCTTTGCGGTGTATATCGGTAATACTGCGCGATATTCCCGAAGCCCTGAATACGGCCTCTATTTTATCGTCGAGCGCCTGCCTGTCGCTTACGTAATTCTGAGCGTCTTCGGCGGTAAGTATGCGCTTGTTGTACCAGTCGGTGAGTATGGCGTCGATATACGGCAGGGTTTTCTTGCCCCGCGAGCCGGATACCCTCGCGGCTAACGTAAGCATGTCCATATCGAAGCCGTAAACGTTAGTCCATTTGTAATAAAGGCTTTCATATTCCATGGAAGGCTTTAGATTAGCCTCCCCTATTATGCGCATAAGCTCCTGTATGTTTTTCGTTAATTTCTCGCTCTGCGTTTTGTCTTCCGCTATCTTTCTCGAAGTCGTGCTGCCCTTAGAATACAGACGTTCGAGTATCCTGTCGAGGTATTTCATGCTCGGCTCTCTCGCCGCCGTAGTATGCG
>CAZJOS010000340.1:0-2265 GCA_964547655.1 uncultured Christensenellaceae bacterium
TAGACGAAGGGTTTGCCTCGCTCGACGAAGACTACCTCGAAGCCGCGCTGCAGACGCTTTCTTCGCTCGGCAACAGGGAAGGAAAGCTCGTGGGCGTTATATCGCACGTGGGCGCGCTCAAAGAGCGCATAGATGCGCAGATAGAAGTGAAGAAGCTCTCGGGAGGAAGGAGCACGCTTACCGGGCCGGGAGTTAGGGCTGTGGGGGAGTGATATGGTGATCACGGCATCCTGTCAAAGAGCGCAGGTCTATGTTATAATATGACAGAAATCATTGATATGTAAGATTATCCTATATCAGGTATTAGTAATAATCTATCAGTCGTTACAGAGAGGCGGAAAGAGCCGCCCAGCCAAATCCGGAATTAAGGAGTAAATATGAGAAGTGTAAAACGAGGTTTTATAATACTTATTTGTATGCTTCTTGCCGTTTTGTTGCTTTCAGCGGCAGGCTGCGATTCGCTGCAAACCCTGGCGGAAGAGAAGAGCCATGAGAGAGCAAAAGAACCCGCGTTTTTATTTAATGGCGATTCGGTATATATAGTATCAGGCGGGGGGACATTGGAACTGCCGGATGCCGGCATAATAAAAGATTTCGGTCCTCCGTATCTTGCGGGCATGCTTTCCAAAGACAATAAATATCTTTATTACTTAACCGGTATCAATGATATGATAACAAATCATGACGTGAATATGTTTTCCGGGAATACGTTGTACATGGTGGATACACAAACGCTCAGCGGGCCTCTCAAAGTTGCGGATAACGTTTATAGTGCACGGCTTTCGGGGGACGGCAAAACGCTGCTTTATATTACAGATATGAAGGCATATGCCGGTAAGCTGTACCGCCGCAACCCGGACGGGGAAAGCATGCTACTTGCCGATTCCGCTTACTGCGACTATGACTATTGCGGAAGCGACTATTACGGAGCGTCTTACGGCGGAGAGCAGATTTATTACCTTGCCGTGGAAAAACGGGAAGGCAAAGATAAATATACTCTTTGCCTAAAGGACGGCGGGCAGAGCCCGGCGGTGCTCGGGGAGGCGAGTTCTTCGGATCCGGTTAAAGTGACGGCGCATGTTACCATAGATAGCAGCGGTACAATACTTTACAGCCTGGGTACAAAGGACTCTTTCTCTGCTACGGATATATATATAAAAAAGTCGGGGGAAGAGGCCGCAGCGGTAGATAAAGGACGAATAGAGAAGGTTGTAAACGGCGCAGAAGAGTTCTTCTATGTAAAAAGCGGCAGACGCTATTATAAAGCCCCCGGATGCGACCCTGTCGATGTCGGCAGAAGTGCCGATAAGCTTTATATCGAGCCGTATTACGGATTGAACCCTGATCATGAGTATGAGAGCCGGTTTTTACTTGAAGAGACCGGAGACCCCGGCAAGCTGACAGAGCTATTTGGAGACGGGACCAAAAATGTCATTACCGAAGGGTATTTTTACGACTGTGAAGTCAATTTCGGTTTTACCTGCGTCGCCTACAAGCAGGACGGGGCTCTTTATACCGTACGAAAGAAAAACGGAGAATGGGGAAAGCCGGAGAAGCGGTGTGATTACCCGAAGTATTTGTCTGTTGAGAAAAACGGAGACATTTTTATCCTGAAGAATTTCTTTTTCGATAGTGACGGAGACTCGCTTTATTATATTGCCCTAGAAAATGAAGGCGATATCTATGAAGACGATAGTATCGGCGATGCATATTGTATTTCGCTGCTTACCGGGAAGGCCGATCTTCTGCAGCGGAATGTGTACTCCATGAAATTGATCGATGATATACCGCATACAATTACGGGCGACTATGGCGCATATCGGATCGATAAAAGCCCGGTGCGCCTCAGCGATACTAAGGCCGGGGCTTGCGGATGGCTTGACGAAACCGAAGGCGGTTATATCGTGATGGTATACCGGCTAAGCGGTGATGAATATAAAAAAGATATCTATTTTACAGAGTACGGCAGAGATCATACGCTGTTACTTGAGGACGTGTGGGATATCGTCGATATCTGGGATATATCAGCGTTATTCAGTTGATACCGCCTCTATTCTTCCGCCAGCGGTTGTTCTTGCGGCGGGCAGGTTTTATTAGTTAATCAAAAATATCGTACCCCGCATAATATAAAGCATCACATTATTGCGGGGGTTTTTATTATGCCGCTTACTCCTTACGACCGCCAAGCCGCCGTTGCCTACGCCCGCCGCTGGGCGCTGTCGCGCAACCCAAAGTACTACGATTTCGAAAACCTTGGCGGAGACT
>CAZJOS010000341.1:0-2258 GCA_964547655.1 uncultured Christensenellaceae bacterium
GAGCAAAAACTTCTCGGGTTTATTTCCGGGGAAAAGGCGCTTTTGCCTTACGCGTTTTTGATAAAGGACACCATACGCCAGAAGAAGCACGTACTTGGCGAAGACGAAGAAAAGCTGCTATCTTTAAGCTCCGATTTCGCGTCGGGCGCGAAAGACATATTCACGATGCTCAACAACGTCGACTTAAAGTTCGGCACGGTCGAGACCCCGGAAGGCAAAGTGCAGCTGACGCACGGCAAATATATAGAGCTTATGCAGGACGCACGGCGGCAGGTAAGGCGGGACGCATACGAAACGTATTACGGCGCGTTCCGCGGCAGCATCAACACGATAGCGGCGGCGTATTCCACGAGCGTAAAAAAAGACGTGTTTTATTCGAAGGTAAGGAAGTACCCCAGCGCCCTTGCAAAGGCGCTGTTTTCCGACAACGTTCCAGAGTCGCTTTACGACGGCCTTATAGAGGCAGTACATCAAAACCTTCGCATAATGTACGACTATGTGGAAATGAGAAAGAAGCTGCTCGGGCAGAGCGAGATAGCGATGTACGACATATACGTCCCGCTTGTGGGCGAGACGGGCGGAAAATACAGCTTTGAAAAGGCGATGGACATGGTGCGGGAGGCGCTCTCTCCTTTGGGAGACGAATACGAAAAGCTGCTCTTAAAAGCGCGCGGCGACGGGTGGATAGACGTATTCGAGAACGAAGGAAAGACGAGCGGAGCGTATTCATGGGGAGCGTACGGGGTACACCCGTACGTGCTATTAAACCACCGTGGAGACCTCGACAGCGTATATACAATAGCGCACGAACTCGGCCACGCCATGCACTCATGGTATTCAGACGAAAACCAGCCTTACCCGCTTGCAGGCTATACTATATTCGTCGCGGAGGTAGCTTCTACGGTCAACGAGATACTTCTGACGAAATATCTTTTAGAGCACGCTGACGAGGCGCTTAAAAAATATGCGCTCAACCACTATCTCGACCAGTTCCGCACTACTGTCCTGCGGCAGACTATGTTCGCGGAATTCGAAAAGATTTCGCATCGGATGTGCGAGGCGGGAGAGCCGCTCACGGGCGAGGACCTCTCCAAAAAATACGCCGATCTGAACCGCCTCTATTACGGCGATATAATGAAGACGGACGAGACCATAGCGCTCGAGTGGGCGAGGATACCGCACTTCTACAACGCGTTTTACGTATATAAATACGCCACGGGCTTTTCGGCAGCCGTTATGATAGCATCGAATATATACAATAAAAAAGCGGGGCAGCTGGAAGCGTATAAGGAGTTTTTAAAGAGCGGCGGAAGCGACTATCCGCTCGAGCTTCTTAAAAAAGCGGGAGTTGATTTTACCGACGGCGCGCCGGTAAAGAACTGCATGAGCGAGTTTAAAAAAGCCCTTGAAGAATTCAGGGGCATAATGGAAGTAAAATAATTATACGCACAGCACATAACGTTTGGATACGTTAAAGATTATATCGCCGATTTGATTTATCCTGAGGGGTTAGGGTAAATGAGATGGGTTATGTGCTGGGGGGTCTGTTAAAGGAGGGTTCTTATGAAAACATGCTTTTCAACGTTGGGGTGCCCCGAGTGGTCGTTTCCAGAGATAATAACGTTCGCGTCGGACATGGGATTTGGGGGCATAGAGATAAGAGGCATATTGGGCGAGCTGTTCGTTCCTGCCATAGAAGAACTTTCGCCCCAAAAGATAGAGGCGACAAAACAAAGGCTCAGCGCTCTTTCGCTTGAAATACCCTGCCTTACGTCATCCTGCAATTTAAACGACGAAGATGCAGCAAAAGAGGCCAAGGCATATGTGGATACCGCCCATAACATAGGGGCGCCGTACCTTAGGCTGCTGGGCGACAAGGCGCCCGCCCCGGCCGACGGCGTCAATTTTAAAGCCTTAAAGCCAAATATAATAGAGATCGCCGATTACGCTAAGGCAAAAAACGTTATGCCGCTTATAGAAACGAACGGTTTTTTCGCGAAAACGAGGATGCTGGCCGCGCTGCTCGATGAGATAGGCCACGACAATATAGGCGTGCTCTGGGATATACACCACCCCTTCCGCTTTTTCGGGGAAAGCCCGGATTACACGCTTAAGACAATAGGCAGACACATCAAACACATTCACATAAAAGACTCGGTGATGGACGGTAAAAAAGTCAGCTATAAAATGCTCGGCGAAGGAAACGTGCCCGTAAAAGAAGCCGTTATGGCGCTCAAAGCCTTTGGCTACGAGGGCTT
>CAZJOS010000342.1:0-2237 GCA_964547655.1 uncultured Christensenellaceae bacterium
ATTATCGACTGGTGCAGTATGACGTGATTGAGTACGCTGCCTAACGCGTAATGCGTATCGTCGCGCATAGCCGCGTCTTCCACCGCTTCGGAAATAGCGATGCCGAGGCTCCCCAGCGAATTCGGGTCTTTCGCGAGTATGGCGCGCCCCGCGTTCGTCCTTGTCGACGGGCTGGCAACTATATCCGCTCCGTACGTCTGTATCAGTATCTTCCTGTATGGCTTTTGATCGTAGGATACGCGCACCATATATACGGCGCACTCGATGCCGAACATCGCGCACGCAATGGAAAGCGCCGTGCCCCACTGGCCCGCTCCCGTCTCGGTGGAAATGCGCTTCGTGCCCTCGGCCTTGTTGTAGAACGCCTGCGCTATCGCGGTGTTCAGCTTATGGCTGCCCGATGGATTCGTGCCTTCATATTTGTAGTATATCTTCGCCGGCGTGCCAAGAAATTTTTCCAGCCTGTACGCGCGCACCAGGGGCGACGGCCTGAACGTTGCGTATATCTCGCGCACTTCTTTCGGTATGTCGATATACCTTTCCATCGACATCTCCTGCTCGATAAGCGCCTTTGGGAAAAGCGGCTCTAAGTCTTCAGGGGCCGCCGGCTGCAGCGTTGCGGGATGCAAGTAAGGCCTCGTCTTGTTGGGCATATCCGCGGCAATATTATAATACTGCTTCGGCAATTCGTCCTCGGTCAAAAAAACTCTGTTGGGAATGTTTTTACTCATGATTCTCTTCTCCTCTAATCTTTGTTATTTTCGTCCCATAAAGAATAACAACATCTCTCGTCTCATCTCGTCTCAGCGCTCCGGGAAGTTTGTGCTTCCTAAAGCCCAATATAATAGAAATGCATTCTATACAGAACTTCTGTATAGTATACGGCAGTAAAATGCAAAATGTCAACAAAAAACTGCAAAATGCCTGATGAGATTGAATAATTATTTAAGCTATGTTATATAAATTGCCGGTTTAAGATCAGGCCATTATATCCGAAAACGGCGTATAGTGCACTTCTTTTAGAGTCAGGCCTCTTGCGGGAGCCGTTGCGCTTGCGAGCGCCCTGTCTTTATTGCTCACGATCTCCTTTACATACTCAGGGGATATCCTTTTTTTCCCCACGTCTATGAGCGTGCCTGCTATTATCCGCACCATATTGTATAGAAATCCCGATCCCGTAACGTCTATGTACACAAACGGCTCCTGAGACGTTATCTCCAATCGGTATATCGTCCTTACCGTATCTTTAACGTCGCTTCCGCTCGAACAAAAACACGTAAAATCATGCGTTCCCCGTATGAACGACGCAGCCGCCTTCATAGCGGGTATATAGAGCCTGCCGTGTATATGCGTCGTAGTGTTCCGGTAAATCGCCGACGCGTGGGTATGGTTATAGAAAGTGTATCTGTACGTCTTTGCTTTGGCGGAAAACCTCGCATGGAAGTCTTCGCTTACCTCGGCAGACTGCTTTACCCTTATATCCGGCGGCAGAAGCATGTTAAGGGCGTAGCTTATCTTGCTCGGGGGTATGGTGCAATCCGTATCCAGATGGGCGACCTGAGCTTCCGCATGTACGCCGGCGTCAGTCCTTCCCGCGCCGTGTATCACTGCCTTTTTCCCCGAAGCTTCATAAAACGCCCGTTCAAGCATTTCCTGCACGGAAACGCCGTTCGTCTGGCGCTGCCACCCCGCGTACCCAGTACCTTCATATTCGATTATCAGCTTAACTCTCATATACAAAGCTCCCGATGGCCTATACGGGCAAAATATAACTTTGCGTCATGTTTATTATACAGCAGATTTCACGCGTTTGTAAGGTCTTTCAAAAAATGCAGGAACACCGGTAACATAACGGATAACTGATTTTATTTCGCAATCAATCTATCCTGCCGGTAAACTCTTCAAAGATGGCTTTTATCTCATCTTCCAGATCAAATAATCCCCCGGGAAACTCATTCCACCCTTTTGCCCGAATCGAAAATCCGGGGTAAATAATATTTAAAGTAAATCCGCCGCCATCCATCACGCCCTCTGCCGTCTCATCGTAGAAGTTCCAGCTGCCAACGTCATATTCTGCGAGGATCGCCTCAACAGCTCTTACGGTTTCTTCATCCACAACACAGTCGGCAAGCACTTTCTGGCAGTCAGGGCCCTCACCTTCAGATATTTCATACTTAAGCCGCCAGCCATCGTCAGTTGATACGATATCATAATGCTGATATCTGTTCCAGCAGCCG
>CAZJOS010000343.1:0-2235 GCA_964547655.1 uncultured Christensenellaceae bacterium
GACGCCGATAACACGCTTTTCGACTTCGATACGGCCGAGGCCCTCAGCCTCAAAGCCACGCTGGAGCATCTCGGCATCGAATATACCGAAGCCATAAACAGAACTTACTCGCAGATCAACCTGAACTTATGGAAGCTATACGAGAAAAACCTCATAGAAAAAGAAACGATAAAATCGCAGCGCTTTTCCGAATTGTTTGAGTACATGGGTAAAAAAGCCGACGCCTATGCCGCCAGCGAAATTTACCGCAAGAACCTCGAGACCCAATCGATACTTCTTCCGCACGCCGAAGAGGTTTGCAGGGAGTTATCCAAACGTTTCGTTCTGGCGATCATAACGAACGGCATAGCGGCAACGCAGAGAAACCGGTTTAGAATTTCCCCGATAAAAAAATACATAAAGCATCTTATCATCTCCGAAGAACTGGGGACGGCAAAACCCCATAAAGAATTTTTCGACGCAGCCTTTAATATAACAGGCTGCGCCTATAAAGAAGAAATATTGGTAGTCGGCGATTCGCTCTCGTCAGATATACTGGGCGCAAATAACGCAGGGGTAGACTGCTGCTGGTACAACCCTAAGGGGGATAAAAACGAATTCGGGTACGATATCAAATACGAGATATCAGACCTGCGGCAGCTGCCGGAAATATTATTGTCACGGGCTTTTTAGCAGGCGAGCAACGGGCTGTCAGATCTTTTTTTCCCGCGCATACAGCCTTTTCATGATCTTATACATTGGCTTAAAAAGCAGCGCCGCAATTACCGCGTTTCCCGCGCAATGCAGCAGATCGTACGGTATGCTGCTTATCCAGTAAGCGGCCGCCGTGTTTATACCCGCCGCGCCGTAACCGTCGACCCCGCCGATAAAAAGGTAGATCACGGAACAAAGAGCGCCGAAAAGCAGCCCGAACATTC
Source organism: uncultured Christensenellaceae bacterium (assembly GCA_964547655.1). Lineage (GTDB taxonomy): Bacteria > Bacillota > Clostridia > Christensenellales > SZUA-584 > DTFZ01. The sequence continues at coordinate 918 of CAZJOS010000343.1, forward strand.
CCGATACGATTGCCCAAAACATGGGATGCTCATTTTTGCGCAGCAGAAGCACGACCAATGCCAGCACTGCCCACACATAAAGGTAATTTATCCACCACGTTCCGAAACCGTATATAAGCCCTTCGACCGCTACGAATATGTAGATCGGGAAGAAGACCTTCCTGCCCAGTACTAGCGTGTATACGATGATGAGAAAAGACACCAGCTCGATGTTAGGTATAATCGCAAGCCCAACCTGCACCACTATCAAAATGGCGCCTAGCAGACCGAGCAGCAATACCTCCCTTAAGGCTATTTTCACGTTACCAGCCGACTGTAAATGTGAATTCAAAATTATCCCCGTCCTTAACCGGCGCGGCGTCAACTCCGACCATCATAGATACTCCGTCCTGCGTAAAACTCCACCATTCCTGCTTTGCGCTGTCCGCCGTTTCGCCGTCCGCCGTGGTAACGAGAAGCCCCATGGCAGATTTGCTCCCCTGAATCAGGTCCTTTTCTTCCAGCGCCTGCCTTAAGTATTCCGCGTTAGTCGTTATTTCGTAAGTCTTGACCGTTTCGTCGGAATGTACGAATTCCACGGTAATGGTCTTATCTCCGCTGACCGGCTTCTCGATAAAAAGTAAATATACGCCTGCGAAAGCCGCCGCGAGCACGATAAGAGCGGCTATTCCTATGATGATACTTTTTCTGCTTTTTTGTTTTTCCATACTGATCCCTTTCTATTGAGAACACGCGCTATGCGACATTGTCCTCTCACATGTTTATTACCCTCGGGTCAGATGACAAGAATCAAAAACGCCCGAAGCATCAGCTTTGGGCGTAAATCACTTGACCGATGCATCTTCCCTCCGAAGAGCTTCTTCTATACGCATCTGGCAGGTTTACCGGCTCGGCTTCATCCCGCCCAAAGCGCCTTCCCGAAAAATCAGTGGCATTGTGCTTTAGGCAGTCTTCCTTACGGTAGCGGGGGCTGCAGCGGCTTTTTACCGCTTTCCCTTTTAACCTCATCGCCGCGGGCATTGCCCAGGGCTCAAAGGCACCAGAAGGTTATATTTAATTTATAGAAAAGATACCATATAATATGGCCGCAGTCAATGCATATGTTTATGAAAATATATCTATCGCCGTTTTTACAAACAGCAGGCCTATCACAAGCAGCACGGCGTACCGCACGTATCTGCTCCCGCCCTTTATAGCGAGCCTTGCTCCGGTGTAATTCCCCGCCATGGCGAATACAGCCGCCGGAAAGAGCCGTTGCCGCGACCTTACCCTTTATGTACCTGCCTTTGCCGCTGCGTGGAAGGTATTCTTTCAGATA
>CAZJOS010000344.1:0-2202 GCA_964547655.1 uncultured Christensenellaceae bacterium
CCTGGATCACCGTTAAGGCGTATACGGCGGCAGCCGCGACCATCACCGTATACCATATTGTCAGCGCCCTGGGCATAAGCCCTTTGCCATGATTAGTTTACATTCCCGGCTCTCCTTTTCTGTTCAGAATTGCCACCGTTCGTTTTTATATTTTCCAAAACTAACTTATATTAATTACTTAATATGTAAAGTATAACACATGATTGTATAAAATAACAGAGGCATTTACAGGTTTCGTCGGGCGGGCGTGAGCAAAGCGAAGGACATTCTCTGTCTATAAATTTCTTCTGTAATATGTGTGCTCAGGTTTAAATACTAAACTGAGAAAGGACGGCAAAATGAAGATACTTGACATTGTATCAAAAATCATTGTATTGCTGATATTAGCAATTGAGCTTTTGAAAGTATCAAAAATCAGTTTTTTCGGTACTCTCGGAAATTGGACTGAATACCTGTTCTGGGCGGCTGTTTTATATTCGGTCATATACAGCATTATTCATCTATTACGATATAGTAAAAACAGAAGATAAAGATATTATTTTGTCCTATAATAAAGGCCTTGTTTCTATAACATCAGACAAGGCTTTCCCCGTATTTGTTTTCTTCTTATATTATCTGTTCTCCAGCATATCCTCAAGTTTCTCAATATCGAGATAATAACTGTACGGCTTGCTTTCCTTGTTAATAATGATAGGGTATCCCTCTTCTATTAAGGAGCATAACAGCTTCTCCAGAGTTGTCCGGCTGCATTCCATATTTGACTGCAATTCAGTTATTGAGAAAGATTCTATCGCAAATAGAGAATTCCGAATAAATAAGAACAACAGATCTTTTTTCTTCTCCCTTTGTTTATCACCATCAGAAAGTTTCTTACGAACCAGTACCTCAAGTTTCATCATTTTTGCGACCCCCTCGCGGAGGTTCTCTATCATTCTCCAAGACGCTTTTTCCAGAAAATTTAAAAATGTTATAATAAAAGGCGTTATATCTCCTTTATTCCTTTTATCGTTACATTCCCTGAAAGCATTATAGTACTCCTTTCTGTATTCCTTTATTGTATGCGACAGTTCGAGCGCAAGCAGCGGATAAGCATTATATTTCTTAAGCAGATAGCTGCTGATAAATCGGCTCATCCTTCCATTTCCGTCATAAAAAGGATGTATAAATCCGAAAAAGTAATGAAACGCAGCAATCCTTACCAGTTTCGGAAGCTTTCTAAAGTTAAGTATGCTTAGAGCTTCCTCCATGTATTCTATTATCTTTTCTTCCGGGTTTACGCCTTCGTGCCTCTTTTGTCCGGTAGGAGATATAACGAACACAGTGCTTTTCCTGAAAATCATTCCGTCAGGTTGTTCCTTTTGGGCTATCTCTTGGCTCACTATCTCGTCGTAAAGATTCCTAATGTCGCTACATGTATTAAGCGGTATTGCAGGCTCTCTTGCCTGCAAAAGCTTTTCGTATTTTTTAGCCATGCCTTGGAATCTCGTAAGCCTTGGCCCATCCTCGCTCGCGCTCAGCGCGTCCTGTATTTCCTGCCTGGTACTATGAACGCCCTCGATGTCGTTTGTAGTCTGTATCTCGTCGATTAGGCATTTTCTCCTGTAATAATCCTGCGCGACATCTGGCAGCAGTTGAAAGACCTGCAGCATACCGGAATTGGCATGCCCTATTGACTCTATAAGCGACATGATTTCCCAATCTGCCACTAAAAAGCTCCTGTTGTTATGTATGTCGATATTAAAAAAGTACGCAGACGCAGAACCTGTTCTTTTAAAATACTCATTGTCATATTCTTCTTTGTCCTGATAGGATAAAGACCTAAGCGTTTTATAGTCCATAATTAATCCTTATTATCGCCCCGAGAGCCTTTTCACTTTGGGGATTTCGTATTAATAATCATTTTATTGATTATTATAAATAATATATAACCCATTTATTTAATAATATCAAGCTTTTTTATTATATTATAACTATTTTTTTGCTTTTATTTCATAAATTCTTCGTTTTTTACGATATGTTTACCAAGATCATAATAGAAATATAATAAACTTCAATAAAATTAATAAAAGCCCCGTCTTTTTATTTATACCCCGACAAGGCTTTTCTCAATACATATTTGTTCTATACTATTTATATAAGTACAGTACCCCCAGCGTCCCCGGCCCGCAGTGCACCGATATAGTCGGCGACGCGTTCGAGACT
>CAZJOS010000345.1:0-2189 GCA_964547655.1 uncultured Christensenellaceae bacterium
AGATGTTGGCAGTCGGTTTTATGAAAAAGAAGAGACGATGCGGCCGCAAAACTTGAAGTAAACAGTATCAAAGCCCTGACGGCTGATTTAAAGAAATTCTGCGCTGCCGTGGATGAGCAAGCGGCCTTATTCGAGTTGGACGCCTTCGAAAAGGAGTGGGGCAAAAGATACCCAAAAAACGAAACTCCCCGGCGCGCTAAGGAGCTGCCGAAGCGGCGCGATATGAAAAGAAGGAAAAAACACCGGTTAATGAAAGAAAGCCCACCGCCCAAACGTTGATAAAGTAACATATAAAATATATAATTTTACTTACAGATATTACGGAATAGAAAACTACATAAAAACGGAGGGACCATGATTAAGATCGGTATCCGCCCTATAATAGACGGACGGGAAGGAAAAGTAAACGTACGCGGCAGCCTTGAAGTACAGACAATGAACATGGCAAAAGCGGCGGCTGAACTGATAAGCTCCAACTTAAAAGACAGGTACGGCGATCCGGTACAGTGTGTGATAGCCGATTCGACGATAGGCGGCGTTCACGAAGCCGCGAAATGCGCGCAGATGTTCCAAAAAGAAGGCGTATGCGCCACTCTGTCGGTCACGCCCTGCTGGTGTTACGGCATGGAGACTATAGATATGGATCCGTTGATGCCGAAAGCGGTATGGGGGTTGAACGGCACCGAAAGGCCGGGCGCCGTCTATCTTGCCGCGGCGCTGGCGGCGCATACCCAAAAGGGCCTGCCCGCTTTTTCGATCTACGGCCGCGACGTTCAGGACGCCGGCGATACATCTATTCCTAAAGATGTAAAGGAGAAGATACTCCGGTTTGCGAGGGCTGCCGCCGCCGTGGGCGAGATGAAGGGTAAAAGTTATCTTTCGTGCGGAGGCGTGTCGATGGGCATTGTCGGTTCTTATTTAGACCATGACTTCTTCGAGGAATATCTCGGTATGCGGTGCGAGCAGATAGACATGGTCGAATATATACGCCGTATCGAAGAAGGCATATACGATAAAGATGAATTCAATAAAGCTCTTGAATGGGTAAAGAAGAACTGCAAAGAAGGCAGAGATAAAAATGCAGAGCATTCGTCAAGGGAGCGCAAGGACTGGGAATGGGAGTTCACCATAAAGTGCGCGCTCATAGCGAAAGACCTGATGAACGGCAACCCGAGGCTAAAAGAGGCAGGATTCAGCGAAGAGAGCATGGGCCATAACGCCATAGCCGCCGGGTTTCAGGGGCAGCGCCAGTGGACTGACTATTACCCAAACACGGACTTCGTGGAAGCCATGTTATGCTCGTCGTTCGACTGGAACGGAAAACGTACGCCTTATGTGTTCGCGACTGAAAACGATACGCTCAACGCGGCCTCGATGCTTTTCGGCCATCTCTTAACTAATACGGCGTCGATATTTTCGGATGTGAGGACGTATTGGAGCCCCGAGGCGGTAAAGCGAGTAACGGGCAAAGGCCTTCCTGAGCCGGGCAAAAACGGGATAATCCATCTTATCAATTCGGGCGCGACATGCCTCGACGGAACAGGGCAGCAGGAGAAAGACGGGCGCCCGGCCATGAACCCCTTTTGGGAGATAAGCGACGAGGAAGCCCAGAAATGCCTCGGAGCAACGGACTGGTGCGCCGCGGACAAGGGCTATTTCAGGGGCGGCGGATTCTCGAGCCATTTCAAGACGAAAGGCGGCATGCCGGTAACGATGAGCCGTATTAACCTCGTCAAAAATTTAGGCCCCGTTTTGCAGTTAGCCGAAGGCTATACGGTGGAGCTGCCGGACGACATGAACGATATACTCGAAAAGCGCACCGACCCGACATGGCCTACCACATGGTTCGCGCCGAGGCTGACGGGAAAGGGTGCGTTTATCGATGTTTACAGCGTAATGGCGAACTGGGGCGCAAACCATGCAGCTATAAACTACGGTCATATAGGGGCCGACCTCATAACGCTGGCTTCGATGCTGAGGATACCTGTAAACATGCATAACGTGGAGGCGGGCGAAATATTCCGGCCGTCGTCATGGAACGCCTTCGGCACGGAGAGCCTCGAGTCGGCCGATTACCTCGCGTGCGCAAACTTCGGCCCGATATACGGGAAATGACAGTGAAACAGCCGGAGCCTTATCTTTTGATACTGGAACAGCTACATAGCATTACAACTAAAATAATATAGCTG
>CAZJOS010000346.1:0-2146 GCA_964547655.1 uncultured Christensenellaceae bacterium
TATGCAAGGCTTAATGGATTCGATACTGAAATCTATGAGATGCATACCACTCCCGGCGGGGAATGCACAGGCTGGGACAGAGGAGAATACCACTTTGACGGGTGCATACACTGGCTCGTGGGTTCAAAGGAAGGAACGTCGCTGTAAAATCTCTGGCGCGATACGGGCGCGCTCGACGACTCGGTTAACATCATCAACCACGACGTCTTCGCGCGGTATGAGGAAAGCGGCGTATCGGTATCGTTATACACAAACGCGGATAAGCTCGAGAAGCACTTGGCAGAGATCGCGCCCGAAGACGGAAAGGAGATAAAAAAGCTCTGCAGCGCTATCCGGAGCATGGGGAAATTCGGGATGCCGCTGGAAAAGCCCATGGATATGATGACTGCGGGAGACGGCATAAAGTATATGGTCAAGAATATGGGCGCTTTTATGAAGGTCTCCAAGTACAATAAAATGACTATGGAAGAACTGGCAGGCAAATTCAAAAACCAGCTGCTTTGCCGGGCGCTCCTGGCGTGGTTTCCAAAGAATTGCCCCTCGATTGCTTTAATGTCAACATTAGGCGGCATGAACGACGGCGACTGCGGATATCCTGTGGGCGGTTCGCTCGCGATAGCAAAAAGAATGGAAAAGCGATTCACAGGTCTTGGGGGCAAGGTTTTTTATAAAACCAGGGTCAATAAAGTGCTTGTGGACAAAGGACGCGCTGTCGGCATTAAACTTGCGGACGGCAAAGAAATTTTAGGCGACCATGTAGTTTCGTGCGCATGCCTCAGTACTTCCCCGGCATGCTGTCCGGCCTCGATAATTTCATAATGGCGGGCATGTGGACCATGCCGCCGGGGGGCCTGCCGGGAGCGGCGGCCGCGGGCAAATTCGCGGCGCAGAGGCTATGCAAACAGAACGGTATGGAATTTAAAACGGAACAGTGATAGTATTAAGGGGAGCGTAGGCTCCCTTTATGTTATTCAGGAGTTCATAATGGCAAGTGAGCGTAACAGAGAAAGAAACCGGAACAGAAACGAAAAAGAAAAATCTGTTATTGTTGACGACATGATCCGCGAAGACTGCCCCTGCCCCAAGACCGGCTGCAAAAACTTTAAACATTGCGGGCCATGCCGCGCAAAACACAGCCCCCCAAAAAAGAGCCTCCCCTATTGCGAGCGGCAAAAGAAAAAATAGGCCTTTTCCTGCTTATTCCTGTCCCGCTTTTTAGCCGCGGCAGAAACTGCCGCGGCTTTTATTTGATCATCCGCCTATCGTTTCTTTTAATATCCTCAAGTAATGGTTCGCCTCTCTCAACACGTGGTCGGCAAGCAGCGGGGGTATTATTGACTTAATATTGCATGACAATATACCGTTTGCGCCCTGCGCCTTAAAATTTCTTATGTTTTCGACGGCGGGCAGCATCCTTCTTGTCAGCTGCGGAAGGGCAGCAAGCGCCCTTTTGGCAGCGCTTGCCTGCTGTGTAAGCCTCTCGAACTGCGACGCAAATCCCCTTGCCTTTTGTTTCAACGCTTTTTCCGAAGGGTCGAGCATGCCGTCTATAAACCCGGCGTGTTCTTCCATGATATGGTTCCAAAACGCTTCCTCTTCCGCGAGCTCCGCCGGCCCCATCTCGAGCCGGCGCGCATTCAGCATATCAAGCATATTAAGGTATTCGCGAGCTTCCGTTATCAAGTGCTCTATCATCTGCGGGTAAAGTGTCGTGAACATGCCGCACGTCATAACGCCGCTGTAAACCCGTTCCTTAAATTGCAGCAGCTCGCGCGTTAGGCTGAGCGCGCTGCTGTTTATCCTGTCTGCCGCTCCCTGCATCGACGCGGGCAGCGTGCCCTCACCGCCGAGGCCGTACTCGTCTATCGTCAGCTGAATATCTATAGGAACTCCCGTAAGCGCCTGCGTAACGCGTTCCGCCTCTTCGGTATACTGCGTATATAGTTCTCCCGAATCTATTACGTTGCTGCTTGCGTAACCTCTCGCTGTCTGTATAGTCTGCCGGAACAGATCTTCGATCCGCGTCCTTAAGCTCTCAGCCTCTGCTGCCATGTCTTTATTTTTAGGAGCAAACCCCAGCTGCAGGAACAGCGCGTGTTCTTTCATTATCCGCAGGAAGAACAGATTGAGTTCCATCGAATCCTCT
>CAZJOS010000347.1:0-2143 GCA_964547655.1 uncultured Christensenellaceae bacterium
ATTTTACTTCCGCCCTTTTAAGCTGCTCTATGAATTGTTTGGCCGTACGCGGGGAACGTCCGCTCATAGCGAACCTCTCGGCCTCTATGTCGAATTCTGAGTTATCCGTTTTAATACCGGCCTCTTCGGCCAGTTCGCGCACTATGCGCAGGTAAAGCTTTTTATCGGGGCGCAGGAACCCTACCGTCAGCCCGAACCTTGCAGAAAGCGAGATCATTTCCTGTATGGTCTCGTCGCGGTGGACGTCGTCGCCGCCCTGCCTGTCGGCGAAAGATTCCTTAATAAGATGCCGCCTGTTGCTCGTGGCGTATATTGCGATATTCTTCGCCCTCGCGAACACCGAGCCTTCGAGCACTGCTTTCATGGCGTAGAAGTCGTCGTTTTCTGCCGCGAAAGACAGGTCGTCGATAAACAGTATGAACTTAAGCGGATTGCGGCTTAAGTCTTCTATGACAGCCGGTATGTCGGAAGCCTGATCTTTTTTTATTTCCACCAAACGCAGGCCTTTCTCCCAAAACTCGTTCGCGACGGCTTTGACCGTAGACGACTTGCCCGTGCCCGCGTCGCCGAACAGCAGGACGTTAGCGGCAGGCCTGCCCTCTATGAGTGCGAGAGTATTGTCCACTACCGCCTGCCTCGGTTTCTCATAACCTTTGAGATCCGAAAGCCTTACCGGGTCGGGCGAAACGACCGGAACAAGCTTACGGTCCTTAACCGTGAACGCATGGTGTCCCGCGAACATACCGTAGCCCAAAGTCTTAAGCTTATCCATCCTTTGCCGGTACGCGGATATAAAATCCGCTTCGCCCGTTTCCCAGCCGGGCAGATACCCGCCGTATTCAATACGGCTTTTTATATCCTCCGGCTTGATGCGCGATATGCTCTGCAGCGAGCAAAGCTCGTTTTCAAGGCATTCTTCGAGCATAGAGACATCTTCCCTGAGCGCACGCCTCGTTACGTATATGTTCTCGTCTTCGAGCGCCCGCTCGAGCAAGTATTCCGTTAAATTGCCGCCTTCTGCAAGCAGCGCTTCCGCAAACTCCGCGTAGCGTTCTACCTGCTCAGCCGTGCCCTCGGCACGCAGCAGCCTGCTTAAGCTTTTTATCACCCTGTCTTCGCCGAGCCCGCGGAATATTACGAGCGAGCGCAGCTTAAGGTCGATGTCTTTAAACTCCTCCAATTGTGCCATCCCCTTTAAATCTTAACGCTATTATAAGGCCCACATCATCTGCCGTCCATATGTTTTTGCGCTGGCGCATAATTCGAAATCTGTTATTCATGTTGTTTTATTCCGTTTCCCATGTTAAAATCTACCGATTAATATATAACCGTGCGGTCGGAGAATCAATGATAAAATCTGTTAAGAACCTTGATCATTATATAAAACTTGCAAACAGCGGAACAGCGCAAAGCGTTGATTCGATAATGGATGATCTGAATATAAACACCACTTTAGCTGCCTCGAAGATAATCGACTATTCGTTGGGCTTTATAAATTCGGGTGAAGGACTTAAGCGCATGGCTCATTATTTGTTTCACGGCACTCAGATGCAGAGGAATTACTGCGCCATCTTTTTTAACAGGCTAGGCGACTGGCAGATCGTACGTGAGGCATACTTAAAAGGCCTTATCGATTATGAACAGTATTTTTCAAGGTAAAACCGTTTAATAATCACGTCCACAGCGTAGTTATGAACATCGCCGTCTTGTCTTTGCCGGCGGTGAATCCGCAGCGCTTGTAAAAATCTATTTCGTTGTCGTACGCGACGAGCAGTATCCGCAGGTAATCCTTATAGCGCTCTGTCGTAAGGCGGACGAGTTCCCGCCCTATGCCGCGCCCCTGATGCTCGGGCCGCACGAGCAGGTAGTGTATATAAGCCGTCATAACGCCGTCGTCCATGGCGCTTATGAGACCTATGAGCTTGTCCCCTTCCCACGCGGTTAGCACGGTCTCGTAGTTCTTCATCGCGGCGGCAAGCTTATCGGGGTAATGCCCCGAAGACCACTCGACCGACAGGAACAGGTCTCTTAAATCCTCCTGCGTAAATTCTTTTGTGTCGCTGTATGTAATAGTCATATTAAATCCCCTCTTTAAGGCATTGCCCTTAAAGAACCCACCCGGTCATTATTTTATTTGTGAATC
>CAZJOS010000348.1:0-2138 GCA_964547655.1 uncultured Christensenellaceae bacterium
CGAGCCGTATGTATCCGGCCGGGTTGCCGCCTGATCTCGCTGTCGCGAAAGCGTCTATTTTTTTAAATAAAAACTCCTTTATCTCTTACCCCCAAAGTTACGTATACAGCTTAAATTATGAGCATTATACCATCATGTTACATGAAATAATAATATAAATTATACCGTAATGTTTACAATCTGAATTATTTTTGTTTTACGGCCTTTTGCTATACGGACCCGCGTCACTCCAGCTTTTTTCTCGCCTGTTCGCGGAACGTATTATAACCGAGCGCCTGCCATGCTTTCTTTGCCGCGGCGTTGCCGGAGAGGAAATTAAGCTCCGCGTACTTAAGCCCGCGCTGTTTGAAAAGGTTGGAGGCAAGAGCCTCGAGGCGCTTCATTACGCCCCTGTTTCGGTATTCTGGCAGCACGTACGCGGCGGAGATATACCCCACGCTTTTTACGCTCGACAGCGGCATATGGCACTCTGTTATCTCCGCGCATATAAACCCTGTGAGAATATCTTTGTCCCCGCATACGAATATGCAGCGTTCCGTGTGCCCGATGTATGAGCGCAGCATATCCTCGGTGTCAGCAACGGAAAGCGTATCGAAATCCCAGTATTCGTCATGCGCTTCGCTTTTTACTTCGTAAACAAGAGCGATATGCAGCTCGGCGAGCCCCGGTATGTCGCCCGGCAAGGCTTCCCTGAATATCATGCCGCCCTCCCTTTATACGTATTTTCATATATTATAAACAAAACTGCGCCGAATAGCATCTTTTTTGCTGCAGCGCGTTGGCCGTTTATAGTATAATATATAAAAATAATGCAGACAAAGGCTGCGCTTAAAGACAGAGGCGCTTCGGCGACTCTGCGCGAGATAAGAAAAGGCGCAAATACGGAGAACGGAGACGAAGATTATTTCGTACTGCTGTTTCCGGTGCACGCGTTCAGCGCGCCGCTGCCGGTACACCGCTGGATTCAGTCTATACAATGCGTGAACGGAACAAAGGCAGCCGTTATTGCCGTGTCGGGCGGAGGAGAGCAATCTCCAAACAGGGGGACGAGGCGAAGCAGTATAAAGAAACTCAGGAAAAAGGTTATAACGTGATCTGCGAGGACAGCATAGTGATGCCTTCTAATTTCATCTGGCCTACTCCGGGAGATTTGGGAGCAAGGGTCGTGCGCACGCTGCCCGGCAAGGCGGCCAAGATGGCGGACGGGATACCGGCCGGGCGGGAAAAGAGGTTGAAAGAGGGTTTCGACATAGGTGATATTATGAAGAAAGCCGGAAAATTGTCTGAGCATAAATAACAGATCTGCAGGAGGGCGCCGCGTGGAAGGGCGTACGCAGGTATCTGGAGGAAACGGAAAACAGTATTGAAGGCTGTTGAATCAATAATATTTCCCGGCCAATATAAAATAACCGGAGGTGTATAGATGGCTGAGATAAACATCGTTTGCATCGGAAAACTTAAAGAGAAATACTTTTTGGAAGCGCAGGCGGAATACGTAAAGCGCCTGTCGGCGTTCTGCCGCGTTTCCATAATAGAAAAGAAGGAAAGCTTTCTGCCTAAAGACGCTTCCGCCGCCCTTATCGAAAAGGCGATAGAAGAGGAAGGCGCATCGATAGAAGCTTCTGCAAAGGGGACGCTTATCGCGCTCTCGCCCGACGGGGAAAAGACGGATTCGCGAATGTTTGCAGACATCATAAAGAATAGTATACTATCCGGCGCTATTACGTTTGCAGTGGGCGGCTCTTACGGCCTTGGCAGCGCCCTTAAACAGAAGGCCTTAAGAGTCATATCTTTTTCAGACATGACCTTCCCCCACCAGCTATTCAGGATAATACTTTTAGAACAGGTCTACCGGGCGTTCATGATAACGGAAGGCCGCACCTACCACAAATAGTTCTTAGCTTTCGATCAAACTACAATCCGTGTGTTTAAAGACATTTTTCGCAAGCATGCCACTATTTATGTCGTTAAATAAGAAGCTTTGCCACTTGGGAAGGTATAAATAAATTTATGCCGAATTTGTGTTTAAAGAAAAGCTGCATTATTGATTTGCATAAAAAATATAGGTTTTTATTTAGCGCTATGCGCTTTTGTAAAGGAGTGTTTTAATATTGTTAAAGTTTCAGAAGACTGAAGCA
>CAZJOS010000349.1:0-2130 GCA_964547655.1 uncultured Christensenellaceae bacterium
ACGCGTAAGGCAAAAGCGCCTTTTCCCCGGAAATAAACCCGAGAAGTTTTTGCTCATCCTGAGCGAGCAGCGCGGGCGACATAAACGAAGTTTCGCCCGACAGCGCGACGAGAAGGCTCATCGCCCTGTCCGTCATGGCCTGATACTTCGAGTTTCCGTTATCCTCGTCTCGGCGCATCTTGGCGTAAACGAAAAGCCTCTCGCCCAAAAGCGATGCTTCGTCCGTTTTTACCAACGCGCTCGCAAGGTTCCGGGCCGTATCCGCAAAGCCTTCTTTGAGCTTGCCTATGCCGGGGATCATTTCTTTAAACTTCGCAAAATCCTTCTCCCAGTCTTCGTCCGAAGCGTACAGGCCGCCTAAGTCCCACTTATATCTATCTTCTATTTCGCTGCGTTTCATATTGCCTCCGTCTTCAGGGAAACTCTGAGATCAGTGTTTCCTTACCTATAAGTATTCCCCAAACAGTCCATTCAAGACTTTATTGATAACGTATATCTTTTCCCTTCAGAAGTACTTTTATAGATGCGTTTTTGTCCATAAGCCTCGAATGTATGCGCTCGCCGTAGCGCGCGAAGATCTCGTCGAAAGGAAGATTGGTCACGATTATCGTATGCAGGCTGCTTCGCTCGTTCAGCAGATCGAAAAAGTATTCTATAGTAACGTTTTTGGTCATAGGCTCAGTCCCGATATCGTCTATTATCAATAACGGTACCTCCATGACAGGGCCTAAATCGACGTCTTCTCCGAGACGGTGCTGATGAAACATCGAGAAAAGACGGTATGCCGTATAAAACGCAGCCGTATAGCCTCTCTCTATAACGCGCCGCATTATGCACTTGGATAGATACGTTTTCCCGAGGCCTATACCGCCTGATATGAGCAGAAGCGGTGAACATGAGGGAAAATCATCAGCGTACTTTTCAGACAGCTGCTTTGCCTTTTTCATCATGAACTTCTGCGACTTTCCGTTCTCGATCGGTTCATCGTCAAATATATTAAGGTCAAATTTTTCAAAACTTATGTCCGTATCCAAAAGCCTCGCTTCGCTGAGCTTATCCTCCAATAACCTCTTTTTAAAACACTCGCACCGCTCACCGTTATCTAAAGAACCGGTATCGCGGCATATTTTGCATTTATATATGGGGTCAAGGTAGTCTTCGGGGAAATGAGAGGATATTAGCAGGCCCCGCGCTGCTAAACGAAGCGCTTCTATCTGTTTCTCATAATTGATATTTTCATTAAGAGCATTAAAAATCCTTTTACGCTGCTGTTCTTTTAACTTGCGATCCACATCCCCGAATTCGGGTATCTTCTGCAAAACTTCATTAAAGCGCCTTTGTTCCTCTATCCTGTTGTTTTCCCGTATATGCTCATATTGAGCGTAAACATCGGATATGCTCAAGGTTACGCTCCTTCGTCGCTGAACAGATCGACTGCGAGATGATCGTAATTTCCGATAGGCCTTTCATAAGAGGCCCTCTCCGTCGTATTGCTTTTAGGCGAATATTTCTTCGTCTCCCGCTGCGCGTCTTTAAGGGTCTTTACCCCGGCGTTATGCCAGTTTGTGAGTATGGTGTTTATATATCTGTACGGGTTTTCGGAGAGCGAGCTTATCTCAGCGGCAAGGAGTATGGCGTCGGCGCTTACGTCCCATTCCTCGCTCCACTTGGTATACGCTTTGCGGTGTATATCGGTAATACTGCGCGATATTCCCGAAGCCCTGAATACGGCCGCTATTTTTTCGTCGAGCGCCTGCCTGCCGTTAATAAAGGCCTGGGCGTCTTCGGAGGTAAGTATGCGTTTGTTGTACCAGTCTGTGAGTATGGCGTCGATATAAGGCAGGGGCTTTTTGCCGTGCGAGCCCGATACCCTCGCGGCAAACGTAAGCATGTCCATATCGAAACCGTATACATTCGTCCATTTGTAATAAAGGCTTTCATATTCCATGGAAGGCTTAAGGTTTGCCTCCCCTATTATGCGCATAAGCTCCTGTATGTTTTTCGTTGACTTCTCGCCGAGAGTTTTGTCTTCCGCTATCTTTCTCGAAGTCGTGCTGCCCTTGGAATACAGGCGCTCGAGTATCCTGTCGAGGTATTTCATGCTCGGCTCTCTCGCCGCCGTAGTATGCG
>CAZJOS010000350.1:0-2125 GCA_964547655.1 uncultured Christensenellaceae bacterium
ACGCGTGCTGCCGCCCAGTATCGTGGCTCCGGCGTATATGACCACGTTGTCCTCTATATCCGGGTGCCGCTTTATGCCCTTTATGGGGTTGCCGTGTTCGTCGAGCGGGAAGCTTTTTGCCCCTAAGGTCACGCCCTGATACAGCTTTACGTTATTGCCAATCGTGCACGTCTCGCCTATTACTACGCCTGTGCCGTGGTCGATGAAGAAGCCGCTGCCAACAGATGCTCCCGGGTGTATGTCTATGCCCGTGTTCTTATGCGCGTACTCCGTCATTATGCGCGGGATTATGGGGACGCCCAGCGTTTCCAGAAGGTGCGCTATGCGGTATATGCCTACCGCTTCTATGGAAGGGTAACTCAATATAACCTCTTCATACGATTTTGCCGCCGGGTCGCCGGCGTACGCCGCGCGTATGTCCGTGTCCAGCAAGTCCCTTATATCAGGCAGGCGTTGGAGCGCCTTTGCGGTAATGCTCTTTGCTATCTCCTCGCATTCAGCCGCATCGCCGCCGTTTTTCAGGCATTCGTGGACGAGCGCGCTGTTTATGACTGCGCACAGGCTGTGCGCAGCTGATTCCAGTTTTTTATTCAGATGGTTTGGGAGAGAACCGTATTCCACCGGTCTTGCCTCAAAGACGCCGGGCAGCAAAACGCTGCGCAGCTCTTTAAGCGCCGCTATAGCCTGCGCTCGCACGGCCTGGCCGAGCGCGCCGCGGTTTATATTGTTTTTGTTTTTTTCCGCCAGAGCAAGAGAAATATTTCCCGCATTTTCCCGGAGCCATTCGTCAAGTCTCATATTAATAACTTCCTTACGATAATTATTTTTATTCTTTTTGTATTGACAAACCTTTTCTGTGGGTATATTATAACATTGAAATCATACTAAATCAATAGGAATTATAAGATTAATCAGGGAGTGATAAAGATGAAAGAAATATATCTCGATCACGCGGCAACTACATATGTGAGGCAGGAGGTCTTAGGCGAGATGATACCCTACATGGGCGAAGCCTACGGCAACGCTTCCAGCCTGCATTCGTTCGGGGCAAGGTCGAGAAAAGCTATAGAGGGCGCAAGAGGCCGCATAGCGGCGGTGTTTGGCGCAAGCCCGCAGGAGATATACTTTACGTCGGGAGGTACGGAGTCAGATAACTGGGCGGTAAAAGGCGTTGCATATATGAACAAGGCTAAGGGTGAGCACATCATTACGACTGCCATAGAACACCCGGCCATAATGAACGCGTGCAAAGAACTGGAGAAAGACGGGTTCGAGGTAACTTATCTCGGAGTGGACGAATACGGCATCGTAAATACGGACGATCTTAAAAGCGCGCTGCGGGGCGATACCATACTCGTAAGCGTCATGTACGCCAACAACGAGATAGGGACGATACAGCCGGTCGAAGAGATTGGGAGAATAGTGAAGGAGAACTCCAAAGCCGTGTTCCACACAGACGCCGTGCAGGCGGCGGGCGCGCTCAGTATAGCGCTGGGTACGCTGCCTGTAGATCTGATGTCGATATCGGCGCATAAGTTTTACGGGCCGAAAGGCATAGGAGCGCTGTTTATCCGCAAGGGCACGCGCATACGGCCGCTGCACGCGGGAGGAGAGCAGGAGCGGGGCAAACGCGCGGGCACAGAGAACGTTGCGGGCATAATGGGCATGGCAAAGGCGCTTGAACTTGCCGCCGCCGAGATGGAAAGCGAGGGCGCAAGGCAGGCCGCGCTGCGCGATTACCTTATAGAAAGCGTGCTGGCCGGGATCGAAAGATCGAGGCTCAACGGGCACAGGACGAACCGCCTTCCGAACAACGCGAATTTCATATTTGAGGGCATAGAAGGCGAGTCGCTGATAATGCGCCTCAGCGCCCTGGGCATAGCGGCCTCGACCGGCTCGGCATGCTCTTCGGCGTCGCTCGAACCCTCTCATGTGCTGCTGGCCATAGGGCTGCCGCATGAGACTGCGCACGGCTCATGCCGCATAACGGTGGGAAGGAAGACGACTAAGGAAGATATTGATTATACAGTAGAAGCGCTGAAAAAGACCGTTGCGCAGCTGCGCGAGATGTCGCCGCTGTGGCAGCAGGGGATTTCAGCGTAAACAGGAGAAAGAGACAGGAAAG
>CAZJOS010000351.1:0-2114 GCA_964547655.1 uncultured Christensenellaceae bacterium
AGCAATCCTTCCGTCCTCGTTATCTCTTTGCCCGTGCTGAAAGCGTCTTCGTTCTTTACCTTTATTATTTCGTCGTAAACGCCGGTGTTGAGCACCCCCGGCACGAACCCCGCGCCTATGCCCTGTATCTTATGCGGGCCGGCCTTTCCTTCCGAAAGTATTGGCGAATCAAACGGCTCGACTGCGATTATTCTGATATCGGGGTTTTTTGATCTCAGGTATTCGCCCGCTCCCGTTATCGTTCCGCCCGTGCCCACTCCCGCAACGAATATATCCACGTTGCCGTCCGTATCGTTCCATATTTCCGGCCCGGTCGTCGCCCTGTGCACTGCGGGATTCGCGGGATTGTCAAACTGGCCGGGGATGAAGGAGCCCGGCGTCTCCCGCGACAGATCCTCCGCCTTCTCGATAGCGCCCCTCATCCCCTTGGCCCCTTCAGTCAGCACAAGCTCCGCGCCATACGCTTTCAGCAGGTTCCGGCGCTCGATGCTCATGGTCTCGGGCATCGTCAGTATTATGCGGTATCCTTTGGCGGCCGCGGCCATAGCGAGGCCTATGCCGGTGTTGCCGCTCGTAGGCTCTATTATGACTGAGTCCGGCTTCAGCAGGCCCCTGTTTTGCGCGTCTTCTATCATGGCTTTCGCTATCCTGTCTTTTACGCTGCCCGCCGGATTGAAATACTCGAGTTTTCCTATTATGGCCGCTTTAAGATCATGCTTTCGTGTATAGTTCCCAAGCTCCAACAGCGGCGTGTTTCCTATAAGCTCTGTAAGGCTTTTATATATCTTTGACATGACGTCCTCCGTGATCAATATATCTGTTCGAGCCTGTACGGCGTCTCCTGATATACGTAGTAGTTGAGCCAGTTTGCAAACAGCAGGTTCGCGTGGCTCCTCCATTTTACTTCCGGATCAGCTTTAGAGTCATCGTTCGGGTAATAATTTCCAGGCAGCGCCATATCCATTCCTTTTTTGATATCGCGCTCATACTCCCTCTGCAACGAATATTGGTCGTACTCCGGGTGCCCCATCACGAATATCTGCCTGCCGCCCAGCGCCGAAACTATGTGTATGCCCGATTCATCCGACTCCGACAGTATCTCGAGGCGCTTATCGCTTTCTATGTCTTCGTGCCTGACTTCAGTATGCCGCGAGTGAGGAACGTAATATATGTCGTCAAAACCTCGCAGCAGCTTTACGCCGTCGCCGCTGAGCGTATGCGCAAACACACCGAACTTCTTCCCGGGCAGCGGATACTTCGGTATGCCGTAGTGATAGTAAAGCCCCGCCTGCGCCCCCCAGCATATGTGCATCGTGGAAAACACGTGCGTCTTGCTCCACTCCATTATGTCTTTAAGCTCATCCCAGTAAAATACATCCTCGAATTCCATAGTCTCAACGGGCGCTCCGGTGATGATGAGTCCGTCGAACTTGCGCTCACTTACATCTTCGAACGTTTTATAAAACGCTTCGAGGTGCTCCGCCGAAGTATTCGTCGGCGAATATGTAGCCGTCTTCAGGAATACGACGTTTACCTGCAAGGCCGTGTTGCCTATAAGGCGCAGCAGCTGCGTCTCCGTAGTTATCTTGTCCGGCATTATATTTAGTATCGCTATCTCGAGCGGCCGTATGTCCTGATGCAGCGCCCTGTCTTCGGTCATCACGAATATGTTTTCTTTGCTGAGCGTATCGTACGCGGGCAGGCTCCCGGGTATCTTTATCGGCATTACTATTCTCCCTGCTGTCCCTGTTTGTAGTTTTCTATGGCTTTCCTTATGGCCTCTTCCGCGAGCACCGAGCAGTGCACTTTTATGGGCGGCAGGCCGTCAAGCTCGTTTACGACGTCGGAGTTTTTAATACTCAGCGCTTCATCAACTCTCTTGCCTTTTACCATGTCCGTCGCGACGCTGCTCGAAGCTATGGCCGCGCAGCACCCGAACGTCTTGAACTTTGCGTCCTTTATGACATCGTCCTCTATCTTAAGATACATCCTCATTATATCGCCGCACTTGGCGTTGCCCACTTCCCCGACGGCGTTCGCGCCCTCAAGCTCGCCCATGTTGTGCGGGTTCGCAAAATGCTCCATCACTTTTTCGCTGTACATATGTTTCTCCT
>CAZJOS010000352.1:0-2099 GCA_964547655.1 uncultured Christensenellaceae bacterium
GGATGTACGCGCTGATCTCAAGGCACGCCTGCCTTGCCCTGCCCGAAGACCGTGCCTATATTGATGAACTCTCTAAAGAAGCGCTCGGAGGGAGCAAGGCCGCGCTGGAGCGGCTGAGGCAGATATTAGATTAGAAAAATCAGATTCAGCCTATCACGCTTCCGTCCACCGCGTTAAGCGATAAAACGCAGTAATAATTTTTACTGGCCATTTCTTCGCCGCTCGTATAGAAATTCCACGCCGGAAGAAGGAGGTAACCGTTCGGATCGTCCTTCCGCTGCGTGCAGGTATACTCAAGCACTATGCTGTCCACGTTTATCGCCTGGCCTATATCTTTTTCGCTCGAATCATTCCACACGAATTTATTCTTAAGCTGCTGCCGGGCAATATCCATTATCTCACCGAATTTAAGCATCTCGACGTTCGATGTCGTCTGCTTCTCTACTTTTCCTTTGTAGTACCAGCTAAAATATGATATGCCTTCGTCGTCGAGGCATATTTTTATCTGGTCGCCCGACCATTCGGCGGCCATATCGGGTCTCCCCGTTTTCAGTATCTTGTTATACGCGACGGGAAGCCCGCTGACGTCCCGGCAGAAAGTAACGATGTAACCCTGCCTTGATTGGTCCATCGACTCTCCGGTTTGGGTCTTTGTTGCTGCCATGTCCGCTATTCCCATGTCCGTCAAAGCTTCCTCCGCTCTCCTTTGCGCTTCACCGGGAGTCATCTTCTGCCCCTCCGCGTTTTTCCCGGCAAGCGGAGGGCTCGGCGCAAACCACCTGTTTTTATCCACTGAAATACTTATGAATTGAAATAAAGGCTGATTTGCAGCTTTAATCCTGGATAGTTCGTCATATCCAAGGTCAACGTTTGCCATGAGCATTTCACAGCCCGCGTTAGACGAATAGACGAGTTCAGAAGTTATCCGCGTCCTCTGGACCGTATCGGGAGCTGATAAGTATTCCTCCTCCAGTTCCTTTATCGATTGTTGTGCAGCTTCGATATCGTCGGTATCTTCCGGCCTTATTTTTTGCAGATTAGCCTTTGTCTCCACCAACTCGTCCTGTATCATACTTTTCGACTTTTTATATTCCATTGAATAAAGCGGGCTGTCGTCAAAAAAGTATTTTATTATCGTGTCCACTTCTTCCTGCGCAAAATCCGCAGGCCCGATAGTGTACACAGGGTATTCATCCAGCGTCAGTTTCTTAACGCCGGCGTTTATTAAAATAGAAAATTTCCCCTCATACACCGTTTCGTTTACGCTGTCCGGGATATCCGTATATACGGACGCCAAAGCTTCCCGGTTTATCCTCTCTTCCAGCACTCCTTCGTTTTTATTAACTACCGCCGAGTTTTCGGGCGTAGGCCGGCAAGCGGCAATGAAAGCGCATATCAGGCAAATTATCGATACGCATATTATCTTTTGTTTCATGATAACCTCCGAAAAATAGAAAAGGCCGCATGCTCTTTGCAGCGGCCCCGGTATCATCGTTAATCCTTGCAGAATTTCTCGTAATAATTATCTTCACCGAATACCTTTATAAGCTCGGTCAGCGTAGCTCTCCCCGCTATCCCGTCGGCCTTAAGCCCATGTTTCTTCTGGAAATCGATAACGGCGTCTTTGGTATCCTGCCCGAAATATTTATCCGGAGTAACTTTGGTGTAACCCAGCTTATTGAGCATATACTGCAGTTTGTATACCCGTTCTTCCGGCTTACAGCCCATCGTGGGCCATTCGAACGTCCTCTCAAACAACTTCGGAGGTATCATACCTGTCCTGCCTTTGCTTTTTTGGGTAAAAAATGCATGATGCCCTATCGTCAGCACATATTTTATAGATGAACCCGGCGCCCAGTCTGCGGTAGGTTCGCCTCGCGGAACTTTGAAATAAAATATATTCTGCGGGATAACCCATTGTTCATAGTCAAGCACCAGGTTTGCCGCCCTGTTAGACCATAGGTTGGTCTTCCCGTCCGGATAATACGCAAACTGTCCGCTCGCCTGTAAAATGTATTTCATTGAACTTCCAAACTTATTAGAAAGCACCCTGTTCATTACCACGTTGCCGACCGCTAACATGCCTGTCTGGCCTTCTC
>CAZJOS010000353.1:0-2095 GCA_964547655.1 uncultured Christensenellaceae bacterium
ACGGGGTTTGCCATCATATCCCTTATATATTATATTAATAGCTGTTAGCACTCAATAAGGGTGAGTGCTAATAAAACGGGAACACAGGTTATAATGTACCTGAAACCTGTGTGAACAGTTCAGACAGTAATATTAATAAATCATTTATAAGGAGGTTTCTCTATATGACGATTAAGCCCTTAGGCGACAGAGTCGTGATTAAGAGTCTTGAAAGCGAAGAAACGACGAAAAGCGGTATCGTTCTCACCGGGAGCGCAAAGGAAAAACCGCAGACAGCGGAAGTCATCGCCGTGGGCCCGGGCGGGCTTGTGGACGGCAAAGAAGTAAAAATGACCGTAAAGAAAGGCGATAAGGTCATATTCTCAAAGTACTCGGGCACCGAAGTAAAGGTCGACGGCGAAGAGTACATCATAGTGCGCCAGAGCGATCTGCTTGCGACGGTAGAATAGTTAAGGAGGAATTATTATGGCGAAACAAATTAAGTATGGTGAAGAAGCAAGGCGCCTGCTCGAGACAGGAGTCAACAAGCTTGCCGATACGGTGAAGATAACGCTTGGGCCCAAGGGCAGGAACGTAGTGCTGGATAAGAAATTCGGCTCGCCGGTTGTCACGAACGACGGCGTAACTATAGCCAAAGAGATAGAGTTCGAAGACCCGTTTGAAAACATGGGAGCCCAGCTCGTCAAAGAAGTCGCGACCAAGACGAACGATGTTGCGGGCGACGGCACGACGACGGCTACCCTGCTCGCGCAGGCCGTGATCAGGGAAGGGCTTAAAAACGTAGCCGCGGGCGCGAACCCGATGGTATTGAAAAAGGGTATCCTGAAAGCTGCGGATATAGCGGTCGACTCGTTGAAACAGCTTTCACATCCTATAGAGGATTCCAAAGCCATCGCGCAGGTAGCCGCCATTTCCGCAACTGACGAAGAGATAGGCAAGCTCATAGCCGAGGCCATGGAGAAGGTCGGAAACGACGGAGTTATAACCGTTGAAGAGAGCAAGACCATGAAGACTGAACTTAAAGTCGTGGAAGGCATGCAGTTCGACAGGGGATACGCGTCCGCTTATATGGTGACCGACACCGATAAGATGGAAGCGGTGCTCGACGATCCGCTGATACTCATAACCGACAAGAAGATATCCAACATACAGGAACTGCTGCCTGTGCTTGAGCAGGTAGTGCAGCAGGGCAAGAAGATGCTCATAATCGCCGAAGACGTTGAAGGCGAAGCCCTTGCGACGCTTATAGTCAACAAGCTGCGCGGAACGTTTAACTGCGTTGCGGTAAAAGCTCCGGGATTCGGCGACAGAAGAAAAGCCATGCTGCAGGATATAGCAATACTTACCGGCGGACAGGTGATCTCCGAGGAAGTCGGCATCGAGCTCAAGGAAGCCAAGATCGAGATGATGGGCCATGCCCGTCAGGTCAAAGTCGACAAAGAGAACACGACGATAGTAGAGGGCGGCGGCGATCCTTCCGAGATAAAGGCCCGCATCAACTCCATAAAATCTCAGATAGAGGAGACCACGTCCGATTACGACCGCGAGAAGCTTCAGGAGAGGCTCGCCAAGCTCGCGGGCGGAGTCGCTGTGATCCAGGTAGGAGCGGCCACCGAGACCGAGATGAAGGAAAGCAAGATGCGCATAGAGGACGCACTCGCGGCTACCCGCGCGGCGGTTGAAGAGGGCATAGTGCCCGGAGGCGGTATAGCGCTGCTCACAGCCGCTAAAGCGGTAGAAGGCGCGATCGTGAAAGCATCGGGCGACGTAAAGACGGGCATGCAGATAGTGCTGCGCGCTCTCGAGGAGCCGGTACGCCAGATAGCATACAACGCGGGGCTTGAAGGCAGTGTGATAGTAGATAAGATAAAGACGGCGAACGACGTCAATTTCGGTTACGATGCTGCGAAGAATGAGTATGGCGATCTCGTCGCGAAGGGGATCATAGATCCTACCAAGGTAGCGAGAACAGCCTTGCAGAACGCCGCGTCTATAGCCGCTATGCTGCTCACGACAGAGAGCATAGTTACCGACATCAAGGAAGAGACCCCTCCGCCCATGCCGGGAGGCGGCGGCGGAATGCCCGGGATGTATT
>CAZJOS010000354.1:0-2083 GCA_964547655.1 uncultured Christensenellaceae bacterium
GCTATACCTCTTGGAGTGCTATTTCGATTTCCGGGTGCACGGCTTTTAATTTAAAGAAGCTTTTACGAGAGTAAAGGCTTTTTTATCGTATTCAAATTAATGCCCTTCCTGACGGCCGCTTCAGGGTAAATGCTATTATGATTGATTTTAAGGCTGCATATGGTAATATTATAGCATTAATATATAGGAGTCAAATAACTCAAGGAGGCCTGACCGTGAAAAACGGCAGACATAAGCAAAAGAACGGCGAGCAGCTGCTTTCCAGCCCCGCGCAAATAGCAGTCGCGCGTCGGGAAAGCAGTGGTTTAAATTCGTTTGCGGTTTGGGACTTTTTTTTGAACGGCGAAAACATAGGCAAGATAGAAGACGGCGGAACGGTAACTGTTGAGACAAACCAACGAAGCAATGTGCTGGAAGCCAAAGGTCCTTCCGGAGCTGTAAGCACTGTACTCGAATTTCTTGTTGAAACCGGAGCACATGCAGAGGTCGTTTTCAACGTTGGCAAGTTCGTAAATTCACAGGGAATGAGTATGGTATTGCCTGTGGGCAAAGCAAAAGGTGTTGAGAAAATAATAGAGATCATTAATTCGAAAAAATGGGGATGGGCTGTTTGGGCAGTATTGATAGGCTATAGTACGGCTGTTTTCTTTTTGACCCGCGAAATCGGATTCTTTCCGGTGCTTATACTGTCGTCTTTGCCTTTCCTGGCGTCCGTCACAATCGCCAGATACGCTTCAATGGCGATGGTCGCTTATTTTTATTACGATCAACCTGATGGCAGAGCAGCCTTGGAAGAGGCGGAGCGCTTATTTTGGAATAGTCATAGTGGACTCGATTTATCCTATTTTAATCAGGAGATAGAAGACCCGGAATATCAGAAGCTCAGAAAAGGTTACAAGAGGATTAGCTATATCGGTTTCTTCTCTATGGCCGCTATCATTGCTACTTTCATTTATGACGCGGTTACTATAGCCCGGAATTGACGACTGGGGCCAGTATATGCCCGGAGACAACCTGGCATACTACCTCTTGATGTGCTGTTTCGACTTCCGGGTGCACGGCTTCTGATTTAATAGAAACTTTTACGGGAATAAAGGCTTTTTTAGGAAAACAAAAAGAATGAATTCAAAACATATCAACCTTGTCTATCCGCAATGGCAGGGCAGCGGGCATGATCTGTCAACGTATTACGGCGCAATGGAATTTCGGGAGCTTTATCTTAACGAAACCCCTGTAATTGAGGCCGCTGTAAGCACGCAAGAGACTCTCCAGATCGTCAACGATATATATGGTTACGACTATATCATAAGCCAAATTCGGCAAGTGCAGTATATAATAGAACGGGAATCGCCCGACACCATATTCACAGTGGGCGGCGGGTGCGATACGAGTATCCCGGCAGTCTCATATCTCAACCAAAAGTTAAAAGGCGATATGACTGTTCTTTGGTTTGATGCACATGGAGACCTGAACACCCCTCAGTCGTCACCAAGTAAAAACTTTCACGGCATGCCGCTGCGCGTTCTGCTGGGAGAGGGCGATTACGATATTATTAAAATGCTGCCGCTAAAACTGGCTCCTGCCCAGACTGTATTGCTTGGAGTCCGCGACCTCGACGCTGCTGAGCGAATATATATAGAAAAATATTCCATTAAGACCATATCTTTTTCGGATATAGAACTGCGCCCTGAAATCGTGACAGAAGTAATACGCGGCAAGGGCAGAGCAAACCTGTATATCCATATTGACCTTGACGTGCTTGAACCAAACCAGTTTCCGCATGTTCCGCTTCCGGTACCCGGCGGTTTGAATATGGAAACGTTCCAAAAGCTGCTCCAAACTCTGAATGCGGAATTTACGATCGCCGGGCTTAGTCTGGTCGAGTATATGCCTGCCGGCTTGAAAAGATTTAAGCTGCTTGAGTATATCGCCGGGATTGGCGCTGATCTTTAATAAAGAATTACTTATATTCTCTCTATCAAGAAAACCAACAAATCTAATCCATCCTTCCATGCCTTTCATCTGGTCTCCGCCAGTGAAAGGCAACACATACGATCTGGAAACCGCTAAAAACCCGAGGCCA
>CAZJOS010000355.1:0-2082 GCA_964547655.1 uncultured Christensenellaceae bacterium
AAGCATAAAAAATATGCATAACAACTTTCTTTTCATTCCTTACCCCTTTATTAAAGTAGTATGACTTTTATATCTTCATTGCTATATCTTCAATATCAATGCCCCGTTCTGATACGTGGCGATCTCGATGCCGAAAAAATATACTTTTACCGTCTTGCCTTCAGTGCCGACGATAGCCAGACCTAAGGTATTGTCGTCATTCTTAGCAAATACAACGACCGCGCCGATATCGCTTATTTGTTTCTTAAGCTTAGCTCTGAGCACTTCCCTGTCTATACTCTTAAGGAAGAGAAGCGCTTCGTCTTCGGAAAAATTATGCGGATACAAGGCGTCTCCGATTTTTTCATCCCACTCGCTGCTGCTTACAGATAACATCGGATTACCTCCGGTCACCTCATCTTCCGGGATAGGATAAAAATCCCTGAAGTAAAGGTTCAGTACCGCGCCATGCTGCCCGTCTTTATCGTACATGAAGTAATAGCTGAACTCCGGCCATTCTCCGGGGCCCGGACCGTAAGTCCTGTCATTATCTTCTGTGTGACTGTATGTATATGCTCCGGTTGCCGGATTAAAAGTTATATATCCTTTTGTAACATGAAGGCCGTTTGCATCATATCCGTACGATTGGCAATAAAAACTATATAACCCGTCATAGAACGGATTGGCTCCAAAGATTTCGTCGTATTTGTCTTCGCCCCACCTTGGGAAACTCCCGTTTCCATAAAACATGGTGCTGGGGTAAAAAACATCTTTTTGTGAAAATTCCTCGTTTGACCGAAGACTATTGATGGCGTCTTCCTTCATGAATTTGGGCATGTAGTTAAGATATGCAAAAACGAGCGCAACCGCCATGACGAGCGCCGCCGCCGCCTTTACAACGTCCCTCGTTATTATGGGAAGAGGCTCTTTTATACTCAGCGCGGCTACGATAATGCCCGCTACGGCCAACGCCGCAAGTAAAAAATCGCCATGCATCCAATCGGTGAAATAACCCGTAACGAGCAAAAGCATTACGAGAAACGCAAAGCATACCAGCATGCACAGGATATCCAAAGCCCGGACAGACCAAAGAAAAGCCTTCTGGCGGGCGGTAGCCTCAGGCTGGCCGGGCATAGGCAGGTCCGGCTCTCTGTTGATATACCAGGCAGCCGCCGCTATGGTCACGATAGAGACGAAGACGAGCGCAAAAACCGGGCTCCCGCCCGCGCGCTCGGACCTTACGAGCGAGAGGAGAATGGTCGCCGCCAAAGAAACCGCACCGAAAAACATAAGAAAAATGCACAACAACGTTCTTTTCATATATGACCTCGCTGAACTAAAAATAAACACTATTATGAAATATTATAGCATAAATACCTGTATTTACAACACTATATACTTATGTAAAAAATATGTCTTGTTTATACGCTTTTATGAACGAATCGAAGGCTGCCGGCAGCGGAGATATCGATATAACAATTTGCCCGCAAAATTAAATTTCATTGTTGTAATTTACCTCACGGCGCGTATAATATAAATTGAGCATATGCTCAATTGGAGGACAAAAATGCCGAGGAAGCGCTGCTGCGGTATAATCGATGAATATCCTGTCAGCTGTAAATTCGTTTCAACTCAAAATGAGCGCGAAACAATATCTTTAGGCGCCGAAGAGGTGGAAGCTGTACGCTTAAAAGATATGAAAGGATACGACCAGGCGGAATGCGCAAGGAAGATGGGGCTTACAAGGCCGACGTTCCAGCGCATTCTCGCCGCTGCCCGCAAAAAGATAGCGACAGCTCTGGCAGAAGGCAAAACTATCATGATAGAAGGAGGAAATTTTATAATGAAACCGAGGGTATTTGAATGTTTGGACTGTGGGGAGACCTGGGAAGAAGCGCCCTGCACCGAGGGCGGGAAGCATGGCTATGAGATCGCCTGCCCCAAATGCGGAAGCATGAACAAAGTAAAGATCACAGACGGCGAGCGTCACGCATGCGGCGGCCATGAAGGCCACGGGCACGGGGGCGGCTGCGGATGCGGACATCACGAGGGCCGCTGAGGCCGCAGGCACGGGGAAGAGCACGGATGCTGATGCCGCGATAT
>CAZJOS010000356.1:0-2064 GCA_964547655.1 uncultured Christensenellaceae bacterium
TGCCATCAATATAAAAATCGCTTTTTTCATATGGCACCTCTTTAATAAAATTATTATGTTGAAGCGCTTAAGCTGTGAATTTTCTGTTATATTATTCTATCAATACTAATAATATCATACAAAATGAATTCTGTATATTCACGCGGAAAATTGAAACAAGCGCTTGATTTGTTTACGATATTTTTTCCAGTACAGATTTAAACGGCAGGGCATACGAGCGCATACGCACGTATGCCCGGCTCGGTCATAGTGGACGTTGCCGTAGATCAGGGCGGGTGCTTTGAGACGACGAAGCCGACATACCATAACGACCCTGTTTTCACGGTTGACGGAGTGGTGCACTACTGCGTCGCCAATATGCCGGGCGCAGTGCCGCGCACGTCTACCATAGCGCTTACCAACGCCACGCTGCCTTACGGGCTCGCTATAGCCGATAAGGGCGTTGAAGCGCTAGCTAAGGCAGACCCCGGCTCTAAAATGGGCATCAACTGCTACGCTGGCGCCTGCACGTACGATAAAGTAGCGGAAACTTTCGATATGAAAACTGAAAAGCTTGCGTTTTAAAAATCTTTGAATCGGGACCGCTGAAAACTATGAGCGGTCTTTTTCATTTTCCTTGTATTTCATTGGGCATTTATACTATATCGCTACATAAAAAAATTATACGTTGTTTATAATAACAACAAAGGAGGTGTAAACCATGAAAAAAGCATTGATGCTCTTAAGCCTTGCGGCGTTTTTGATTCCTTCGTGCGCGTTTACAATGCCCGAAACGGCGTTCATTAATACGTTTGATTCAGTCGAGGCCGCTGTAGAGATCCCGGTCGTTGTCGGCCATACGCTTTCTTCTGTGATGCCGCCGGTGGAACTGTTAGGGTACACAAGATGACTTTTTGCTGATGAAGTAATATAAAACACGATTTTAAGGCCGCCGGTTTTCACCGCGGCCTTTATTATTCCGTCAAATTATTTACATATATTTTCCTCTATGATATAATCCACAATATACTAAAAATTCATGCGGAGCAGGCAATGCGCGGCCTGAACGCTGACCCTATGATGCTGCTGTCTTACAGTACAAAATCGATATTCTATAAGAATGAAAAGGCATCATCAGCCGCGTGGGAATTTTGTTACATGCGGGATTGCAACGGATTGCAGGCCTCATATGTGGGAGATTGGACCAAATGGAAAGGAAGCCCTGATCCCGTTAATGGGTCCCCATGGGGGCTGGAGTTTATGTTTATAACTGTAGACGATAAGGGAATAGCGAAGTATGACACCCGCGGCGCGGGCAGGCAAAAAAGCATTTTATTCAAGAATGTTGAACTTATGGCTTTCGATGATATTCTCGAAAGGATCAAGCGGCAATTGGTTTACAATCATGCCTTTAAGCCGGAGTCTGTTGAAGAGTCTTCGGTCGTCGTGCGTGAAATAAAGCTGGGCAGTTCTCTTGTGAATATTTGCAATAATAATCCTAGCCCGCTGGAAAAGAGGAAGTATTAATTACCGGATATGACCACCCCGCCCTGGCGGGCACCCCTCCGCGGGAGGGGAATTGACTACTCGTTGTCTTGCGGTGCGTTGGATTTGCCTGTGACGCGTTGAGGATGGCGATACGCCGCGAGCGCCCGTCCAAAGGACTGATCCATCATTCGGACCGGGGCTGCCAATACACGAGCAATGATTACCGCAGGTTATTGGATGAGCATGAGATGGTCGGCAGCATGAGCCGAAAAGGGAACCCATATGACAACGCGGTGGCCGAATCGTTTTTCAAGGCGCTGAAGACGGAATGGACAAATCGTCTTCGCTACAATACGATGCGGGAGGCGTACCAAAGCCTGTATAGATATATCGAAGTATTTTTCAAGTACAGGCGGCTTCACGAAGCTCTCGGGTATCTGACCCCGAAAGCCTTCGAAACATTGCAAAAGAAGCAGGTATTAGCCGTTTGAGGTGTCTAGTTTTCAATGCCCGTATCATCTGTTCCGAAAATTCCCCTCCTATGGAGGGGTGGCAGGCAAAGCCTGACGGGGTGGTTGAATGAGCCGTATGAAAGAG
>CAZJOS010000357.1:0-2060 GCA_964547655.1 uncultured Christensenellaceae bacterium
GTGAACTGCGCCGCCCCCGCGCTGGGGGCAATAACGCTCGATACCGCTCCTTTTACCAATAGTCTCGCTACATCAGCCATTTATCTTTCCTCCTTTCTGCCTGTCTTACCCTACAACGGTCTCTTCGCCCGGCGTCAATGCAAGGCATATAAGCTCTTTGGGCTTAAGTACCTTCGCGCCGTACAGATGCAGCCCGCGTATGATGTCCGCAAGTTTCGTCGTCGAGCGCAGCTTCTCTATAGACCCAACGGGTATCTGCTCCGCGAACGCTATCGCTTCCTTGGTAAACATCATGCAGTAGCTCACGCCGCCCGCAATGTGCACATTGTTCGAAACGAATGTACGCATGTTGATGAACTTCTTCATCTGCCCGAGCCATCCGGTGTTGAGCGTCTTAGAGTTGTCGGTGTTGAAGAGTATGTCCGCCATCTGTATCTTCTCGAGTATGTCGGGCGACACCACGAGGTTGATCTCCTCGTCATACGGCACGTCGTTCTTATAAAGATACGTCGCCCCGCCCGATATCGTAGATATTATGTTCGCCGAAGTCACGGCGGTCTGCGTCACGGTGGTGAAGCACTGGCCGTACAGCGTCCCGATATACCGGTCGGCTGTCTTTACGAACCCTTTCCTCGCCTTCTTCGCAACCGCGGGCTCTATGTCCTTAAGCCCCTGCCGCATGTCCACGTCCTCGAGCTCCACGTCGAAGTAATACGCCTTGTCTATCTCCATCTCCACCGTCGCGTTCTTCATGTTCTCCGCGGTGAGCGTCTGCCCCTTGGTGTACTCCCTTATCGTCGGGTCGGGCAGCGCGGTAAAGTGCACCCTGTCGCCCATCGCCTGTATGTCTTTCGCGGTCCCTTTTTCCGCGTAGTCCCTGTTGCAAAGAGGAATGAACACCGCCTCGCGGTCTCTCTCCATCAGCAGCAGGTCCGAATATACTTCCGGTATCCAGTTTGCCATCTAAATTCTCCTTTACGTTTTTTTCCTGTGCATCCACGCCAATATCTTGGGCATGTTTGCCTGTCTTTGTGCGCTTGTCATGTGCTTTATCATTTCCTCGTTGAGTTCTCCCCCGAATGCCGGCGACTTCACGGCTCCCATCGACGATCCCGCGTTCTTCTCGTTGGCCGCCCTTATCCCGAGCTGCTTTTCCAGCTCCGCTATCTTTGCGTCCTTTATGCCGCTTTGATGGATGGCATACGCCGTCTTCAAGGGTACGTCCTGCGCTTTGGCGATATTCAATACCTCGTCGGGCACTTCAGCGATGTTTATTCCGGGGTTCGCCTCTACAAGTTCGTCTATCTGCGCGTTTATGGCGTCTTCATTGCGTTTTGCCGCTTTCATCTCGCCGAGTTCGCTCATCAGGGCGCTGAATACCGCGTTGCCCTGCAGCTCATTTCTGGCGCCTTGAGTGCTCAGCCCATGCGCAAGCGCGTAATCGCCTACTATCTTGTTTTCGAGTCCCGGTCCCCACTTCTTAGCTAAGTCCGCCGTAGTCATGCCAAACTGCTTCGCCGCGCCGCGCAGCCACTTATACCCTTCGTCGTTCTCGTATCCGGAAAGCTTCTCCTTGCCCTTCTCGATGAAGTAACGCCCTTCCCTCAAATACTCTGCCGCCCTTTGCATGTCCTCTTCTTTGGATAAGTCGAGGACTTCATCGGCGTGGTTGTACTTGTATTTTATTGTCCTGTCGCTTGCGGAAGCCGCTCCCGCGCCCGCTCCGGGGGGCGTTCTGGCCCGAATCCGCGGCGGATGGAGCCGCCTGCGTCGCCTCCTGTGGAACGTCGGCAACATTTGTTTCGTCCATACATATCTCCTTTTGAGTAAATTAAAAGGCTGCCCCTTTATTTAGAGCAGCCCTTCTGCACATTCTGATTTTAGCATATGTAGTCCTTCATTTTCCGCCATCATTAAACCTCCTCTTCCTCTGCCCCAAAAAATCTCACGGCTTTTTGGGACCCCCGTTCAGGAGGTGGCGCGAAGCGACGGAGAAAAGCCTCCTTTTCCTTTGCCCCAAAAAGTCTCACGGCTTTTTGGGGACCCCGTTCAGGAGGTGG
>CAZJOS010000358.1:0-2036 GCA_964547655.1 uncultured Christensenellaceae bacterium
AAGCAGCTGAGCCTTCAGGAGCAGCAGATGAAGATGTGGGGCAGGATGAACAACGTGAGCGGCAGGAATACCGGCGCCGGCAGCACCTCAGGCTCAAGCCCCGCCGCTTCGGAGTGAGACATGATAGAGCTTAAAGATATAAGAAAAACATACCAGATGGGCGAAGCGCAGGTAAACGCCCTCGACGGAGTTAATCTCAGTATAAACGACGGGGAATTCGTGGCCGTTATAGGGCCGTCGGGCAGCGGCAAGTCTACGCTGATGAATATAATAGGATGCCTCGACCTTGCGGACGGGGGCGAATACAGGCTTAACGGGCAGCTTATCGACGACTATACGCCAAAGCAGCTTGCCGGAATAAGGAACAGGGAAATAGGGTTCATATTCCAACAGTTCAACCTGCTCCCCAGGCTTACGGCCTACGGCAACGTGGAACTTCCGCTAATATACCAGGGGCTGCCCCTATCCGAGAGGAAAGTAAGGGTCAACGAGTCGCTGGAAAAAGTGGGGCTTGGCAACCGCAAGTCGCACAAACCTACCGAGCTTTCGGGAGGGCAGCAGCAGCGTGTGGCGATAGCCCGGGCGCTTTCCACGCGCCCCACGCTTATACTCGCCGACGAGCCTACGGGCAACCTAGACTCCAAGTCGGGCAAAGAGATAATGAACATATTACTGGAGCTGCACGCCGAAGGCAGGGGCATACTCCTCATAACGCACGACCAGGACATTGCGGCGATGGCAACGAGGCGCGTTCACATGCTTGACGGCATTATAGATTTTGACAGCGCGGGAGGTGAGGGAGCATGAAATTCACGCAGGCGCTGAAGATGGCGTTCGTGGCGCTCAAGAGCAACAAGATGCGCTCGTTCCTAACCATGCTCGGCATAATAATAGGCGTGCTCGCGGTAACGCTGCTTATATCGGTAGTGCAGGGAGCAACGGGCGAGATAACGGGGCAGATCGAGAGCCTCGGCTCAAACCTGCTGCAGGTGAGGTTTTCGGGCGCAGAGCCCACATACCTTACGCTCGGCGATCTGAAGAAGCTCGAGGAAGACCCTGGCATATGGGGCGTGACCGGAGTCGTATCGAAGACTACCAACGTAAAGGCGGGCGACGAGAGCGATCCTTACAGCGTCGAGGGAGTTACGTCGGTCTATCAGGATATAACCGGGCAGGCGATAAAGGAAGGGCGGTTCATCTGCGACATAGACTCCGAGGCGCATACATACAACGCGGTAGTGGGCAACAGTGTGGCGAACGATCTCTTCGGTACGCAGAACTGCCTTGGAAACACGTTTAAAATAGAGGGGTATGATTTTACCGTTGTAGGGCTGCTGGAGGAATCGAGCACCATGCTCGCCAATAAAGACGATACCATAATAATACCGCTGACCACGGCGCAGAGGCTGTTCTCCGATAAGGAGCTTACATTCGTATATGTTTCGGCAACGACGCCCGACACCGTAGACGCCGCTGAAACGGCGACTGACGACTTTCTTAAAAGGGAACTCGGAGACGACGAAGATTATATGATAATAAACCAGAGCGCCATACTCGACGTTATGAACGAGGTAATGAGCGTGATGACGATACTGCTCTCCGGCATAGCGGCCATATCGCTGCTCGTGGGCGGCATTGGCATAATGAACATAATGCTCGTATCGGTTACCGAGAGGACGCGCGAGATAGGCGTAAGAAAGGCGATAGGAGCGCAGAAGAGCGACATACTGTCGCAGTTTCTCATAGAAGCAATTGTGCTTTCGGTAGCGGGCGGTATAATAGGCGTAGGGCTGTCGTTCCTCGGGCTTCAGGTAATAGGCACTGCTATGGATATTGGCATGGCTATGAGTATAGGCACCATAGCGCTGGCATTAGGGTTCTCCGCGTTCGTGGGCGTGATATTCGGCATATACCCCGCCAACAAAGCAGCGAACCTGAATCCGATAGACGCGCTGAGATACGAATAAGGTTTCCGGGTACGCATTATCAGCGTACCCGGCCATAAGTTTCTTCGTACCGCCAAGAATTATTTTCGA
>CAZJOS010000359.1:0-2032 GCA_964547655.1 uncultured Christensenellaceae bacterium
AATCTTGATGTTGCTACTTATATAGGAAAGTTTTGAGGTGTTTTATGAAAAGAGCACTGCTTGTTATTGATGTGCAGAACGCATACTTCGACGGCGGAATGACTGTTACCTACCCTGGCGGAAGCTTTGCGAATATACTTCGGGCGATAGACGCAGCTAACGCGCGCGGCATCCCCGTTATAGTAATACAGCATTCTTCGCCCGAAGGCTCAAAGTCGTTCGCCCGCGGCACGAACGGTTGGGAGCTGCACGACGAGATAAAGAAGAAGCATTACGATCATCTGACAGACAAGACGTTCCCGGGCAGCTTTACGGATACGGAGCTGGAAGACACGCTGAAAAAACTGGGCTGCGATACGGTAGTGATAACAGGCTATATGACGCAGATGTGCTGCGATACGACCGCGCGGCAGGCGTTCCATCTGGGCTACGGCGTGGAGTTTCTGTCCGACGCCACGGGCACGCTCGGCATCTCAAACTACGCGGGGAGCGTTACCGCGGAGGAGCTGCACCGGGCGATACTCGTTACGCAGGCGATGAAATTTTCTAAAGTAATGACGCTTGCGGAATGGGAAAAGCAGCTATAGTTTTTATTATGTGAGGTTAACTGATGGACAGAGCGAAAGGTGCCGCGTACTGCGGGCTCGCCTGCTGCGTATGCGGCGAAAAGAGCTGCCCGGGGTGCAGGAACGAAGGCTGCAGCGGCAAAGAATGGTGTAAAAACTATAAATGCTGCAGGGAGAAAGGCTTTGCCGGCTGCTGGGAGTGCGAAGATTTCCCGTGCAGCGGCGGCATGCTGGAAAAGATGCGCATACGCGCGTTCGCACGATTCATAAAGCAATACGGCGAAGACGAACTTATGGATTGCCTCGAACGCAACGAGAAAAACGGCATAGTCTATCACCACGAGGGGAAGCTCACCGGCGATTATGACGTGTTTGAGACGGAAGAAGAGATAATTCGGTTTATCAAAAACGGATTATAACAGAGCGACTGTTTTTCATAGATGCTGCTTTGTCATATACGTTAATCTCTGTATTCAATATTGTCAAAGTATTCATATTCGCTTAAACCCTCGATATAAAAGAAGCTGCAATATGAATCGGGTTCCGGCTCTGATAAAAGGATTCTTCCTTCCGAGCCGTCTTTTAGCTTAAATTTTAAATAGGACTTGCCATCTGTGGATTCAGGATAAATCAACGTATTTTCATCGAGCGTTTGTTTTTTATAAGCGCCCTCAGCAAGCATCTCGACGGGAAGTTTTCTTGTTGTATGCAGATGCTCTTTTGAACCTCTCGTAATAAGAAAGTCGGTAACGGGATCGAGATCGAAACTGTATGTCAGCAGGTATTCGCGGGAAAAATCCCAGGTGCCCAAAGCGTCTGTAATGCCTTCAAGTGTAACATGCGTTCCTAAGACGTCGGAGACATAACCCGAATCGCCAATGCTATGCCCAAAGGAGCTTCTATGCACGGGCGATATGCCATCGAACGTGCATATATCCGTCACATAATCTTCCGATGCGCGGTCAACGCTTATAAGCACGCAGTATTCTCCGCTCTGAGCGCGGGTTAGAAACGCAGACGTGAAATAACCCCAATTTATCTCTTTCTGAATAAGTTTTTTACCGTCAAATACAACTATAAAAACGTTTTCTTCCCCATATTCATTAGTAGCGCCGCTTACAATAATTTTTTCAGAAACGCCGTTGATGTCGAGGTCCGCGAAAAACGTTTCGTATACAGTCATGCCCAAGGGAAGTGGAACTTCTCCCGAGACAACAGGTAAATCGCTGGCTTTATCTGATGAAACAGGCTGATGAGCGCTTTGTTCGCCCGCGCTTTCGGACATAGTGGTTATTTGAACGGACCCGGTTACATGTTCACATCCGGAGAGCAAAATACATACAGAT
This sequence comes from uncultured Christensenellaceae bacterium, assembly GCA_964547655.1. GTDB lineage: Bacteria > Bacillota > Clostridia > Christensenellales > SZUA-584 > DTFZ01. The sequence goes on from CAZJOS010000359.1 coordinate 1,913, forward strand.
ATAACAGCAATTATGATAACCGATTTACAACGCGTTTTTCTCATATAGCACTCCCGAAATTATCTTTTTTATCCCGCGTAGGGCACTTCTTCAAAACAGTCGAATTCGCTTATACCGCCG
>CAZJOS010000360.1:0-2028 GCA_964547655.1 uncultured Christensenellaceae bacterium
CTGGCTGATTGAACGGCTGAAATAAACTAACCCCCGGAAGGGCTTGAAACGTTTTATCAGCACTTATTTGATCTTTGTTCCGCATTTCGGGCAGAACACTGCGTCTCCCAGTGCATTGTTCCCACAATTGGGGCACGGCGATTGAGCAGGTTGCTGGTACGGCGGCTGATACGGCGGCTGATAAGGCTGCTGATACGGCTGTCCGTACGGCGGCCGATAATACTGCTGATACGGCGGGACGGTTCTATCATCTAATACTAATACAACTATAAGGGGTATTACGAAGCCGGCGAAAAAACTAAGCGCCCAGAATCCGCCGTAGCTGTACCCTTTCTTTCTTGCCAGATTCGCCACGACGAACGCAAGGCCTATGTTTATCCCGAGGATAACGATCCATATTAATACAACTATCCATGCATAATCGTATACATCAACATCAACGTAATGACTCATAAATCAACCTCCAAATATATGCTGCCATTATCTCAATACATATTTCATTACAATAGTCAGATACTGCTTATAAATCCAACCAGTCCCCAGGCTTTTTTCCTTAAAAGACCACAAGTTTTATTTGTTTCTAATACCGCATTTCGGGCAGAACAGAGCATCTTCCGACACGCTGTTCCCACAATTCGGGCATACCCCCTGCGCGGATTGCTGTTGGTACGGAGGCTGATAAGGCTGCTGGTATGGCTGCCCATACGGTTGATACGGCTGATTATAGTATTGCGGATATGTTTTATCTGAAAGACACAGCGACACTATCAGGGCAATAATGAAAAAGAAGAAACCGAACGCCCAAAACCCGCCGTAGCTGTACCCCTTGTTTCTCGCTATGGTTGCGGGGATAAAAGCAAGCCCTACAAAAATCCCGATATAAATTATCCATGCCCAGAAAGGTGCATCGTTAGCCATAAAACTTACCTCCGGAATATATACGGCATTATATCAAAAAGCGTATTTCATTACAATAGACGGAGGCTGTTTATGAATCCAACCTGTCTTCAAACTTTTTAACTATTGAAGTACTACAAATATTATTTGATTTTTGTCCCGCATTTCGGGCAGAACGCAGAATCTCCCGGTACACTGTTCCCGCAATTGGGGCATACCCCCTGCGCGGGCTGCTGCTGGTACGGTGGCTGATAAGGCTGCTGATACGGCTGCTGATATGCAGACGGATAATATTGTATCGTTTTATCCGAAAGACATAACGACACTATAAGGGCAATAATGAAAAAGAAGAAGCCGAACACCCAAAACCCGCCGTAACTATACCCCTTGTTTCTCGCTATGTTTGCGGGGATAAAAGCAAGCCCTACCGCAATCCCAAGCCCGATTATCACCCCTATAGCATTAGGTCCGCTGTCATAATAATGCATTTGATTCACCTCCATGAATATATGGTTATTATATCAATAATTATCCATAATTGCAATTCCCGAAAAAGACAGATTTATACCTGAATAATATCTTATGTATAAAAATCGGCATAAAACGCGCCCAGGTCATAATGTTATTAATTCAAAAAAGTTGATTTTTCGACATTATGAAAGTAAACTTATCATGTAGTTTGTATGGGGTCTCGGTTCAGGTACAAAGCCAAGCAAGGCGAACCTGTGTAAACTGCAGCTGCTGCTGCTGGCAATCGGGGTCGGCCTTACATTGATAGCAGGAATAATTACTGCGGCAGTGGTCGGAAGCTTCCTCGGTATATAGCGTAAATACCCGAAAATATCTTTAAAACCGACAGCGGCTCATAAGGAGAAAAGAGTGTATGCTTTTTTCCTCTGTTTTCGTTTACCCGCGCAGGCAAAAACCGGCCCCGTTTGGGAAAGCTGCAGTGGTCGGGATGCTCTTCAACACTTTTCTATCTGCTTTTTCCCGCGGATTCCGTTATCTTTTTTACCGCCTCGTCAACGCTCAGTTCTTCCGCCTCGGCCGACTTTCTCGGTTTGTATTCAACTATTCCTTCCGCCGCACGGCGCCCCGCGGTTATCCTGTGCGGTATGCCTATAAGGTCGG
>CAZJOS010000361.1:0-2024 GCA_964547655.1 uncultured Christensenellaceae bacterium
GGGTAAAAGTTGCCTTAAGGGAAATGCCGGTTTCATAAAACATAAAGACTTTTTATAATGAATTGCTAATAATACGGGAATATATTATAATATTAGTTCATTAAGCAATTATTTTATAAGCAATCATTACGTTTGTTCGAGGTGAAACAAGTGGAGATATATATAGTTGACGCGTTTACAGACAAGCCTTTCGGCGGCAACCCCGCGGGGGTGTGCGTGCTCGATTCGGCAAAGCCCAACGCATGGATGCAAAGCGTTGCCTCCGAGATGAACCTGTCGGAGACGGCGTTTCTCTTAAAAGCGTTTGACGGCTATATGCTGCGGTGGTTTACGCCCAGGCAGGAGGTGGAGCTATGCGGGCACGCAACGCTGGCGAGCGCACACCTGTTATGGGAAGAAAGGCTGTGCAAAGACAACGAGATAACCTTTCATACGCGGAGCGGGCTGCTTGGCGCAAAAAAAAGGGGCATTCTTATCGAACTCGATTTTCCCCTCGAGCTGGACGAGGAGACGGAGGCGCCGAACCAGCTGCGAGAGAGCCTCGGGGTGCCGTTCAAATATGTGGGCAAAAACAGGATGGACTACATCGTAGAGGTGGAAGATCAGAAGACGGTCAAAAACCTGGAGCCCGATTTCGGGCTGATGAAGATGATGACTACCCGCGGCGTTATCGTTACCGCGGCAGCTGACGATAAAGATATAGATTTTGTTTCGAGGTGCTTTTTCCCGGCGCTAGGGATAGACGAAGACCCGGTAACGGGCTCGGCGCACTGCTGCATGGGGCCTTACTGGGCGAAAAAGCTGGGAAAGAGAGAGCTGAAAGCGAAGCAGATATCGGAGCGCGGAGGAGAGCTTAGCCTGACTGTGGAGGATGAGAGGATATCCATCTACGGACAGGCGGTAACGGTATTAAAGGGCGATATACTTATAGAAGAATAAATCTTTTAAATCGAGTTCTTTGTTTACGGGCAGCACGAAGACGTAGTTTATTCGATTCTTTGAGACGGTAACGAGCGTTTTGAAAACCCTGTCCGGGTCCTGTCCTATCATATTCGCCACGGTTACGCCGTCTATCATGTTGTCGCTGCTGTCGTATTCGTATTCTTAATATGCTATGCCGTGCGTATCGAGCACGCGCATGACGTTAGTTTTCTTCATCGGTTTGGACATTATTATATTCCTCTGATTTATTGATTGGTATTGCTGCCGTCGAACTCTATCGTGCCCAGCATTTCTTTGACCTCATCGATTGAAAAAGACGTAAAAGTTATTATATAGAAAGAGTTAGGTATATCCGTGGTATCGGGCACATCGCAATTAGAAAAGAATACATTTATAAAGGAATCATCCGGATCTCCCGCAGGGATTCTAGCGCAAATAAATCCTTTGATAATTTCGTTATCGAATCGATAGCAAGTATCGCCCATATTTTTGTTTTTATATTCTAACAACATGCTGACAATTTTGTTTTTTTCCGCGTCAAACATTGTATAATCATCCGGAGTGCAGAAAAATGAAGCTTCCCAATAGTCATAAAATGTATCAATGTCTCTGCCGGTAACTTTCTCGATTTCAGCCAACAGTTCGGGATCGTCACGAAAAATATTGGAGCCTATGAGCATCGTGACCCACTCTTTGAAATAGATCATCTTTTCTTTATTAACGGAGTAAATGGAACCGGTATCGGAATTATGCATATTTTCAATAGCAGCGTTATCATAACCGGACAGCGTAAACGTGTAATCCTGGAAGTTAATCGTATATCCGGTAACTAGATTGCTTTCAAGTTCAATTTTTTGAGGGACCCTTCCCAGCCTGTTCTCTTTATCCGGATGAAGCTCGTAGAATGAAGCTTTTTCTTTTGCGGCAGCGGCATATACGCTCCCAAGCCAGCAGACTGCCAGTAAAATTGCCAGAGCCGTTATTAAAATAATAATTTGTTTTTTTTCATATACACCCCTAAATAATTTCAGACCAGCTTTTTCTCAAGTATATAATCCCCTGAATTGATACCCGCGTTTATT
>CAZJOS010000362.1:0-2019 GCA_964547655.1 uncultured Christensenellaceae bacterium
AACGATTCGTTTTCCCCGACACGTATTTCAGCCACTGATTACCCTCCCTCCCATACTCCAATGGGATTGCCGCTTAAAAATTTTAAACGGTCAAGCCCGACAATGGGAGCTTTTTTTACACATACTGTATTATAGTCACAGCCGGTATAAAAGTCAACAAGCCACGGTAAAAGATTTGCTTATCGTGCGTAATTAATCACGGTCCTGTTTTTTATTTTTCACGCAGTATCCGAAGCGCTTTTTTAAAATAATCGGGCAGCGGCGCGCGGAATACCATCTCTTCGCCCGTTACGGGGTGTGTCAGGTGTAGTTCCTTTGCGTGCAGCAGCTGGCCGTTTTCATGCAGCTTCGGTTTCCCCGGGCCGTAGACCGCATCGCCGGCTACCGGCCTTCCTATGCTGGCCATGTGCACCCGTATCTGGTGGGTGCGCCCCGTCTCGAGCGACGCCTCTATGTAGGTGAATTCACCGAACCTTTCGAGCACTTTTATATGCGTGACGGCGCTGCGCCCGCCTGCGTCTATTGCCATCTTTTTGCGGTCGCGGCGGCTCCGCCCTACAGGTTTATCTATGGTAAGCTCGTCTTCGTGAATGTTGCCGTGCACTATAGCGGCATAAATCCTTTTGGCGCTCCTCTCCGCTATCTGCTTCGAGAGCGATAAGTGAGCGTCGTCGTTTTTAGCCACGACGAGCAGCCCCGAAGTGTCTTTATCGAGCCGGTGCACTATGCCCGGCCGCATCTCGCCGCCTATGCCCGAAAGGTCTTTGATATGGTACAGCAGCGCGCCCACCATAGTGCCCCTTATATTTCCCGGCGCGGGGTGAACGACCATGCCCTGCGGTTTGTTGATAACGGCTATATGCGGATCTTCGTAAACGATGTCTATAGGTATATTTTCGGGCAATGCTGAAGCTTCTTTGGGCTCGTCAAGGCGCACAGTAACGGAATCGCCCGGTTTCAGTTTGTCTCCGGGTTTCGTGGTGTTTCCGTTTACCCTCACTTCTCCCGAAAGTATGGCGTTCTTTATCCTCGAACGCGAAAGGGGCATGTTCTCTGCTAGATACTTGTCCAGCCTGTCCGCGCCGTTTTGAACCGTAAGCTTCGTCTCCATGATGCAGTAATTCTAACATCAGGGCGCTGCCATTTCAACCTATCCGTCTTTTTGCGCCCTTTGCAGCAATCTCTCACAACAATCGCTCGACTTCATAAGATACTCCAGCTTTTTCAGATCCTTTATGTACCTGCTTCCCTTTGCCCATACCCCTTCAAGAAACTCGAACAGCTTGCCGCATTCGCTCCTGTAATTTTCATTCATGCTGAAAAAGCACCATTGCGATACCTTCCTGCAGCTTATTATGCCTGATTGTTTGAGCCTGCTTAAGTGCTTGGAAGCATTCGGCTGCAGGAGCCCGAGCGTCTCTTCGATTATGCAAACGCAAAGTTCATGTTTCGAGACAAGGTTCAATATCCTTAATCTTGTTTCGTCTCCCAGCGCCTTGAACGTTTCAGAAATATCCATAAGATCACCGGCTAATAAAATCTATTACTAATATTTATATTATGTACGGGCAAAAAATGTCCGGCAAACTAAATATCAGGATTCATGTAACCAATATTCCTGTATCGTCATATAGTGAACTATAGTCAATGGAAAGGGGGTATTTAAATGGACGGTTTCTTCGGAGGCGGCAATTCTATGTGGCCTATACTTCTCCTTCTTTGCTGCTGCGGAAACGGATTCGGAGGCTGCGGGTGCGATACCGGCTGCGGGCCCGGGCCCGGCGCAGGCGGTTTTGGAGGCGGCGGCCTCGGGTGTTTGCTGCCGATACTGCTGCTGTGCTGCTGCGGCGGAAGCGGATTTGGAGGTTTCGGCTGCGGATGCGGCCCCAAATGCTGAAAAACATACGAAAAGGATAAGAGAGTTTCATAGATGATACAGGATGCCTCCCCCGGCATCCTTTTATTTTATATGTTCGCCTGGCCTGTGGGTACAAAACATATTTTAAATATGCTAAAATA
>CAZJOS010000363.1:0-2014 GCA_964547655.1 uncultured Christensenellaceae bacterium
GCATACGGCTCGCATCTAAAAAAAGATCGCGTACGGCCTGTTCAATTGTTTTACTATCAACTGTTCTCATAATATTATCCTAACCGTATTACGATTATAATCTATAGCCCTCTGTGATGCAATCGATAATAGATTTCCGTGTTTTAAACAGCTCGTTAAACATGTGAAATATTTTGCCATACTGTAAATTATTATTGTATTTAAATGCACAAAGCCGTTCTTGACATTCCGGCGCCATATGTTATAATCACATTTGCGGCGGAAAATTTGGGGTCCAAAAGTTAATGACTTTTTGGGGCGTAAATATGCGAGGGTGGCGGAACTGGCAGACGCGTACGTTTGAGGGGCGTATGGTTATACCGTAGGGGTTCAAGTCCCCTTCCTCGCACCAATAAAAGAAATGTCTATGTGAAGCATAGGCATTTCTTTTATTCATGTAAATAGAAGGGGACTTGAAGCGAGCGGCGCGCTGCCCGTGTGCAGATGAAGCGCCCCGAGACGGCCCGGAGGGAAGTCCCCTTCCTCGCACCACGTCGGAGCAAACTCCGCTCCGTCAAATCCCCGGTATATGAGTACCGGGGATTTTTGTTCTCTCCGTTGCCCCTCCTTCTCCCCAAAAAGCTTTGGAGCTCTTTTGGGGCCCCTTTTTGGCTTGTGTATTGATAGAACAAATGCTTATTATTTGAGAGCAAGAAAACAATGGCTTAATCAGAGGTTTCAAACTCCGCTAGCCCGTCATACTCCCGATCGGCTTTCTTCATGATTGCGGATGCCGTAAACCATCCCCCGCAAGCTGCTAATATCAAAATAAAAACAGCAAGAAGAATGACCGCAGCATTACCTTTCTTCCTTCCTCTGCCACCAAAAAGTGCTTTCGCTATCCGGCCGATTGCACTGGGGAGATGCCTTGCGGCATTTATTGTGTTTCGCAGTTGAGCGTATGTATTCCACGCAAAAACCAAACCGTTTGCCAGTGTTTTTCTTCGCCAAAAATTTACGGCGCTGTTGAACCAAATAATAAACCCGGAAGGGATAATAAATGTGATTATTAAAACATACAGCATGTCGCTTGTCAGCGATATCAGTTCTTTTACAGGAAAATCCGATGAAAACAGCGTAATGATATATGGCGCGATCAACAGCAAAATACATCCGTACACCATAGTGAATCCCGCAACAGCCATGATATATCCGGCTATGGCGAGCGTTCTCATCGATCCCCCGATCACCCGAGACTCTGACCACATACGGCCTACGGCTACTGAATTATGCCATGATATTATAAAATTCATTATTAGCAGCAGCAAAAACCAAACCATAACGATACCTCCAAATAGTTTGATATGCATCGATTTTGCGGACTTTCCCTAAAAGTATAAATACTGGTCGTTTGCGAAAACATTTCAGGCGGCTTTTATCGTATGTATTATATCATATTCGCTTTATTTTAGCGAACAGTGCATGGCTATGGCTGTATAACTTTTGCATACCGCCCGCCGGCGAACAACCCTGACTCCCTGATTGCCCTTGCTGCGTTTCTACTCCTTCTCCCATTCAGAGCTTTTCGGATGCCCCATTACTATTAAAGCAAGCTTATATTATCGAATATGTTATATTATAGTAACGGGTGAAACGATACCGTACTTTCGTCTTCCTAAAGGTGTTAAGAAGTAATTTTCCCGAGTTGCCTTTATAATCTCTTACGGCAGGTAATCTTCCCTTAACGGCGAGAATACCTCGATCGCAATGGAATCCTCAAATACCTTTGCGCCGTGCTCTACTCCCCCCGGCACTATCCAGGCGTCGCCTTTATTAAGGTCGTGCTCTATGCCGCCGATAGTCAGCGCCATATGCCCGGAAACGAGATAACCTGTCTGCTCCTGCGGGTGGCTGTGCATGGGCAGAGTACAACCTCCGTCAAGCTTGAACTCCGCGAGAAGCGTATTGCTTCCATGCACGAGCGTCTTCCTGCCTATGCCCTCGAGCACCTTGATATAACCTTTTTCCAAACCGC
>CAZJOS010000364.1:0-1996 GCA_964547655.1 uncultured Christensenellaceae bacterium
CAACCCCACTACGGCAGTCGCTCCCGATTCGTTTTATCATGAGCTTATAGAGTTCTCGCGTAAAAACGATATATTCGTGATACACGACAACGCCTACAGCGACTTGACGTTTGACGGCCTCAAGATAGGCAGCTTCCTTAAATACGAAGGCGCGAGGGAAGTCGGCGCCGAGTTCAACTCGCTTTCAAAATCGTTCGGGTTCGCGGGCGCAAGGCTCGGTTTCTGCTTCGGCAACAAACAATACATAGGCATGCTCAAGCAATTCAAGTCTAATACCGATTTCGGCGTTTTCCTTCCTATACAGAAAGCGGGCGTATGCGCTTTAAACAGCAATCCCGATATCGTTAAAAACACCGCAAAGGAATACGAGAGGCGAAGGGACGTATTTATAGAAAGCTTTGCGCTCTCGGGCTGGAGCATAGAGCGCCCAATGGCTACTATGTTCGTATGGGCGAAGATACCCGAAAAGTTCGATAATAACGACATAGTTTTCAGCAAACAGCTCGCGCAGAAAACGGGCGTGATAGTAGTGCCGGGCAGCGCATTCGGCAGCGGGGGCTGCGGATATGTGCGCATGGCGCTCGTACAGAACGAAGACAGGATACGCCTCGCGGCTCAAAAGACAGGAGAGTTTCTGCAGGCATAATGAATATACTTGAATCGGATAGGCTCGCTTTCAGGCTTATGGAACCAACCGACGAGGACGCTCTTTTCGGCATCTGGTGCGACCCCGAAACCATGCGTTTCTGCGGCGGCGCAATAAAAAGAGAGAGGATACCTAAAATAATAGCGTACGACCGCGGGCAATACGAGAAACACGGCAACGCGGTATTCGCGCTCGCTTTAAAGAAAGGCGGCACGCTCGTAGGCATATGCGGCGGCAAATTGGACGATGACGACCCGCTTAAAGTCGAGGTAATCATCCATCTCGTGAAAACGGCGTGGGGCAAGGGCTACGCGACCGAGGCCGTAAAGGCTTATATAAACTGGCTAAAGCAAACGGGCAAAGCGTCTTACGTCTTCGGTTCCGCACACCCGCAAAACGCCGCGTCGCAAAACATGATGAAAAAGTGCGGTTTCGTACACAACGGTTATGTGCAGTACGAGGACACGGGATTTGCGAACGAGCCGTATTTCGAGCTTGAGTTTTGACCATCGGAGGACTTAGTTGAAACAGATAAGATCAAATAAACAATTATACAGGTCGCTGCGCCAGACGTGGACGCTTAAGCCCGTAACAAAGGTAAAGCAAAGCGGCAAGATATACACCCGCAAAAAGAAGCATTCAGACAAGGAAGGGCCCTGATCAATGGAACGTGGCGGGGAACTTATTTATATTTGAAGAAGACCCGGAGACTCCCGACGCTCTGGCGCTTATGGACGAGCTTTCAAATACGCTTCAGAGCGTAACCGGGCGAAACGGCAGGGCTTCGTTCGATCCAAACGACGTTCGCGCTCCGCGCTCGCTGTTCGTCGTCGCGCGCGGCGAAGACGGCGGCGCTCTTGGCTGCGGGGCATTCAGGCCTTTGCATGAAGGGGTCGCGGAAGTAAAGCGCATGTACGCGCGCAGCAAAGGAAAGGGCGTCGGAACGGCCCGGATATCATAAGAATGAGCATGCGTATAAACAGAAATAAACAAACGGATATTCCGATAGTGTACCAAAGGTGCTTTAAGGAAAATGTATTTACGCGGAGCAGTTTTAAAAACGGATATCTGCGCGCACCGATAAAGATAAGAGGAGGCAGGAAGATAATAAAAAAGCTTATCAGCCGTATTGGGACCATAATAATTTCTCCCGGCGATATCTGCATCGTAAAAAATCTCGGGAAACACACTGATAAAATCGTTACAGCCTGAAATAAGAGTCCCGCAATAACTACATACAAAAACACAAACCCCGAGAAACACCTTGAAAGATGCGGCATAGATTCCTCCCCAAGTTATTGTATTATATAAACCTGATTACATTATTATAACATATATGAGAGCTATTTG
>CAZJOS010000365.1:0-1941 GCA_964547655.1 uncultured Christensenellaceae bacterium
CGTAATTAGGAATGCGTAATGTTGAATCAGGAGTCAAGAATGAAGAATCAGGAGTTAAAAATGAAGGAAAAAGATAAAAACAACGCTATTGCATTAAAGAGTAGAACAAATATCGGCGGCAATGGAAAACGCAAAGATAATTACGAATTAAGCATTCCGAATTCCGCATTAAACAAGGATTCCGAATTAAGCATTCCGAATTCCGCATTGAACAAGAATTCCGCATTCCGCATTCCGCATTCCGCATTAAACATAGCGATCAGTGTTCAAAACTTGACAAAGCGGTTTGGGGAGGAAACAGTGCTTATTGACGTTTCCCATGACTTCGAAGAGGGCAAGATACACGGCATCGTAGGTAACAACGGAAGCGGAAAGACCGTGCTCATGAAATGCATCTGCGGCTTTCTGCTGCCGTCTAAAGGTAAGGTATTCGTAAACTATAAGCAGGTAGGGAAAGACTGCGACTTCCCGGACGATATAGGCATAATAATCGAAACGCCGGGTTTCCTGCCGGGAGTATCGGGCATAAAAAATCTTCAGATACTAGCGTCGCTCAATAAGAAGATAGGCAGCGACACCATACGGCAGACGATACGGCGCGTAGGGCTCGACCCTTCCATGAAGAAACCCGTGGGTAAATATTCGCTTGGCATGCGCCAGCGCCTCGGCATAGCGCAGGCAATAATGGAAGACCCGTCCATACTCATACTCGACGAGCCGCTTAACGGCCTCGACAAGAGCGGCGTGAAGGAAATGCGCGAATTTATAAAGGGGCTGCGCGGCCAGGGCAAGACAATAATACTCGCGAGCCATAACCAGGTGGATATAGACGAACTCTGCGACACGGTATGCGAAATGGACGCGGGCGTGCTTACGGTCGTGAGATGAATACCTTCGCTCACAGGCTTTTTCGGAGGAAGGAATGAAAGAAATAATAAGAATAGAGAATGCTGTAAAGATGGCGCAGGGCAAACGCCGGGCTTTAAGCGGCTTAAGCCTCAGTATATGCGAGAATGAACGCGTAGCAATATGCGGGCCTCCCGGCAGCGGCAAGGGCACGCTTATGCGCCTGATAGCGGGAATGGAGCCGCCCAGCGCCGGGAAGATTTTTGTGCTGGAAAAGGCGGTGCACGAAATGAGCGAGGGCGAAGCCGCTGTTTTCAGAAACCGGAACATCGGGATCATCAGCCGGGAGCCGGGGCTTATGGAGCGGCTCAGCGTGCTGGAAAACGTGTCGCTTCCGCTCGCAGCACGGGGGGTACCCGCGATGAAGCGGGATAAAGAAGTCAAAGAACTGCTGAAGACTCTCGGGATACTGCATATAGCGCACGCCTTTCCCGCGCATCTCTCGGCGTATGAAAAGCGCGCCGCTTTGGTAGCGCGGGCGCTCATAGCACAGCCGAAGATACTGCTGCTGTATGAGGCGGAGGCTGCTCTGCCCGAGAGGGATGCAAAGCAGCTTACCGGCACGTTAAACGCGATATTGAAATATGGAAATTATACTTTGCTGTCGTTCGGCGTAAATGCGGCAGGCAGGCTGAAAACGGACAGAAAAGTCAAATTGGAGTACGGAAGACTTAAGGAGGACAGATCATGAAAAGGATAAGCGTGCTGCTCGCGGCGCTGGCGCTGATATTAATATTGCCTGCAACGGCGTATGCGGCCGGGGTAACATTTACGATAGACAACGAGTATAAAGACGCAGACATGGATAACAAGTCTTACAGCGACGGATATACGCCCGTATCGCTGGACGGCGGGAAAAATATGACGATAGTGCTTCCGATCATCGCCAATGGAGACATACAGGGAGATACGGTGACTGCGACACCGGGGCTTGGAGACCCGTCGTCGTGTCCGTTCGTATACAGCAATTATCAGATAACTACCGGCAAAGATGCAACGTATACCGGAGAGGGAGAGCGGTATATTGTCAAGCTT
>CAZJOS010000366.1:0-1925 GCA_964547655.1 uncultured Christensenellaceae bacterium
TCGGCGTCTTTTATAGCCTCGATAGCTTCGTTGACTATATCGTCGTTGTAAGCGCAGCGGGCCGCAGCGCTCTTCCTGCATGCGCCGCATGCTGTGCACCCGTGGATATTCCTGTCTCCGGCATGGATCAATCCCGTTTTTATTCCCCTTGCCTCAAGCTCTTTAATTACAATGGACAGCATAAGAAATGTGTTGCCGTTTTTTCTCGGGCTTCCGTTTACCAATACAGCTTTCATAACTTACTCCTATCGTATATCAAATAATATTTCGAACAAGGTCATTTAATCAGTTCATTATATAGACCGAGCGCGTTCTCAAACAGATAATCTATGTTTATATCGCTCTTTTCTATATCTTCTCTCGTCATCTCGCCCGACAAAAGCCCAATGGCGCACATGCCGTTGTCATCCGCAAAGCGCATATCGGTATACAGCCGGTCTCCGACTATTGCCGTCTTGCTGAGCGGGATATTCGTTATTTTGCGTATATATTCAGCGGTCTCGGCAAACGGCTTGCCGAAAAATTTTGGCTTGACTCCTGTCGCGTGAGTCAGCATGGCGCATATGCTTCCGCAGTCTACAAGCACTTTCCCGCCGTCAAGCGGGCAGACAGCGTCCATGTTAGCAGCGAGGAAGGGCACGCCTTCCCGTATCAACTCTACGGCATGATTTGCCTTCTCGTACGTAAGAGTAGTATCGAACCCGACGACAAGGCAATCGGGCATACCTTCCGATATGCAATCAATACCCTCTTTGCCAAGCTGCTCAAGGAATTCCGGAGTCCCAACAACATACGATTTCGCGTGTTTCCCGTATGTATTTATTATATATTCCGCAATAACGTCTGAAGAAGTTATGAGACTGCGCCTTGAATAATTGCCGAGACCCAGTTTTTGCAGTTTATCTATATAGTCATCCGCAGATTTTGAAGAATTGTTGGTAAAAAAGTAGTACGGTATTTTTCGCTCGCCAAGGAGTGCAAGAAGCTCTTTGGCTCCCGGGAGGAGACGTTCGCTCAAATATATCGTTCCGTCCATATCCAGTATAAAGCATTCGATATCGCGAAGTGAAATCATAAAAGACCCGCCGTTGATTCTTTGATCTGCGTTTAGCAGCCATGGGGATTGTATCAAAAAAAGCGCATGTTAACAACATTTATTATATAATTGTAATTTGTTCTGGACAAACTATTTTTATTGTGCTATTGTTTTATACAAGAATTAAGCATCCTTTAATTCGGACCAGGAGAGTCCGGCAAGGTACGCTGGTTAGTTTTGACTAAAGATTTTTAGCCTTGCCGAACGGCAAGGCTTTTTTGATGCCTGTAAACAAGGAAGAAGGAGGCGGCCAATGGATAAAGCGCTTATAATGGATGGCATAGGCTTGGAGCGCGCTCTAAAGCGCATAGCGCACGAGATAATCGAGAAGAACGACGGCGCGCAGGATCTTGCGCTTATAGGCATACACCGGCGCGGCGTTCCCATTTCAAAACGCATAGCGAAATATATAGAGGAATTCGAAGGGGTAAAGGTCGATATAGGGATGCTCGATATCACGTTTTACCGCGACGACCTTTCGCTGCTCTCGGATCACCCTATAATAAACGGAACTGAGATCTACTTCGATATAAACAAAAAGACGATAGTGCTCTGCGACGACGTTATCTATACCGGACGCACCGTAAGGGCGGCGCTCGACGCGTTGATGGACTTAGGGCGGCCCGACTATATACAGCTTGCAGTCGTCGTTGACAGGGGGCACAGGGAGCTGCCTATACGCGCGGACTATGTTGGCAAGAATATTCCCACTTCAAGGAGCGAAGTGATAAGCGTTCGTGTTTCGGAAATAGACGGAGAGGACAACGTAGTGATAAACGATTTGCCCGGATGACCTTATCGGAAGATAAGGTCTTTTTTTAGGGCAGTA
>CAZJOS010000367.1:0-1918 GCA_964547655.1 uncultured Christensenellaceae bacterium
CCCGCCATGACGCATATCTGGTCCCTCACCGCGAACAGGAAGCTCTCTATGTTGCCTTTCGACGAGTCTTTCATACCCACGATGTTGGGGTTCTTCGCGCATTCCTTTACGAGGTTTACCGAAAGCTCGGTGCCTCCGCAGAACTGCGGAGCGTTGTACATAAGGCACGGCGTATTGATGGAGTTCGCGACGTCGTTGAAATACCTGATGAGCACCGGCTCCGTCATCTGCTTTTTGAAATACGACGGAGGCAGCAGCGTTATGAAATCCGCTCCCAGCTTCTCGTATTCTTTGGCAAACAATATCGTCTCGTGCGTCGACTCGAATATGCATCCCGCCATGACGAACTGCTCTTTTGCCTTGTTGTCTATTATGGTCTTTAAAACCTTTACCTTTTCGTCGTTGGTGAGGCTCTTGTTCTCGCCGTTAGAGCCAAGCGCGAGGTAACCCTGTATGCCCGACTTCGCGTAGAAGTCCATGTTCTTCTTAAGGCCGGCATAGTCCACTTCTCCCGTCTTTGTAAACGGCGTCGTTATAGGAGCAATGATACCCTTCAATCTCTCGTTCTTCATTCTTTGACCTCCTCTATATTTCTCAAAACGTTACGCGCCCTGTACGGCGTTCATGAATCTCCTCTGATACGATACTACGTGGTTCGAAGACGTGAACCGCGCTAAGTACCCCGGCTCGGCCGTTATAACGAGGCGGTCTATTACGTCCGCAAACTCGGGCTCGCTGGCCATCTTGTCTATATCAGGGTAGTTGAGCGGGCCTTCCATGCTGCAGATTATGAGCCGTGTATCCGGCAGGTTGTTCTGCTTTAACATCCGGAGGTTATGCCTTGCCGAGTCGAGCCCGTCGCCGCCCTCGTGTTCATCTATCTTCCTGTATCTGATTAGTTCCTCCGCAAACTGCTTCACCTTGATCAAGTCAGCATTGCCTTCGTTTTTGCTTAAAAGGTCTGAACTCATCATAAAGCTGCGCAGGTCTTCGAGGTGCTTTATGTCTTTCGATATCTCGAAATATGCGAGATAGTTTTTCATCTGCTCCGACTGTTTCATCCTGTGCCGCACAAAGCTGTTGATAAACGCGGGCTTGGCCTGCAGCGCAAGCGCCGTCTGGTACGGGTCGAACATCAGCGTGTAGTTTATCCTGTAGCCGTGCTCACGTAGCCTCAAAGCAAGGTTGTGGCTCCTGAAGGCGTCTTCCGTAGCCGGCTGGTCGTACCTTACGCTGAACTTCTTGTCGCCCGTCAGCAGTTCGTTTACGTTGCTCGGATTGACCGGCCCCATATGCGGCACCTTTACCACGAGACGGTACTTCGTCAATATTTCCTTGAACTTCTCGCACTCGTCGAGTATCTTACCCATATCCTGCTCAAACGGGTTATTAAGCTCTACGCTTATATCGCAGCCGGGGCCCAGCACCCTTCCTATCTCCGTCATTACCTCTTCTATTGTCTTGAACTTTCCGCCCACGTTTGCCTTAGAATTGTTGATGAACAAGTCGTACACTATACCCGGGTTGCACGTCAGGTTCCCGAGCAACGCCGATATCGGCGCCACCTCGTACGGGTTCGCCGAGTCGGCTGAGAAGACCGTCTTTGTCGGGCGCTTCATACCGTCTTTGTCGCGGCTTATATCGCGCACGAGATCGACGAGCAGCAGCCCGTCTGCTTCGAGGTAACTCTCGATACGAAAACCCGCCGGCGTCTCGCCTTCGGATACGCCAAATGTCTTTATAACGTCGGCGAACCTCTCCGTCACGCCTATCGCCTTGACCGCGCCCTTCAGAGCCTCGTATTCATCGAGGCTTATCTCCTTATTAAGTACCCTTAGCACGTCGCCCTCACTGCCCCTTGCTGCGGGCGCGCCCAGCGATTTAAGCGTGAAGTTTACCCCGGCTCTCCCATAGCCCT
>CAZJOS010000368.1:0-1911 GCA_964547655.1 uncultured Christensenellaceae bacterium
AGGCGGATTTCATACCCGTCGTAACTTGGAGAGGGCTTGCCGAAAATTGCTCGAAGTTTTTGAGCAAGGGCAGGAAGGTTGGAGTTTCGGGAAGGATACAGACGAGAAGCTACGAAGCAAATAACGGCGAGAGACGCTATGTGACCGAGATAATCGCCGATGACGTGGAATTTTTGACGCCCAAGGGCGAAGGGGGTTCTTCTCCCCGCATGGACGCTCCGCCGCCGCCTGACGACGCGGGGCTTTTCGGGGACGAGAGCGACTTCGAGCCGCTGGACGACGAGCAGATGCCATTCTAAGGCCGCTTGAAGATAAGCGTTAAATTGAATAAGGAGTAAACAATGAACAGCGACGATAAAGACAAGATGCAGCAAAAAAGGATGCACAGAATGAGGCCGAAACGCAAGATCTGTGCGTTTTGTGCCGATAAATCGAAAGACATAGATTATAAGGATACGATGAAGCTTAAGCGTTTTCTGACGGAGCGCGGCAAGATACAGCCGAGGCGCACGTCGGGCGTATGCGCGAAGCACCAGAGGCTGCTCGCTATGGCAATAAAGCGCGCGAGGCACGTTGCGCTGCTGCCGTATTCGCAGGACTGACAGGCATACATTTACAAAACCAAATAAAAGCAGGGAGCATATGAGTACTCCTTGCTTTTTTATTGGAGAGATTCCCGCATTAAATACTATGAAATTATGTAGCTTGAATAACTTCCAATGCGTTCTATCGCGCCCCCATCTATCGCGTTAAGCATATATGTTTCCTTGTTGCCGGTATGAGTTTCCCCCTTCCAGGTATACTTCTCTTCCGTGCTGAAGACCCAAACGGGCACCATAAGCGCCTGTCCTCGTTTGTCTGCTCCTATGTAACCCATGCGCAGTTCGGCCGAAGTGACGGTGACGGTAAAGTCATGCCTGGAAAGTGAGTACTTATAAAATAACCTGTCTTTCAGTTTCTGTTTTATTTTCTCAAACGGCAGCAGTTCTGCGTTTCTGTTTTCCGTTCCGACTATGTTTGCGCACCCTGCCCAATAAAAGTTTTCCAATCCGTCTTTCGACACATGGACTGTAAGCGTTTCTGCGATCAATGGCGGTGAATAATCAGGCGGATTTTCTCCGCTAAACCGGCTGCCTTCTGTGCGCCAGCATAACGGTATGCCGCCGCTCTCTCTCGCATATTTTAACTCATATCCGCATTTTTCCGGATCGCTTGGAGTTACGTATTTTTCAGCGCTTACCAGCATCATATCCTTTATGCCAAGATCGCCGATGACCTTGTCTGCATGCGTTATAGCATCTTCGGGCCCTATATTTACCTTATCGAACAATTCGCCTGCGCCGACAAAGCCGCATTCCTCCTCGGTTTCGCCCCAATACAGCATATCCTGATACATCGATTCGGTTATTCCTAAATCATGTCCGCCTGAAGAATATGAAAACCTCGTGGGGTTGTAGTATATCCGTAAAGGAGGATTATAACTGGTATACTCCCAATCGTAATTCTCTATGCCGATGGAGGCCTCGCTTCCATCCCCGCTGTCGAATATTACTCTCAGGAAGTTCTTGCCGCTTGATGTTATTTCCTTTCCGGTCTCATAGTCCCTTTCATACGTCAGTTCGGCGGATGTGCTGATGAGCGGGGAATCCTCGGGCGCGGCAGCCTGCCTCCTCTCCAGCCGCTTAAGGCTTTCAAGCAAGACCTGGTTTCGTCTATCATACGCTGGTAATCAGCCTTAGTGAATACATGCGGAAGGTACAGCTGCTTTCCTTTTGCGAAGTAGTTTACAAGCTCGTCTACACGCTGCTGCGTGAAGGCTGCCGGCTCGAGCCTGATTACGGGGTATTCGTTCACGTTTGGCACAAAAACGTCGGCGTCTATGACTATTTTGACCTTTTCATTCTCCGCAGT
>CAZJOS010000369.1:0-1887 GCA_964547655.1 uncultured Christensenellaceae bacterium
CCCGTAATCATACCAGGATCTATTTTTCCAGCTTTATAAGGCCCCATTTCTCGGGGCTCTGGTAAGAGTTGTTGGTAGGGTCGTTGAACTTCGTCATGCTCTGGCGCACGCCCTTATCGTCGCTGTCGTTTATCTGCAGATCGAAGCCCATTATCATGCCTTCCTCGGGCTTGACAACGAGCGGTATGGCAAGCTCGACGAGGTAGCCGCCGTCAGTTATCTTCGCGACAGATTTAAACCCTTTAGCGCTGGGGGTATTGCCGAAAGACTCGAACCCCTCGTAGCTCACGCGGTACTGGCCGTCTTCCGCGCCGTATGAAGAGCCTTTGTTGTTGCTCTGGCCTAAGAATACTTCTATGGAGTCCTCTTCGTGCACGTTTGGCGAATCGTTGTTGAGAAGCGGATCCTGCACTTCGAAGAGCACGTAGACGAAGGATTTGTCCCAGAGTATGCGCCCTTTGCCCTTCGCGCCTTCCCACGCCATAATATAAATGTTTACCTGCGCTTCGGGGCAATCTGCCCATACGTCGTCTATCTCGCCGTCTATTTTCGGCGTACCGTATTTGGCTGTCGCCATATTAGGTTCTTTTGGCAGCGCGTCTTTATGCAGCTCCAAAAACCTTTCCGGGTCGAGCACGGCGTACGCCGCCTGCTTGGGCGAAAAGTCAGCATTGAACAGGCAGGGGAAGCGATCGGCTCGCCAGCTCTTGCTGTCCACATAGCCCCAGAAGGTTACCCGGGCTATGGTATCTTTGTATTGCCTGAACAAGCTGAAAAGCTGCGCGTATACCACGCCCTGCTGTATCTCCTGCTCTTCTGTCAGCCCCGAGGCGGCGGCGTTGTTAACGCATACGTCCAGCTCGGTCACGCTGACTTCCACGCCGAGCTGCGAGAACAGGCCGAGGCTGTATTCCACTGATTTCGCCGAAGTGTCGGTGGTGTAATGCCCCTGCATTCCAATGCCGTCGACAGGCACGCCCTGCTCGCGCAGGTCTTTGACCATGGCGTAGACTACGTCGGCCTTGGTTTTATAATCGAGGTTATAATCGTTATAATACAGTTTTGCGTCGGGGTCGGCTTCGCGCGCGAACTCGAAAGCCAGCTTGATGTAGTCGGGCCCGATAGAGTTGTACCACTGCGTCTTGCGCAGGCATTTCGTCCAGTCGCCGTCTTCGGGCAGCGCCAGCTCGTCGGCAACGGCCTCGTTGACCACATCCCACGACAGTAATTGCCCTTTGTATTTTCCGGCAACATTGTTGATATGGGTGCGCAGCTGCTCTATGGCCTGCTCACGTTCGCCTTTTCCCATCCAGCCGGGAGTCTGCTGATGCCATGCCAGCACATGCCCGGCAACTTTAAGGCCGTTGTCACCTGCAAACTGCATCATCGTATCCGTTTTATCAAACGTAAAAATGCCTTCGGTGGCCTGCACGCTTTCCGGTTTCATTATGTTTTCCGGCGTTATCGCGTTGAAGTTCTTTAAAACGAGTTTGTTTTCCGCGCCGACTCTTATTGCGTCGGTGTAGACGGTGCCGATGAGAAAGCTGCCTTCATACGCCTTGCAGAGAGAAAAATCATTCGGCCAGCCCTCGCTGTTAAATTCCGGTGTGGGAGAAGGCGTAGGAGAAGGGGTTGCGGTCGGCGCAGGCGTTTCAGAGGCGCTTGGCTCCGAAGCCGGCGCTCCGCAGGCGCAAAAGGAGAGAGCGAGGAGCAGAGATATTACAAGAAAGAGACATTTTTTCATGGAAAACCTCCTGCCAATATAGTTGTTATGGAACCCTTAAAACCGAAGGCTTTAAGGTGTGAATTTATATTATCATAAACAGCGGCATAAAGCATCATATTTCCCACAATAAAATTAATTTGTCAGGCCGTCCTGTTTTTTCA
>CAZJOS010000370.1:0-1885 GCA_964547655.1 uncultured Christensenellaceae bacterium
TGGGTTCTGCTGGAGAATAGCTTTTCGGTGCAGAAGAAATCGTTTGTATAGTATGGGAACATTAGAGGGGGCAGCCAGATCTGTCTCCTTTTTTGATACCGGCACTGTTTTCAGCGCCTCGCCCGCTAGGCTCTCTGTCATCCTGAGAATGAATGGAATGAAGACGAAACCTGTGTTCTCCATAAGGTTTTGTACTATCATCTGTAACTTGCCATTAACACCCGATAACCTTCTTTAGCCCACTTTGTAAAACACGGTGTCCAGCAGAATAAGAGTATTATCGAATATCATAAAAAGTACTGTGTCTTCTCCGGCAATGTTAACATAACCCATATTACCGAGAGGTTCATAACTGTAGACGGTGTTGTAATAGTTGCCTGAACTCCAAAACCTTCCCGTCCCGTTGTGATAAAACTCTAGCGAATATTTCCCGGAATCCGACTCCCATAAGCCGTAAGGTTCATCGTAATAATCATCAAAGGTTTTTTGCTCCGAATACCCGCGTACAAATTCCTCGATGTCGCAATTGGTTTTTTCGTTATTCATTAGCACGCCATCCTTAAGGATATACTTTACCTCTATATCCAGATCAAGATATCTGTACGTTATGGTTATGTTATTACCAGCCTGCGTATATGTGCCTGATAAATTGCGGCCGAACGACTTAAGATCGTACGTACGGTCGGCATGCAGGTCAATAATGCCCTCTCCGTTCGTATCGTGCCATATGCCGAGCGCCGAATCGCCGTTTTCGCTTAAAAAGCCGCCGACGTCAAAGCTGAAAACGGCCTGTGTGAAAACTCCCATCTTTTTAACATTCAGCCGCCCGCTTTCTATCTCAAAATCGTATGAAAAGGGGGCAATAGTAATTTTACCGGTTTTCTTTTCCGCATCATACGCATATCCGGCCTCGGTTACTCCGGCCTTACGCTTGCTCTGCAAGCCGCCGCCGCGGCTGAATACAAGCACCTCGCCGCGTTCTTCGCTGTACCACGTGCCCAAGTAACCGTGTTCGTCAAGAAACACAGCCTTGTCGAAACCGCCGCCGGCTTTCTTAAATACCCCTACGCCGTTTATGTCTATCTCAGCACCATCCGACTTAATATCGTACTCCTTGCCGCCTATGCTGCAGCTGCCTTTGCCGCTAAACCTATCATATTTGTAATCGGCGCTTACACTACCGCAAAGGCTTTCTAACCTTAAATCACCGCTGCTGCCGAAAACCAATACTTCTCCGCGGTCTTCGTTATACCATTGCCCTTCGATGATGGGGGGAACAAGAATGAAAAAATACAGTGCCGCTGCCGCGGCAGCAACTCCCGCCGCTATCCCAATGAATAGCCATATCCTGCTTTTCGGGCGGTTACGCGGCAACTCCGGGGTTTCTGGAGCGATCGCGGTTTGCGGCTGCCATTCTTGATGCATACGGGCGCCGCAATACGGACAAAAAACAGCGCCTTCGCTCTGTTTTCCGCACATACTGCAAAACATATCCTCACCATCCCCTTCAATATAATTCAATATGTATGTATAATATAACACATATTTCAGTATAGCAAGAAAAATGTCGAACATATTTTCTCGTTTACCCTCAATGGTCCATGTATTGTAAGCAGGGTGACGGCAGGCGCAAAGTGGCTGAAACAATGAAGCGAACACAAAAGGCGGCCTTAATGCCGCCCTCTTATAGTCTGCTTATATCTCAAAGATAAGTTTTTACTGGTTAGCCCCGGCGTACTCAGCGTTATACGCTTGTTTCTTTCGCCGCCCTATTTTTTCACAAAATCCATTATTCTCCCGATTATCTCTTCCCTCTTTTTATTTTCGCGTTCGAAATCCATGTTGGGAATGTAATACTTCTCCATTTCGTCGTGCGCCTCTTTCG
>CAZJOS010000371.1:0-1880 GCA_964547655.1 uncultured Christensenellaceae bacterium
GATAGGCGGCGGGTACGCGATGATACCGCTCATAAACAGCGAACTCGTGGCTTACAGCTTCATGACACATACGGAAGTAACTGATATCGTCGCGATATCCCAGATGACGCCGGGGCCTTTCGCAATTAATGCCGCTACGTTTGCGGGCGTCAAGATAATGGGCGTTTACGGAGGCATTATAACGACCGTGGCGGTGGTGCTGCCTTCGTTTATGATATCGCTGCTGCTGGGAAAATACTTCTTTAAGTTCGAAGATAATATTATCGTACGCCGCGCTATGTGGGGCCTTCGTCCCGCCGTTACCGGGCTGATAGCCGCGGCAGCGGTGCTTATGGCGCTGCCCGCGCTGTTCGGCTTCGAAGGCTTTTCGGATATCGACTGGGACAGCCTTTTAAGCAGGATAGACATACCCTCCGTTGTAATAGCCCTCGCCTCCGGGATAGCGATAATAAAATTCAAGATGTCGTCGATTCTCGTGATAGGGATAGCGGCAGTAGTAGGCATACTGCTGAAGTTTATAGGGATTTGAAGATCAATTTAATTATTTTTATAAAAGCTCTATTAAATTCAGTGTTAATCCTATTGAAGATTTCGGTTCTTTTTTATATCATAGACAATACTATATATCAAGCTCCTTGATTTATAAGGCTTAAGGTGGTATGATGTATAAAAGAAATAATGCCAAAAGCAGCCAAGATAAGACAAAAGAAAACAGTCTGGAAAAAGGTGAGGATATGTCTGCTGTAGTTGAAAATATAATTAAAAAAGATAACGAACAATATGAAGAATTTTATAATTATCAACGCAATAAAATTGCTGAATTGCGTAAAATGAACGCCGCAAAAGCAAATGGTAAAAATGTTTCATCAACAGAAATAGAAGAGAAACTTAAAAATGCGGGAATTTTAGATAAACAGGGAAATTTAGCCTCTCCCTATTCTGATGGAGAATAAAATTGAATGTTGCTACAAGTCCTGAACATTTAATGTATGCTTCATTGCCCAATCTGGTTATCGGTTTTCATGGATGCGATAAAACTGTATTTAGAAAGATTCTTTATAAGCATGAACCATTTAAGTCTAGTCAAAATGATTATGATTGGTTGGGTCATGGCATGTATTTTTGGGAGCAAAATCTTGAACGCGCATGGGAATGGGCAAAATGTGGGGTAACAAATCCTAAGTATCATATAAAAGATCCTGCCGTTATTGGTGCAGTTATAGATTTGGGAACTTGTTTAAATTTATTAGATAGTCGAAATACTCAAATACTTAAAAATCAATATGAAATCTTTATTGAAGAAATGACGCTTACAGGCAAGCCTCTTCCTAAAAATGCGAATAGGAAAGGTAGCGATGGTTTACTACTTCGATATCTTGATTGTGCGGTAATTGAGAACTTGCATGAAGAATGCAGATCAACGGAAGAATTTCTTTTTGATTCAGTGCGTGGCGTGTTCTTTGAAGGACAGCCAATTTATGAAACGTCAGGGTTTATGGAACAATCACATATACAAATTTGTGTGCGAAATCCAAATTGCATAAAGGGATTTTTTGCCCCAAAAGTAATAGATACCAGTTGGCCAGTTCCGTAATATTACGAAAATCTCATTACCTATAAACGACAATAGGTATTTGCTTCTCCAATACTTTCAATAGCTTTCTCGCTTTCAAATCACTTCTTACTTTAAGTCTTATCTAGTCTTGCGCATATTTTTATTGGAAGAGTAAGCTTTAATACCCCTTCTCCACTCTTATCAGGTTGTCGAGTTCACTTCCGTCCGTGTACTTTCTTAAATTGTCGAGGAATATCCTGACCGAGCGTTCTTTGTTTTGCGGCGACCTGCCGCACGTGTGCGGCGTTATCACGCAGTTTGGTAT
>CAZJOS010000372.1:0-1873 GCA_964547655.1 uncultured Christensenellaceae bacterium
GCATACGGCTCGCATCTAAAAAAAGATCGCGTACGGCCTGTTCAATTGTTTTACTGTCAACTGTTCTCATAATATTATCCTAACCGTATTACGATTATAATCTAAAGATCTCGATGTTGCAAACGGCAGAGTTAAACTACAGAAATAAAATACCCGCAGATATTAAATTCTGCGGGTATATGTGTTATTCCTGCTTTACCTTGCCAGCGCAAGTACCAATTCGTAACCGAATCCGGCAAGTATCGCCCCGATGAGAAGGAACGCCACATATAGCCCTATAGCGCGCTTTTTCATTATGGTAGCTATACCGGTCATTACGCCCGCGCTCGTTCCCGGCCCTGTTATCAGGAAAGCCAGCATGGCTCCCGGCGCAACTCCGCTCTGCATAAGCGATTGTATAAGCGGCAGCGATGAATCGCCGTTTATATACAGCGGCAGGCCGATGACGGCCGCCAGCGGCACCGCGAATACGCTCTTGCTTCCGAAAAGTGCCGAGATCCATTCGGAGGGTATCAGGCGGTTAATAAAGAACCCTATGGCCGCAAACACCGCAAAGTAAGGAAGAATCCTTTTGATACCAATGTTAAAAGCGGCTCTTAGCAATTCGCTGATCCTGCTTCTTATGAGAAACTCTTTGATCCGGTTCTCCTTCAACGGCCCGGCAATAACGCCGCAGCAATCCTGCGCCTCTATGTCGGCTGCTCCGCAGCCACAGCCGCTTTGCTGTGCGAGGGCATTGCATCCGCATTGCTCCTGGGACGCGCCGCTAAATAAAACATCCGCTTCAGCCGCAGCTTTAGGGGAAGAGCAGCTGCATCCAACCGCGGCCGGAGCTTCTTTTTTTGCGGCAAAGCGCAGCTGGTTATCGAGGAAATGCGTTTTCTTCTCGATTAAGTGCGCGGCATAACCCGAGCCCGTTCCTATTAATACGGATGAAACGGTAAGCGCGATTGCGAACGCCGGCCCGATTATACCCGATATCAATACGAACCCTTCCGGACTCATAAGCGGCGACGACGTAAGAAAAGCCATTACTGGCCCCCACGGCAGCGACATCGCAAGCATAGCCAACACCACCGCCATTGTACCGCACGCGCAAAATGGCGTGAACGCGCCGAACGCGACTGTTGCGGGAATGGAGACCGAAGACCTGCGCATCAGCCATTTCCTTATTCTTTCAGGCTTTACATAGACCGTTATCGCGGCTGCCGCAAGCACTCCCAATATAAGAGCGGGAAGGTTGTGCGCCAATGTTCCCAGCACATAAAGAACGGTATCCTTTGTGTAATTCCAAACTATATCCATAATCTAACTCCTTTCGGATATAATATCGTATTTTTACGATGTATCTGATTAAAAAAATATAACTCATTCTATCAGCGATTTATTGATCTCCCGGCAGAAATCCTCCAGCAGTTTCTTATTAAGAAAGAAACACGTCCACTGGCTGCGCTTTTCACGTATTATTATCCCCGCTTTCTCTAGCACCTTAAGATGCTGAGATACGGTAGACTGCGCAAGGCCGGTCACGCCGACCACGTCCGCTACGCTTATTCCGTTTTCAAAATACTGTATCTTGTCGCAGCATGTACCTATCGTTTTGTCTTTCAGCGCTTTCACTATCTGAAAGCGCGTTTCGTTGCCCAATGCGTCGCAGATCTGTGCAATATCCATAATGTCCCCTAAGACATATCGTAATTTTACGATGATAATATCGTAAAATTACGATATTGTCAACATGTTGTTTAAAATTTTTTCAGATTGATTCAGTTGGGTTATTATTGCAGCATGTATTTTCTTAAAGAGGTAAATTATTATTGCACAAAGCCGTTCTTGACATTCCGGCGCCATATGTTATAATCACATTTGCGGC
>CAZJOS010000373.1:0-716 GCA_964547655.1 uncultured Christensenellaceae bacterium
ATTTCCATAAGCATAAGCGATAAAGTGATATCCAAGATTTGTGGTTGACATATACTCTATCATAAATAATGCCATCGAAATAAAAGTGAATAACAGCTGATCATTTTTAAATAATGCTTTTACCATTCCCCTTAAAGTGGTTTTTTCTTCACTCTTCCCCTCCTATATTCGTAATAAAACGGAGCACAGCTCCAAGCCGCAAAATCAGATCTAACTTTTCTGCTTGTTATTTATCCTGTATTCCACCACGCAGTAATCGTCGTACATCTCCTGCGTCACTCCGCGGTTTTCTATCATCTTCTTATAAAACTCGCCGCTGCGCTTTATACTGCGCTTCTGGTTTGAGTAGTCTACGTGTACGAGCCCGAACCTTGCGGAGAAGCCTTCGAGCCATTCGAAGTTGTCGGTAAAGCACCAGTGATAATAGCGCTTTATTGGCAGGCCGCTCTCGCTGAGAGCTTTTATATGCTCGTATATGTAGCGGCTGCGGTACGCGTCGGTATTGTCGCAGGTTCCGTTTTCGGTAATATATATGGGAAGCTTCGCAAGTTTATACAACTCTCCCGATACCTCCGCTATCCCCTGAGGGTATATCTCCCACCCGAGGTCGTTTACCTGCACGTTTTCCCGGTAGTCTTCGCTCAGCCCTGTAACGGCGTCGCGGCTGTAATAGTTTATCGCGTGAAAATCGCAAAATAGCCCCTTCCCTGCTTTTA
>CAZJOS010000373.1:726-1860 GCA_964547655.1 uncultured Christensenellaceae bacterium
TGACAAGACCCAAAGTGTACAGGCTAAACACAGCTTCCCTGCTTTTACCCGCTTAATGGGGAAACACGCCTTTCCCGTCAGGAACGATTTTGAAATGGACGACTGGAACAGCCGGTGCAATATTGGAGTGCAAAGCCGGTGCCACAGGTTTCTTGGGTTTTTAGGAACGAATACCGCCATATGGTGCGCGTAACTTACTTTTGTATCGTTAAATCCTATTTCGGCGCGCATGTTGTGAATAAGCTCATAGGCTTTTATATGGCTTTCGCATAGATTGTTGTATACGCGGAACGTTGATCTCATCGATTTTTTGCCCGGCGGCCAGTCTCCGATGAAAAACCCCAAGGATGCGTAAACGTTCGGCTCGTTTATAGTTATATATTCCGAAACGAGGTCTCCGAGTTCTTCTACGACTTTCTTAACAAAATACAAAAAAATATCGATACTCTTCTCAGACTCGAAAGCGCCCATTCTCTCGAACCATAAAGGATTTGTAAAGTGATGCAGCGTGAGCAACGGCTCAATGCCAAGCTGCTTTAAAAGCTCAAGCTCGCTGCGGTAGTGCGAAAATTCAGTCTCGTCAAATACGCCTTCTTCCGGCTCGAGCCTTGCCCATTCGATGCCGAGGCGGTAATGCTGTAGCCCCAAATCGCTCATGAGCTTAGCGTCTTGTTCGTACAGCTCGTAATGCTTGTTGGCTGTCGAGGGGTCGGAGCCGTCTTTGATATGCCCCCCAAGATACCACTCGTACCAGCTGTTTTGCTTGTTGCCGCCTTCTATCTGCGCGGCTGCAGAGGCTGCTCCCAATTGCATATCGTCAGAAAGCTTAAAGGGCATGATACCTACCTCCGTATGCTTATGCTTATTATAACACAGTAAGCTAATATCCGTAAGGGTGCTCTGCAGGCTCTCATGACGCCGCATATACTTTTTTCACTCTACCCTGCCGCATTACTTTTATTGTGTTTGTCCCGGCTGTGCCGGTATCGTTGGATATTATAGTCAGCTCTTTGGCAGCGCTATTATTAAGCAGAGCGCCAACAAGCGTTTCCGGGCTGCCCGACTTTAAAAAACCGCCTATAAGCAATGTATCGCCGTCTTTCACCCTTTTAACGGCTTCGGCGGCGGAAGTTA
>CAZJOS010000374.1:0-1859 GCA_964547655.1 uncultured Christensenellaceae bacterium
TGGACATTCAATGGTACCCCGGCCATATGGCGAAAGCCAAAAGGCTGCTGGGCGATAAGTTAAAACTCATAAACGTGGCCGTTATAGTCGTGGACGCGAGGGCCCCCATGAGCACTTTTAACCCCGACCTTTTTGAGATGCTTTCGGGCAAGGAGTGTATTCTCCTGCTCAATAAGGCAGACCTTGCGGACGAAGCCGCAACGCAGCTTTGGGTCGAATACTACTCAAAGAGCCATATAGCTCTTTCGTTCAGCGCGATAAGCTCTAAAAAAGAAGTATTGCTGTCGGCGATAAATAAAGCGGCGGCTCCCATAGTAAAAAAATACGCGGATAAAGGCATGAGGAAGACGGTGCGCGTCCTCGTCTGCGGCATACCCAACGCCGGGAAAAGCGCGGTGATAAACCGCCTTATAGGCCGGAGCGGCGCCAAGGCGGGAGACAGGCCGGGCGTGACCAAAGGGCTTCAGTGGCTGCGCCTTTCGGATACGCTGGAGCTATTAGATTCCCCGGGATTGCTGTGGCCTAAGATAGAGTCACAGGCAAGCGCCGTCAACATAGCGCTCACCGGGTGCCTTAGGCAGGAGATTACGGATACCACGGCGCTTGCCATAAAGCTCATAGAGCTGCTCGACACAGCCGCGCCCCATAAGGTATCGGAGAGGTACGGTATCCCAGACGTACAAGAAATCGGCAAAAATAAAAATGAACCGCGCGCCACTCTGGAACGTTTATGTATAAAAAGAGGTTTTTTGCGCAAAGATGGCGAAATCGATATAGAGAGGGGCGCTATAACGCTGCTCGACGAATTCAAGGGAGGAAAGCTCGGGAGGATCACTCTCGAAAGGCCTTAGTAATGCCTGATATTGCCGAACGTTTGGCTGAAAAAGAACAAAAGGAGCTTAACAGGCTGAAAGCCTTAAGCTCATTCGAGCAGCCTTTTTGGGAAAAAGGGCTGCTTGTCGCGGGCGCCGACGAGGCCGGGCGCGGCCCGCTTGCGGGCCCGTGCGTCGCCGCGGCCGTTATCATGCCCCCAAACGTGCTGATACCCGGCGTTGACGATTCAAAAAAGCTCACGGAAAAGAAAAGGGCGGAGCTTTATATAGAGATAGTATCGCGGGCAGTCTGCTTTGCCGTAGGCATATCGGACAGCCGTTCGATAGACAGCATAAACATACTAAACGCCGCGAAGAGAGCGTTCGCGAGAGCGATAAACGGGCTTCGCGTAAAGCCTGCCCACGTTTTCTGCGACCGCATAGGCGGTATAAACGCAGATGTGCCCTACGAGGAAATAACGGGGGGCGATCGCCTCTGCTATAGCGTCGCCGCCGCGTCTATAATAGCCAAAGAAACGAGAGATTCGATAATGCGCGATTATTCGATGCTGTACCCGAAATACGGATTTGAGAGGCATAAGGGCTACGCAACAAAAGAACATTACGAATGCATTTTAAAATACGGCTCCTGCGATATTCACAGGGCGTCGTTCCTATCGAACCTGGAAGAACATGAATACGAGGAATAAAGGAAGCGAAGGCGAGGCGGCAGCGGCCGCATATCTTGAATCGCGCGGATGCGTAATACTTGCCCGCAACTATTACATACGCGGCGGAGAGGTAGATATAATATTCCGCGAAGGGGACAGTATAGCCTTCTGCGAGGTAAAAACGAGGGGCCAGACTTACTTCGGCGCGGGAGCCGAAGCTGTCACCATAACGAAACAAAAGCGTATCTGCGCGGCCGCGCTCGACTGGGCGACTTCAAATAAAAACGTTGATGAAAAATTCAGATTTGATATAATAGAGGTCGATTACGGCAAAATAAACCACATAAGGGACGCTTTTGAGTTTATAGAGCCCTAG
>CAZJOS010000375.1:0-1849 GCA_964547655.1 uncultured Christensenellaceae bacterium
ACGCGGGCAGCAGCAAGAATAGAAATATTACGTTATCCGGTCAGTCAACGGAGCGCATTGGCTCCTTCTCCCGGGTCTCTCTGTCTTATCTTTGATCTACATAAATCTGGTTTTCCACATACGGCTGGTTGACTTCTCCGCTGCGCGAGTTGTATACAACATTCCAAAAATTGCTTTTGATTTCTATAGAGAACATTCGGCCCAAGCTCTCGATATCGGCTTTAAACCCGTTAAAAAACTCTTCAAAAGCTTTATAGTCGAACGAGGCCGCCTCCGTATCCCGGTTTTTAAGCTGTTCATATCCGCTTATACATTTTTCATAAAGCTTCCAGGCTTCGCCGCCGGCAGGGTATTTGCCCTGCGCGTCTGCGTCCAGCTTTGCCTTTACATCATCGAGCACGCCCTTTGACTGATTGACGGCCACATGCGCCTGCATCTCATACCAAAGCTGCTTTACTGCCTCGTAACTGTAATCCGCATACATCTGGTCAGAGATATCCATGCCATATACATCCTGCATTATCTGCCTGCGTTTGGCCTGGTTCGTTATCGTGTAATTAAAGTCCAGCGAAATAATATTCCCGTCCATACTATGAAACCCTATATCTTCGCTGTTTACACCGGCCAAAAAAATGGCAAGCGCCGCGGTCTGGCCGATCGGCACGTTTGTGACAAGATTGTTGCTCTTGAAATCATCGATAATTCCGGGTATATCGCTTATCTTCCCCGAGTCCTTCATGTTCTGAAATATAGCCAGTATCATTTTTTGCTGGCGATTTTCCTGCGTCCCCGCATTGCCGCCGTTATCTTCGATCCCTTTGCTTCTAACGCGCAGGTAATCAAGTACGGCCTGCCCGCTCATATGCTGAAAGCCTCTTTTGTATGAACGCCCGTTAATCTCAAACGATATTTCGAGGTCGTAATCGATTCCCCCGATCTCATCGACGAGTCCTTTAGCGGCGGTCATATCGACAGCGTAATAGTAATCTATCGGCATCTCGCCTATCATCCACGACGCCGCCTCGCACACCTTCTCGCAAGCCGGCTGCGAAGGCCAGTCTCCGCCGCAGTTCAGCGAAGAGCTGAGCTTATATATTCCCGTAACTCCGGGTATTTTTGAGTATGTATCGCGCGGAAGCGATATGATACTGACTTTCCCTGTTTCGCTGTTTATATTCAAAATCATCATTACATCGGAATGGTACATGTGTTTCCCGCTCCATGTATCACGCTCCGGAGCGTAATCCACGCCTATCAGCATTATATTTATATCTCCGGCGAGTTTGTCCGGGATTATACTGGGCCGGGCGGTCGGTGATGAGGAGGGAGACGGTTCTTCGGTTACAGCGGGCGTTGGCGTTGTTATGTTTTCAACTACCACGCAGCCGGCCGATACCAGCGTTATCAATACTAAAACCGATATGAGCAGAGTTGCCTGAAGGCGTTTTCTTCTTTTCATTTTATTGTCCTCCATATTTTTAGTCGCTGATGTATAGCAGAAATTAAAAGGGTTAAGGGCATTATGTTTAAATATTTTCATTTGACACTGCCCTGCTCTTTTTATACCCATATAATACCACCATAAGTCAGAATTATCTAGCCGCCCGGCTAAGCCTGTGTCGTTCCGGCTGCTTCCGTTATAAAAACAGAGCGGCCTTCGCGCCTCCCGTCATTGCGAGGAGCCAATAAGCGAAGCGCGGCGACGCGGCAATCCAGACCCCTCTCTCGTATCATAGACATCCTCCTCTGTTCGCAATACTCTTCTTTCTTCGCTTCCGCTCGCTGTTGGCTAAGGTGATTGTAGGGGCGACCATTGGTCGCCCGAATCCAATCCTCTCCCAGTCCTCTG
>CAZJOS010000376.1:0-1802 GCA_964547655.1 uncultured Christensenellaceae bacterium
GTGGGCAGCCCGAACATGAACCTCACTGCAATCCTCCCATCGGCGGCATCCCTTGGGCCGGGGGCATCTCATCCATCGGAGGCATTCCTTCAACCGGTATCTCACCCATTGGCAGCATCCCTCCCGGCGTTGGCGGCATCTCCGCCGGTATTCCCTCCAACGGCAGCATACCGTCCATAGCGGGCGATCCTCCTCCCGGCATTCCTCCCTGCCCGCCCGCGGCGGCCGCCTGCATCTCCATCATCTGTGTCTGCTGTTCCTCCAGCGCCTTTATATCCTGGGCCAGCTTATCCGCGTCGGGTATATACCCCCTGGGCATCCTCTCTAAATACTGAGGGAACGTTATCTTGCCCTGCGCGAGCAAATTGTCGAGCGTCATCACCACGTTGAGTTCGCTCCACATCTGGCTTTCCCCTACCTCCACGTCGCAGTCGTATACGAGGTCGGCAAACGGTTTCTTGTCGAACGGTATCTGCACCGGCTGTCCCTCGTAGTCTATCGCTATCATCCTGTCCTCGTCGTAATGCGATAAAAACATGTCGAGCCAAATAAGCCCCATGTCGCGCATCATCTGGAAAAACCGCTCCTGCTGCGCCTGCAGCGGCACTATCGCCGCGTCCCTCACCGCTATAAAAGCGCTCGTGTTACTGGGGTTCGCTATGTTGCCCAGAGCCGCGTCGTTCACACCCATCAGTTCCATCGTCATAGCTTTTACCCTGTCTATCGACACCCACACATCCGCCGGTATCTGAGGGGGCGTCATATAACGCGCAACGCTGCTAACGTCGTTGCCCTGCACGCCTATCGCGCCTACTACCTTGTTGCTCCACCCTTCGGGTATCATGGTCTTCGAGTATATCACCTTTGGGTATGCCGTCTGCAGCAGATAAAACTGCGCAAAAGCCATCTGCTTGTTTATGTACACCTGGTTGGCCTTCATATACGTTGCTTCCGCGTCCCCGAAAGCGCAGTCCTTACGCGTGTCCCAGCGCATCTTCGCTATGGGGTATAGCCGCAGGTTCGCCTTCCTTGGGGGCTGCACCTCGGCGCTGCGCGTATACTTAGCGAACCACACCTCGGGCCGTCCGTCCTCCCCTTCCTCTTTCCACATTTTGAGGAGCACGTTACACTTCTTTTCGCCGTCCAGTTCTACCCTTCCGTAGTCGCCCGCCGTAAAGTCCGTTTCCTCGTCGGCCGTTATCGCGGCTATTTCCCGCATTGGCCTCTTGTTCTCTTTCGCCTGCTTTTTTACTTCGTCCACCATCATCCGCATTACGAGTATTATATACGGCTGGCCCTGCACGTCCGGGTCGTTCGGGTTGCCGGGGAAGTAGTTCACGCTGTCAATGAGCATATTGTCTACGTCGCCCGCAAAAGGCTGCCCCGTCTCTATGTCCGTGTTCCACCAATGGTAGAGTATGTAGTCGCCCGAGTTCGCCGCGTCTATGAGCCCCTCCAGGTTCTTGTTCTCCATCTTCAGCCGCCGCCACGTGCGCTTGGCGTAGTCGCTCATCATTCCCAAAAACGGCGCAATATCGGGCGCTTCCCCATCCGTCATGTATTTCAGCGTCAGCTTGCGGTCCTTCACCTGCACGGTCTTAAATCTTACCGCCGGTTTTATGATGTTCATAACAGGCATAGGCAGCCCCGGCGCCTCGCAGCCTTCCCACTGCCGCCCCATGTAAAAGTTCCAGTTCTCCCGCACCGTCTGAAACAGCTTTATCGAGTTCTTGTAATCTATCCCGTGCTCCACCTGTGCCCAGGCCTCGCTCTTTTTCATCTTCTCACCCATTCCTTCTCCT
>CAZJOS010000377.1:0-1781 GCA_964547655.1 uncultured Christensenellaceae bacterium
GCAGGGGACGCCCCCTGACCGGGGTCCCCAAAAAGCCGTGAGACTCTTTGGGGCGGAAGAAAAGGAGGCGTTCTTATTTTGTATGAGAGGCTACAGGCTCCTTTTTAATTTCGACTTTTTTATGAAATATATCAGGAGCCCTGCGCCGGCAGCGATAAAATACAGGGAACTGATGCGGGCGTTGATCAAACTTATACTTGCCTCTCCTGACATCAGATCTTCATAAGTGTAGACTGTTACGGAGAATTCATCTGTCCCGGCGCCGTTGTATCTGTATGTTTCAACTTCGCCGTTCAGGCGGATAAATTTGTATGCGGCATTCCCGGCGTCGTCGTAGATATACTCTGTCAACGCCTCCTCTTTTGTGATCACGTTCCCGTACTGATCGTAATAAATTTCATCGCTTTCGGACTCACTGCCGGAGATCTCAATATACGCAGGTTCGCAGGTAACCTCTACGCCTCCCGGTACAAGCTGGGGGGCCGCATTGCCTATATATGCCTGGCTTTCCTTTTCGGTTTCCATATACGCTTTGAAGTCTTCAAAGTTGTTAAACGTGATCCCCGCCGCAAAATTTTCAGGCCAGACAGCGCGGTTAAAAACCGTTTGCCCCAGAGAGATCGTAATCAGTACGGCGAGAGTTATGACCGTGCACCTTGCTTTCAGCCGGCCAGTCGCGTGGCGCTGTATGTCGGCGCTTTTTATAAGCTTATAAACGCCTTTCCTTAAGAGTGAGTTGTTAACAAGGTGTGCGATAAACATGCAGGCGACCGCCGCGGCGGCGGTAAAAAGTATGATCAGACCCCATCCCCATACGCCCACCGTTACGCCCTGATAGCCGTCGCCCGTAACGATGATGAGCGGTAAAGATACGGCAAACATCACCGTGGCAGCGGAAAAGACTTTTTCCGCGAGGCGCACGACGTATATTTTATAGTCGTTCAGTTCGTCTCCGTTAAAATCATCACCAACCGCGGTAAACGCGTGCGAGACAAAAACGGATTCGCAGACGGCGGCGGCAGCCCAGAATATGCAGCCTATAAGGAAGCCGAGATAACCTCGTGTGAAAGCGAAATTGCATATGAAAGCCGCAAGCAGCCCGAGTATCGATAGGCCGAGGGCAATCATGCTGCGCGTCATGAATTTTTCGCGGCCTCTGCCCAGCAGGTATTTCAACTGCTTCTCCGTTTTTCCGGATGGTTCTTTTACAGCTTCTTCGGAGGCGTTCTTTATCCTCTCGCCCCGCAGCAATTCGTCGCATGTGACGCCGAATATTTCGGCTATAACCGGTATAAGCGTTAAGTCGGGGGCGCTCTCGTCGCGCTCCCAGTGGCTGACGGTCTTGTCGGAGACACCGAGCTTTTCGGCGAGGTCTTTCTGCGTCATACCGCTGACCTTTCGCAAAATCGCGATAAACGCTCCTATAGATTTCTTTTCCATGTTGTTGGTTCCTTTCATCGTTTCTCTTCTGACGCAGATTCTATCTTTTTGGGACAGAGAATAGAAGCCTAAGGACTGAGAATCACTCTCAAGTTAAGAGAATATGACGTGTTTATTATAACAAGGCGGCTGCTGCTGCACAATAAAAGAACCGAGGGTTTTGTAAACAAGGAAGTATGGCATGAAGGAAAATGAAGGAATATCAATGCTATAATCGAGATGAAACGCGGAAGTTGGCTGCGCCATTTTGTTTTGGTAAGCAGATCTGACTGGGGTTAAGGAGAAGTATGGGCGGAAAAGCGAAAGAGGAAAAAGGAACGGCAATCAGGATAAGCGGAACG
>CAZJOS010000378.1:0-1775 GCA_964547655.1 uncultured Christensenellaceae bacterium
CAGCCGACGGTTTCAACGCAGGGAACGGCAGCGCAGAATCAGGCTGTTGCCCATTTGCCTAAGGAAAGGCTGACTGAATGGTTCCCTAAAATTGAGCCCGACAGCGATAAAAGCGAAACAATGAGCAAGGCCCAGGGCAAACTTTCGTCCAGATTACTGCAGCTTACTGACGACAGGTTCCTTGCTTCAGGGACCACGCGAAGTGAGCTTATCAGCCAGATGAAGCAGAAAAAGCAGATATCAAACGCTCCTGTAATAAACGGCAAATCAGGCGGTTCGTCCGCGGCTATGGTGTACGTTTATATAAAAATGGAAAAAGGCAGCGATTTCGGCGTATTGGCTTCTTATGCCGATATCGAAGACAAGGATACGAAAAGCGGACTCGCGGCGGCCTGGGTGAATATAGATTCGATAGAAAAACTGGCCGAACTCGACGAAGTGAGAAGCGTATGCGAGGTAATGCCGCCCATCGTAAAAGCAGGTTCCAAAATGAGCGAAGGAGACGCGATGCTCAATACCGACGACGTCCGGTCACAGCTTGGCGTGGACGGCACAGGTATTAAGGTAGGCATCATCTCCGACGGTGTGGACAGCTGGGCTGATGCAAAGGCTTCCGGAGACCTTCCTGCCGATTTTACTTCGGCTAATATACTGAGCAACGTTGTACACGGTGATGAAGGCACGGCAATGCTCGAGATAGTACACGATCTTGCCCCGGGAGCGCAGCTTTACTTCCACGACTGCGGCAATAACAGGCTGCAGTTCAATCAGGCGATAACCGATCTGGCGGAAGCGGGGTGCGATATAATCTGCGACGACATAGGGTGGACGGAGGAACCGTTTTTCGAGGACGGCATCATAGCGGAGCACGTGGCGGACGTCATTTCCGAATACGGCGTAGTATATTCGACCTCTGCGGGAAATGCGGCATACGACCACTTTCAGGGTACGTTTGTTAACGCCGGAGGCGGATGGATGGATTTCAGCGTTGCCGGAGACGGCGACCCTGATTGGACAGATATGTATGCGTGCGTTCCTCCGCATTCGGAATTTTACGTAGTCTTACAGTGGAACGACCCCTTCGGGACTTCGACCAACGATTACGATCTATATTTCTACGACATGGGAACGGGTAATACGGTCGCCGGCAGCTTAAATTATCAAAGCGAAACGCATACTCCAATTGAAGAAATAGATTATATAAATAATACGGAAAGTACCCAGAATATTGCGATACGTGTAAAAAAATATATAGGATCAAACAAAACGCTTGAGTTATACACTTACGGCGACGACGTTTCTTTCGCATATGCCGACAATATGGTAAATGCAAATTCCATATTCGGGCACGCAGCGGTGCCGGGGGTGCTTTCGTGCGGAGCGATAGACGGGAACATCAACGATATTGAAGAAGAACACGGCTCGGATTACAACGAGATAGAATGGTTCTCTTCGCAGGGGCCTGTAACTATGCTATCGGGGACAAGGAACAAACCCGATATCTGCGGTATTGACGGCGTCTCTGTAACGGGCGCAGGGCCCTTCCCTAGCACGTTCTACGGCACAAGCGCGGCCTCTCCGCACATAGCCGCCGTTGCAGCGCTGCTTATGGAAAGATTCCCCGATATGACCCAAGCCGAAATAAAGAACCTTATCATTAACAATGGAGTAGACATGGGTGCTTCGGGACGCGACAACGTATACGGATACGGCAAGGCAAACGCCCTTGCCGCCGCGCTTTCGAAGCTGTACGTAACGTTCGACAGCCAGGGCGG
>CAZJOS010000379.1:0-1772 GCA_964547655.1 uncultured Christensenellaceae bacterium
TGAAATCGACATAGATATCGTTTCTGATGAAATGCTGGTTGCAGCTGCCTTTGCTTTTAGCGTTATATATGACTGTCCAGAAATTTTTCCATTTGCTAGCATTCCATGTATTTATTGAAAGAGCTTTGCACAACTCCTGCACGTCCGCTTTATACTTTTCAATCAGCTCTCCGCGTTTCTTGCTCGAATCTTTTTCGGCGCACGCTTCAAGCGCGGTATATTCAGCCTCGCATGTCTCATATAATTGCCATTCTTTTTCTCCGTATTTCGGGCCGCCGGAGAATGAAGCCGCTGCGGATGCGCTTACGGATACTGCCAATTCTACCGGGGGTTCTGAGGGCGGCGTCTCCGGAGATGAGGGCGAAGGCTCGGGTGAATCGGAGGGCGAAGGCTCCGGGGGGTCCGTAGGAGTTGCCGCGTCTTCGTCGAGTATCTTTTTAGCCTTATCGAGCAGGCCTCTCGATTTGGTGAGGATTACCTCGGTCTGCATGTTATACCAGAGGTACCACGCCCTGTCATACGACCATTTCCGGTACGCGGAATAAACGCCCGCATACTCTTTTTCTTTTGAAATATCTATACCGTAAACTTCCCTGACTATATTGACGCGTTTTCTTATGTCGGTAATTACAAAGTTGTAGTAAAATACTGACGCAGACTTGCCGTCCATAGAATATACTTTTATCTTTTCCGGGTCTATGTATTGGTAAGCATAAGCCGCGAATGTTGCCGTATCGGTGATATCGGCGTCAGTATAAAGATTGCCGTCAAACGAGCCGAGTATGCCGGGCAGATTGAATATGATGCCCGACTTCTTGATCGAATTGAATATCGCTTTGAGCATTTCTTTCTGGCGGTTTATACGGTTAAGGTCTCCCGTTTCACCGCTCGGGTCTTCTATGTTTTTCTCTTTCCGTACGCGCATGTAATCCAGGGCTCCCTGCCCGTTCATGTGCTGCATACCTGTTGCATATGAACGCCCGTTTATTGTAAAGGCTATGTCAACGTCGAAATCCACGCCGCCTACCGCGTCTACCAGTTCTTTTACAGCGGAAAAGTCGACCGCGTAATAGTACTGTATGGGTATACCGCCCAGCATCCACTCGGCGGCGGCGCGTACTTTGTCGAAACCGCTTGTGGAATAATTGTTGGCTTCGTCAGGCCAACCGCCTCCGCAGTTTAAAGATGTGTTAAGCTTATATATGCCGTCTACGCCGGGAATCTTTGCAAAAGTATCGCGCGGCAAAGATATCATGCTCACTTCGTTTGTGTTAGTGTTAATAGACACGACTATCATAACGTCAGAATGCCAGGCTCTCTTTCCTGTCCACGATTCCAGGTCGCGTTCATCGCCATGGTCGACTCCTATAAGCAGTATGCTGACTATACCGTTCAGCCTGCTGAAATCGGCCTGTGCTCTGAGCTCCTCATAAGGGTCTATCGTCGGCGTCGGCCCGGGAAGGCCGCCGCTTACGTCCGGCTGTACCGAAACCGCAGGAGGTTTGGTATATTTAGCTTTATCCTGAATAATTAAAGCGGGATCAATAAAAATATAAAGCGTATACAGGCTTAAAGTAAATACAGCCAAAATAACAACGCTGGTAACCGATACGACTATTTTTTTCGCAAGCGACCAGGGTTTTTTCTCTTTAAATAAGATGGGCTTTGCTTCTTCCGAAGGCTCAAGCTTAACATCGCTCTCAGGAATGATTTCGGCAGCTTCACTGACCGCAGCCTCCGGCATCTCTTCCGGGGCTGTTATTTCCTCAAAA
>CAZJOS010000380.1:0-1752 GCA_964547655.1 uncultured Christensenellaceae bacterium
GCTCCGCTTCGCCGAGCGTCGCGCAGTCGGTAAAGGGGTTCGGTATCTGCATGCCTCCAAGAGTTTCGGTTTGCTCCTGCCCGTCTTTGGGATCATTGTTCGCGCTTTGGCCGCCGCAGGCGGCAAGCGCTAATGCCAATACAACGCAGACCGCGGTCACAAATAACTTTTTCATATAATTCATTTCCTTTGCTTTGCTAGTAACCTTTTAAGGTTCCGATATATATACAAACGGGAAGGCGGAAATGTTGCAGGACGCATGAAAATATTCCGGCCCTTCCTGACCGCAAAGGTTTAATATATTATACCATAATATTGGTTGGTTTTAGAGCAAATCAGGCCGCAGAGGATCGAGCAAAATGAACTTTTTTGGAAGAAATACGTTTATTTAAGAAGGACAGCTAATAATCCGGCGCCGGATGGAATGAATATTGGTTTCTTGCCGGAATATGGCTTACTTTGTGTTTTACGGTATAATTTTTGGTTTATAATATAATGTAATATAATATTTTTCAGCATGTATATACAAAAGCCGTTTTACCGGGCTCCGGCAATATGGCTTTTTAATCGGATATTTCGTTCATTTTTATATAAACTTAACTTTTATACGGCGATTAAACGTATGAAACGTTTTTATACATATGTAAATATATTTCGGAGGCGATAACCAATGATAAAGAAAAAAGTACTGCCAATATTGCTGGCCGCAGCTCTTGTTATGAGCATGGTGCCGGCCTCGGCATTTGCGGCCACAGATGTTTGTAAGATAGGAGAGACCGGGTATGCTACGCTGGACGCAGCGGTCACAGCTGCGGCAGACGACGACACCATCACGCTCCTGACAGACATCAATTATACAGGCGGCCTTACCATAAACAAGTCTGTGACCTTTGACCTGGGTTTGAATGAACTCAGCGTGGCCAATGACGCGGGGAGCGGACTCAGCGTTTCAGGCGGCACTGTGTATATTGCAGGAAGCGGTACGATGAGCGTATCGAGCAGCGGCGGCAGCGGGCTGGACGCTGGCCACGGGCTGGACGCTGGCCACGGGCTGAACGTTGGCAGCGGAGGCACTGTAGATATAACGGGAAGCGGCACGCTGAACGCCACAAGCAGCGTTGCGAACGGGCTGAACGTTGGCAGCGGAGGCGCTGTGGTTATAACGGGAAGCGGGGCCTTAAACGTTACCGGCTCCGATTGCGGCGTATCCGCCCATGACGGCGGCAGCGCGAAAGTGACCAGTGCAAAGTCTACAGGAGACAGCGGGACCGGAGCTTACGCATACGGCACCACAACAGCCAGCCATGTAATTGTTACGGGCAGCGCGACGGCGGAAGGCACCAGCGGCGTTGCGGCGTGCGCCGCCGGCAGCGGCAGCACAGTAAGCGTGGGCGGCAGCGCTACAGCGACCGGCTTCAACAGTTACGGAGCGCGCGCCATTGATGGCGGCGTGGTCAGCGTGGGCGACAATGCGGAGGGAGTTGCTTACGGAGCGGAAGCGATAAACGCCGAAGCGTTGGTAGAAGTGACGCATGACGTCATTTCGACTGCAAACTATAGTGTAGGCGTGCATGCCTTTTGGGGCGGTACTGTAAACGCAGGCGGCAATGTGTCGGCAAGCGGGACGGGAAGCACCGGCATTAACTTAAGCAACGGCGGTACGGCGAGTATAGAGGGCACTATAATCGCGGAAAAGTATATCCTTCTGCAGATGAGTCAAAGAGGGCCTGCTCCATGGGACAGTATAGACGG
>CAZJOS010000381.1:0-1744 GCA_964547655.1 uncultured Christensenellaceae bacterium
AAGCATAAAGGTAAAAGCTCCTGGACGATGAGAGAGCTTTCGGCGGCGGCAATGTGCCTTGCCCTCGCGTTCCTGCTTTCATTCATAAAGCTTTGGCCTCCTATGCCACAGGGCGGCTCGGTAACGCTTGCAAGCATGTTGCCCGTAATGCTGTTTGCCTACATCTACGGTACGCCCAAAGGGCTTATAGTAGGGCTTGCCTATGCGCTCCTGCAGTGCCTGCAGGATTTTTGGGTCGTACACTGGGCGCAGTTCTTTCTCGACTATTTAATAGCGTTTACTGCGCTGGGGCTTGCCGGCGTTTTCAGGAGGAGCATCTTCCCCGGTATGATACTCGTGTGCGTTCTTCGCTATATTGCTCATCTCGTTTCCGGAATGGTATTCTTCTATACATACGCCGCGCCGGGGCAGAGCGTGTTCGTTTATTCGGCGCTTTATAACCTTTACGTACTTGTAGAACTGGTCATATGCGTCGTGATAGTTGCCATACCGCCCGTAGGGCAGATGATAGAGACGCTTAAGCGGCAGGCTCAAAGACCGGCAGCGGGCAGGAAGGCGGCAACCGCGTAGCCGATAATTTCAGGGATTTTAGGGATGTATTTATGCAAAAACGGGCGGGGAACAATTGCCTCGCCCGTGATTCTATCCGGCGGCTTTTAGTACTTTTAGGAATGTTTTTCTGCAAAGAGGCACCTCAATTTTAAGGATTTTAGGGTGTATTTCTGCAAAATGGACTGCGTACAATGCCTCGCCCTTACGTCATTGCGAGCGAAGCGCGGTAATCCACGATGCCTTAAATACATCGCACCTTTCTCTGGATTGCTTCGTTGCTATGCTCATCGCAATGACGGTGGAGACCTTTACCGGGCGGGCACGGAGAACCGCTGCATTGTTTCGGCTACGGTGGGGGCTTTTTGGTCTTTTTGGTATGTGTTTCTGCAAAATGGGCATCGGCCTTTGCCGGGCGGATGATATCCCCTCCCGCAGCATGAGGCGGGCTATCTATTCGGCCGGGCGTTTGAAAATGAATACCGGGTAATTTTCATATAAAACGAAAACCAACTCCCAGCCTTTGTTGCCCATCTCCTGTAATTTCTCCATGGCAGACTTTTTCGAGCTGAGCGCGCCTTTGTTTTCTAGTGAAGCAAGGGTGGCTCCCATAAAATCAGACTGTACCGCGCAGTACTCCCATTTCATAAACTAACTCCTTTGCGTTTTTGTTTAATATAACACAATAAATGTATGAAGGGAAACGTCATATCATAATGGGGCCGGATATGTGCTTGCGGAAACGGAACGCGGGGCATCGCTTTGCCGGACGGATGATATTCGCCCTGCGTTGTTTCGGCAATGGCGGGGGATTTTAGGGATGTATTTTGCGGGAAACGGGATGAGGCATAGACGCCTCGCTATTGCGTCATTGCGAGCGAAGCGAAGCAATCCAGACTACGTACCGCAATACATCCTATCCTCTCTGGATTGCTTCGTCGGTCACGGGCCTCCTCGCAATGACGGCTTTGCCTGGCGGATGATATCCGCCCCAGCGTTGCTTCGGCTACGGCGGGGGCTTTTTGGTCTTTTTGGTATGTTTTTTGCGGAAAAGGGAATTGTATCGGCAACGTTGCGCCAAGGGGCTTTTCGGGATGACGCTACATAATCCAATCCGGGTTCTTCTTCGGCCGGTTATTCAGCTCTTCTCTTTTCTCTTCAAAGCCTTTCTTGCCCATGAGCGCGAACGTGGCTA
>CAZJOS010000382.1:0-1728 GCA_964547655.1 uncultured Christensenellaceae bacterium
GAAGAGCGGGAGAAGGGTATTTCAGGCTGACCGCGTTCAACACGAAAGAGAACACCGAGAAAGCTATGGAAAGGTTCGCCTCGGTCAAGCTGTAAACAAAGAAATAATAAAGGATGTGCGACGGCGCATCTTTTTTTTGGACATGAAAAATAATCGACCCGGCAGTTGTTATATAGGTAAAGGAGACACTGCTTACATGCAAGCTTCGTATGGGACAGGTGAAGAGATCAGAAAACTATTAAAGACATATAGCCCAAGTATCTTAAGGTTAGCCTATGCGTATTTAAAAAACCATTCGGACGCCGAAGATATAGCGCAGGAGGTGTATGTTGCGTACATTCAAAGACGTCCGCGTTTTGAAAGCGAAGCGAAGAAGAAATCATGGCTTTTAACGGTGACTGCCAACAAGTGCAGAAACGAGCTGAAATCAGCCAGGAACAAACGAACGGAGTCTATTGACGATAATCTGAGCTGCATGCCGGAGGAAGACTTTGAGATACTCAAATCGGTGTTGAGCCTCGATGAGAAGTACCGCATACCGATACACCTGTATTATTACGAAGGCTATAAGATAAACGAAATAGCCGAATTGACGCACACGAACGCGGCTACAATCGGCACTCGGCTCGCGAGGGGCAGGTCTCTTTTAAAAATGATGATAGGGGATGAGTTGGATGGATAATCCGTATAAGCGCGCCATGGGGCGGTTGAGTTTTGATAAGGATTTTAATGATAAAACAACTGCGCTGCTTGTTGGGATATCGAAGAAAAGGCGAAGGGAGGCTATAGTGAAAAGGGCTGTATACTGCAGCGCAGCGGCGGTTTGCGCCGCAGCTGTCATCCTCGCAGCTGTCTTCTTGTCGGATAACAGAAGTTCGGATATAAACAGTTCGGTTGCGGTATCGTCTTTGGAATTACCGCCGTCGGCCCCGAATTATACGATGGCGGTAATGGCAACGCCGAATGAACACATCGTGGCCGTATCATCGAAATACGGGGAGGGGCTTTCAAGTTATATGGCTCCGAGCCCCGGCGAGGTATTGATAACCGAAGGAGTACGACGGGCGCTTAGGGACAAGAAAAATACAGGAGCGTATTACTTTGTGCAGGTCTATGTTATCCCTCCGGAGCAGTATGCAAATGAATTCAGCAGGTTTATATATAACGGACGCACGATAAAGGAATGGAGAGAGCTTGCTTCTTTAAGCAAAGAAGAGTATCCATATTCCGAATATAACGGCGACCACGGCGGAAATATCACAAAGGAGCAGTTCGAGGAAACCCAACGGCAGGCAAAGGAGCTTAACGCACAGGAAAACTACGACACCGCGATGGTTGAATACAACGCTAAGGTCATACCATCGCTTGATAAGGCGCGGCGGGAGTGGGAACAAAACGAAGCGGACAGGCTTAAAGCGCTGGGGTACGAAGTATTTTTAATGGATACCTGGACATATAAAGGCGCGGGAGAAAAGCAATACATAAGTATACTGGCGGGCGTGCTGTCTAAAAAACAGATCGTCGGTTTCCCGGCCGGAAGCGGCTGTGGCTATTCGATAGAGTGGGTGCATAATGGCGACGGTGTGCTCGATTGGGAAGAGTACAGGGCTGGAACTGAAAACCGGTAATAAAAGCCAATATATACTTTATAGGCCGTCCTGATGGGCGGCCTTTTATGCTGCATTGAAAACCCCTGCCCCGCGTGATAGAATAAACTATATTTATACA
>CAZJOS010000383.1:0-1721 GCA_964547655.1 uncultured Christensenellaceae bacterium
ATCTTCAGCGTTCCGCCGATCTCCCTTGCGCGTTCCTTCATTATATCCAGCCCCAGACCGTGCAGCGGCTTTGTTTCGCAGCGCGCCGCGTCGAAG
Organism: uncultured Christensenellaceae bacterium; assembly: GCA_964547655.1. Lineage (GTDB taxonomy): Bacteria > Bacillota > Clostridia > Christensenellales > SZUA-584 > DTFZ01. Next base: position 97 of record CAZJOS010000383.1, read on the forward strand.
CCTTTTCCGTCGTCGGTGACGGATAACAGCAGCCCGTCCCCCTCCGCGCGCAGCTCTACGGCCACTTTTTTTGCCTCGGCATGCTTGCGTATATTGTTCAGTGCTTCCCTTACGATATTCAGCACATCCGGCGCGATATCGATATCGAGGCCGCGCTCAGGCAGGCTGTCCGGCAAGGTAAGCCGTATTGCCAGCCCGGTCTGCTCTTTGAACTTCTCCGCTTCTTTTTTAAGATCGGCTGTCAGGTCCTGCTTTGCCGACGCGTTTTTTACTTTGTGGATATAGGCGCGCATATCGCCGTGGGCTGAGCGCGCGGCCTCTATGAGCCTTGCGAGCTTCTGCGACGCTGCGCGAATCCCCGCCTGCTCGAGCTCGTATTGAATGCCCTGCGCCTGTACGTTGATAAAGCCGAAGACCTGCCCGAGATTGTCGTGCAGGTCCCTCGCCAGCCGCTCCCGCTCCGCAGACGCGGCGAGCTGCCGCTGATGCTCAAACAGTTTTATCTTCTCAGTCACGTCATGCAGTATGACGGACAGCCCGTTTTTCCTTTGCCGCCGGTCTGAAAGCGGCATGTATGATATCTCATATATTTTTACTTCGCCGCCATGCTCAACGGTCAGTTCCTCCGGCAGATCGGCGATATCGTATGCGGCCCCGTCAGGCCATTTCTCCAGCAGCGTTTTGGCCTGCCTGCCTATGGCCTGCATCGAAGGGGCGCCGAATATGGCGCGCGCGGTCCGGTTCATATCCGCTATCCTGTTTTGTTTGTCGAGCATTATAAGGCCGTCGGCCATGTTCTCCACGATGTTTTCCCTCGCCACCGGGACTATGTCGAACAGCCGGTAGCGGAAGATGCCCCACGCGATGACGATACCCGAGACGCCCGCCGCTACCGGCGTGAGGTCGAAGAGCGCAAACGGCCCGATCCTGAATATATAAAGGACGTTAGCCGCAATGAGCAGCATAAGGCCGATAAACAGCGCAAGCGACTGCTCACGGTACAACGCGGACTTTCTGCGAAGCGATAACGCCAGCAATATCTCTGAGATGAGGTTAAGCGCGTACGAATACGCGGCGAACACCCAAAACCAGGGCCCGTACGATTTAGCAAAAGAAGGGTACGCTCCGCCGTATTCAAGGCGGACGTCCTGCCACATCAGGCCGTGCAGTTCGTTTGTCCATGCCGCGGCTATCGTAACGACTGGTATGAGCAGCAGAAGAAATATATTTCTTTTATTGATCCAATGATCGCGCTCGATAAAACAGAAAACCATGACCAGCCATATTACAGGGTTAAGGCTGTAGCATGCGCTCTGTACCTTAACCCAGAAAAGCATGGTGGGCAGATCCGTTGCCGACAGTTCCAACGCATAAGCTGCGGTCCACAACGCGGTCACAAGCATGCAGACGCCAAAAGGCAGCGCGCCCCGCACGCTCCTGTTCCGCAGGGCGTAGATCCCCAATGACGTGGTAACGGCTGCCGACCCTGTCAGCAGCCATATGTCGGGAACATATTGAAACTGCAACGGACGCCTTCCTTTCCGGCAAAGGTATATATAGTTATTGTATACTATATACAGCAGTATACACTTTGAAGCATACCTTGTCCATTATCACTGCCGGAA
>CAZJOS010000384.1:0-1717 GCA_964547655.1 uncultured Christensenellaceae bacterium
CCGCCATCTGGCTGATATCGTCAACGCTGTTTATTGAAGACAGCGTTTCGGTCGTTACCCTTGAACTTAGGGTAGTGAGCTGTTCGAACAGGTTTATCGCCATACGCTTCAAAGCTTGTTCCTTGTGCTCGTCTTCCGGGTTCCTTTCATATAAAAGCTCTTCGGTCTCCACTTCAAGGTACGGGGCCGTCTGCGTATAACGTATGACCTTCGCCCGGACGACGCCCTTAACAAGCACTCTAATAACGTCTCCCGGCAGCTTCAATATCTGCTTAATTTTTGACATCGTTCCGACGTCGTATATATCTTCAGGCTCGGGTACCGATATCTCTTTGTCTTTTTGGGCTGCGAGAAAAATAGTCTGATTACTTTCCATTGCTTTTTCCAAAGCGGCAACGGATTTGTCTCTTCCAACTTCGAAATGAAGCGCCATATAGGGAAAAACTATTACGTCTCTTAATGCGACCATGGGCATTATATTGCTCATTCTTCTGCCTCCATATCAGTTCGCTTATTATACATTAAAAAAAAATCGTCCGCAACATTGTGTAATCTGTCATAGGCCGTCATATTCCTTAAGATAGTTTATACTTATTTTATTACTGTAAACTTTCTTCGAAAATTATTCTGTTATTTTTATTTTAATGTTATAATTGCGGCAGATAGGAATTTAAGGGGGTCAATATGAGAAAAACTGCATTCGTTTTAATGTTGATTATTTCTTTAACTGCTTTTTTCTCAGGGTGCGGATCTTCCCCTCAAAACATTAAAGGTTTGTGGTATGATAAAGCAGGGATTGCGGGCACTCTGGAGTTTAAAGAAGGCGGAGTTGTAACGCTTGCCCTGTCTGAGAAGGTCTACAACGGCACATATTCTTTTGACTCTGAAAAAGGGGAAGGCAAGATCAAGATCGACGATACTGATGCCATTGAAAGCAGTTTTACTCTTTCGGAAGGAAAGTTAATTGTAGACAATGGAGCGGTGATATATACAAAAGACAAGGTCAATCAAAAAAACATTGGAGGCTTGCTTAAAAGCCTTGGGGAAGCCGCCGGAAACTAAAGAACACGATTTAATCTCTGGGCAGTATTGCTCAAAGGTTTTTTCATTTATAGCCTTAAGCTATCTGCCGCAATAAGTAATGTAACTGAAAAAATATTTTTAATTATATTATAGTGACGAGTATCTGTTTATATAAAGAATAGATATATATTTTAAGGTTTTTAAGGCTTTTTTGCTTATAATATGGCAAGTTATAAGTTGTTATGTTATAATATAAGCGTATAAAACTTTTTAATCAAATACACTAACTGGAGATATAATATGAGAAAAGTAAAAATAATTACCGACAGCACATCGGATCTGCCCAAAGATATGATCAAGGAACACGATATCGACGTAGTTCCGCTTCATATAATACTTGGTGAAAAAAGCTTTCTCGATGATAACAGTTTTAAAGCCAAAGACCTTTTCCTTTATGCAGATAAGTATAAAGTCATACCAAAAACATCGGCCGCAATGGAATCACAGTTTTACAAGACATTTAAAAGATGGCTGGATGAAGACTACGACGTTTTCTTCGTAGGTATCAGCAGCAAGCTTTCCGCTACGGTGCCGAACGCAATGATAGTTGCCGATCAGATCGACAGGGAGAGGATAGCTGTTTTTGATTCGCTTAGCCTCTCTACAGGCGTGGGCCTTCAGGCGCTCGAAGCTT
>CAZJOS010000385.1:0-1660 GCA_964547655.1 uncultured Christensenellaceae bacterium
GTTCCGCAAGCCCCGTCTGCTTTATACCCAGTTCCTCAAGGAACATTTCCCTCTCCTCGGCTGACAGCTGAAGCAGCTCCTGCTCGAGCTTGGCGCACACGGCCATTATGTCGGCGTTCTGAGAATCCGCTATGGCTTTAAGAGGCGCAACGAGAGGCGCGTCCAGCTTTCCTATGTCGTCTTCAGATACGTTCGCAACGTAGAGCATGGGCTTATCCGTCAGTAAAAACAGGTCGGAAGTAAGCGCGCGTTCGCTTTCGGTTAAGTCCATTACGCGCGCGAACACGCCGCTCTCCAGGTTGTTCTTCACCTTCTCGAGTATATTGCACTCTGTCTTATACTTTTTGTCGCCCGACTTTATCATCTTCTCCGACTTGGCGAAACGTTTCTCGACGGTCTCCATGTCGGCGAATATAAGCTCGAAGTTTATTGTCTCGGCGTCGCGCGCGCTGTCGACGCTGCCTTCTACGTGCATCACGTCTCCGCTCTCGAAGCAGCGCACAACGTGCGCTATTGCGTCTACCTCGCGTATGAACGAAAGAAACCTGTTGCCGAGGCCTTCGCCGCGGCTGGAACCCTTCACGAGCCCCGCGATATCGACGAACTCTATTACCGCCGGCGTAAACTTTTTGGGGTGGTAAAGCGACGCAAGGAAGTCAAGCCGGGGGTCGGGCACCGATACCGTGCCGATATTGGGGTTTATGGTGCTGAACATGTAGTTCTCGCTCGGCGCGGCGTAGCCGGTAAGAGCGTTGAACAGCGTGGTTTTGCCTATGTTGGGAAGGCCGACAATGCCAAGTTTCATTTGTTATCCTCGAATCAAAATAATGAATTTATTATATAGCGTGAAAGCGGTTTTTTCAACATAAAGCGATTATTGGGCGGGGAAGTTGAAACGAAAGAGAAAAAGGTATATGATGTAAAATATATTATATGTGAATAATATTCATTGATTCTTTTTTACCATGTGTATAATTGACCTTTTATGAAAGCTGTTATAACAACGTGCAGAAGATTAATAAAAATTAATGAGAGAGGCTTAAATGCAATTAAAAGGTATTGAGAAAGAAGACATTTTTACAACTTTGTATTATGAGTTAACATGGAACGCCGGTTGGAAACAGATCATATCGTTTATTGATACGATTATTAATCTTGATTTCTTAAAAGGCGGGGTGCAATCTATTGCTGTTGGATTAATTGCCGGTGCTAAAAGCGTTGATGTTACGGATGAACTAAAGAAGAATGAATATAGGATTAAAGACACTTCATTTTCAAAAAAGGAGTCCGGATATATTGAAATCGCCGGATTCTCCAGTATTATGGAAGTTCCAATGAAGATTACGATCTGGAATCAGTTAAATCGTTTTATGCTTCAATTACCTAATGACGCAGGAATTGAAAAATGCGGAGAGCACTGTTACGATAAATATGTAGATAGTATTGAAATTTTAGGACATGTTGATTATGCAAAATCAAAAACCTAAAATCAATATTTTCTATTGGATTTACTGATATTATATTGGCCTTTTTCTTAGTAGCTTTACAATTTCATCAAACAGCTCCCAGACCGCCAAAATACCCAAAGCAATCAAACCGATTATGATAACAATGCCCTGACTGATATCTTTAAACATATTTAGGCCCCCGTATAAATCAG
>CAZJOS010000386.1:0-1656 GCA_964547655.1 uncultured Christensenellaceae bacterium
GCGTCGCCCCCCGCATGCTGCACCACGAGCGAATAAAAAGTCTTGCCGAACTCCGTCCAGGCTGAGAGAGCCGAGTCGTTGTATACCTTGAATATTTCCGGAATGTTTACGCCCGCCGGGCAGGGCATGCAGTAGCCGCAGCCCGTACAGCCCACCCGCACCAGTTTACGGTATATCTCCTTTATACGCGCTATAAGCTTCATATCCGCTTCGCTCATCGCTCCCGGCTCCGCTTTGCCGAATATCCTTACCGCGTCCTGAAGCTGCTGCATATTGCTCACGCCGCTTAAGATCACTTTTGCTGCTCCGTGATGACATATCCACCGGAACGCCCATTCCGGAAGGGAACGTTCCTCGTTATAGCCGTCCAACTCATCCTGCACCTGCTTCGGTATGTTTCCGCCTAATAGCCCGCCCTTGAGCGGCTCCATAATAGCGACGCTTATGCCCTTCTCTGCGGCGTAACGCAATCCCTTAAGCCCCGCCTGATGGTTGTCGTCGAGTATGTTGAGCTGTATAAGGCACATATCCCAGCCGTACGCGTCAATTATTTCTTCGAAAAGCGCGTATTCGCCGTGAAACGAAAATCCTATCTGGCTTATCTTCCCCTTGCCGCGCAGTTCTTCAAGCGCGGCTATACCGCCGGTTTCCTTTACTATCGCCCAGTTTTCCCTGTCGAGGCAGTGGAATATATAAACGTCGATATGATCGGTCTGAAGCCGCGCAGCTTCTTCCTCAAATAATTTGCGGTAGTCTTCATGGCTGTGAATAGCCCAGAGCGGCACCTTGGTCGCGATATAAACCCTCTCCCGGTAACCGTCACTAAGCGCCTTGCCAAGCACCTCCTCGCTCCCTCCGTACGCGTACGCCGTATCGAAGTAATTTACGCCGTTATCTGCCGCCCAGCGTATCATGCGTATGGCTTCCATCTCATCTATGGTCTCGCTGCCGTCGGGCGCTTTAGTTTGAGGCAAACGCATGCAGCCCATGCCGAAGCGCGACACGGGTTTCTCGAGACTGCCGAATCGAATATATTGCATTTATCAGTATCCCCTTTACATAATTATCACAGGATAATACGATACACCTGATATTGGTTTAATAATAGAGCCAATTTATAAGATATTCTTACAGGCCAATTTCTTAAGAGGGTGCTTTTTACTTTCCGTTTTTATCTTTTTTGGGCGCTCTCGTATTATCCTTAGTGCGCAGGAACGCGGGGCGCGTTGCCGCCATAGTTTTGCTGAATACTACTGATTTAGCAAAGTCCTTTTTGTTGAACGGAGCAAGCGGCGCCATATACGGCACGCCAAACGCGTTAAGGGATACAAGCTGTGCGATAACGAATATTATAACGAGCGTAAATCCGTAAAACCCGAATGTCCCAGTCGCGATTATAAGCAGGAATTTCAGCACGCGGAATGGATCTACAATAGTATAGTCCGACGGAACGAACGAGGCGATAAGAGACATTGATATGACGATGAGAAGCAGCGGGCTGAATACACCGGCGGTTACTGCCGCCTGCCCGATGATTATAGCGCCGACGATGCCTATGGCCGTACCTATCTTAGTGGGGACTCGTATAAGAGATTCGCGTATGATCTCTGCTATCACCTCTATAAGCAGCACTTCGATAAGCGCGGTAAAAGGGAC
>CAZJOS010000387.1:0-1652 GCA_964547655.1 uncultured Christensenellaceae bacterium
TACATTTTTCGCGATCACCGCGGCTTAGAGACGATGCCTCTAAGGTTGTCGGGCGACGCGGACGTTATGGGGTCTGTTATCGGGGGATAATCAAGCCCGTCGTAAAGGCTCATTATATAACGCCACGTATTTATTCCCGAGAGCCCTTCTATGTCGTATTTTTGCCCTTTTATATAAACCGCGTTCATGATTCGGCAGGAATCCTTGTCGGTTATGTAAAAGGTATGCTTCAATGTGCAGTCGGAGTGATAGCGTATGCCGTGGTCCGACATTATCACAATTATAGAATCAGGGTCGTTCCTGATTATGGAATCGATACTATGCATCATCCGTTTCGTTATAAATATGTACTGGTTGAGGTAGACGTTTGTGTTTTCCCAGTTGAGCCTTTGGTTGTAAGGCAGTACTCCGCCGTATTCGTCGAACACGAACGGCACGTGAGTGGCAGTCATGTAGGCGTAGATGATGCGGGGCGCTGCCGTATTGTAATTAGCCGGATCGTCGAAGTAGTTAAAATTCTTGAGCATGGTATCTATATATTTACTCAGCTTATGCTGCTTATACGCCGGCGTTAAGCGCACGTAATCCGACGGGTAAAAACCCCACTCGTTAAGGGCGGAAGTATCCACCTGCGTTTCAGAGTTCTGGTTGCCGAGCAGCCCGCCAAATACGCCGGATATTGAGTTATCTGTAGCTATATTCCCGGTTCCCTCGTCTCCGAACAGATCGTTTTTCTCGTAAGACGTTTGCTCGTCGTTATAATTCAGCGTCGGCAGGTTGTCAAAATATTTGCTGTTCGACAACGCCAACTCGGAATAGCCGAGGTTAATAAGTATATTATGCAAAGAACCGTTCTTGATCTTTTTCATCAGGACTGAGTTGGAAAGACCTTTCGATATGTAATCGAGGTTAAAGAGGTCGGAGAGACACTGATTAGACTCATGGTCGGTGCCGTAGCTCACCTGCGATATGTTGAAGCCCTTTGAGACAAGAAAGTCGCTGAAAACTTTGTTGTCGTAATTGTAATATTTCTCAAGCATGTCGAAGCTGCTGTATTCGTCGAGAAGGAAGAAGTATATATTGGGCGTGCCGAACGTTTGGGAGGACGGCACAGGCGCCGCGCCTGACGCGTCGGGAGTCAGGGAAGGATCTGGCATTGGCGCGGGAGTGGCTATTACCACCTCGGAAACCGCAGGCTCCTGTTCGTTGTACGCGGCGGCGCTCCCTACGGCAATGAAAGCCATTACCACGTTGAAGAGGATGAGGCACGTAAACGTGGCCGCCAGTATCTTTACTATTATGTGCAGGCCCACGTTCTTTTTATAAAGCATGCGCAGAAAAAAGAAGAAGCCTGCAAGCAAAACAAAGTACAGCACAAGGGCGCCTATCGCGGCAGGCTTGTACGATTTTATGAAAAGCCGGACAATATCGACGAGCCAGCCGAGGTTGACGGCGAAGAACGTGCCGAAGGCGGTAAACACACAGGCAAAATACGGCCTGCGGATGAATATGCGCAGCAAAGCGAAAACAGCGATGCTGATGCACATATATGCCCACATCGAATTCCCCAAATCTGAGAACGAAACAAGATCGGTGTTGTTGGCATAGACCTGGACGGTACGGAAAGAGCATAAAGCCGCCAGAAGGACGGC
>CAZJOS010000388.1:0-1652 GCA_964547655.1 uncultured Christensenellaceae bacterium
TGGTCTGCTTTAAAAAGCCCCTCTCCGAGAGCACATCGTAAACGTTTGACATTGAGATTCCCTTTCCTTTCTTTGTTGTATTATACTTGCTAACTTAAGATGTGGCAATTATGATTTTTCTGAAGGACAAACCAACCGTTTGACATATAGCATATATATGTATATACTCACTAAATAAAGGCAATGAATATTTATCAAGGGGCGCAGCAGCTCTATGTTAAGTAGAAAAATAAAATCCGTTTTATTATTTGTACTCGTTTGCATCCTGTCATTAACCGCCGCCTGCCGGCAGACGCCGGGGAAACAAGCAGTCGTCAATAAAGCAGGCAGCCCGCTGGACGAGCTGGTATTGGAGAAAGCGGACCCAAACGAAGAGTGGCCTAAGACGGAAGACAGGATAATCTGGAACGAGACAAAGACCGTAGATAACGAAGTGACCGGCCAATATACCGTTGACGTAAGCATTGACGCCGAGACTCCGTCTCGCCCCACCCGGGTGCCGGTATACGTTATTGAACCTGTACGATTCGAAATAGATTTCTTAACAAAAGCGGCTAAATATCTGTTGAAGGGTGATATTTTTGACGGGACCCCGTCAAAGCAGGATATTATGGCGGAGATACTCGATTTTAAAAAGGATATAAGCACCCATACTGTAAGAGACGGTTATCAGGCTGAGGCCGATGATCATCTTAAAATATTAAACGATAGATATGAAAACGCGGCTGACGGCAACAGCGGAGCAAGGTTTGAATTCAATGAAAACGGATATTTACGTTTGAAAAGCTACCCAAAGGGCGGCGGTATTATGAACTTCTTAGGTTACGGATCGAGTTTTGATTTTCGTATTAGGGAATATAACAGATCATATACAGATTTAAACGACAGACGAGACGAAAACGTTCATGCTAACGGAATAAAGACTACATTCGAACAGGCGCGCGCGGCGGCGGACGAAGCTATGGCAGCGATTTTTGATGAGCCGTTTACGATGGTGCATTCAAATATATTAGATAAAACAAATATATATGAGTATATATGGCATGAAGGCGAGGATACAAGCCTGGGGCAGGCCTACGAGTTTTACTATAGCCGCGTATACGATGGCTTCAATTCGCTGTATATCGAACCGGCTCCGGTATTTGAAGCCGGAGGATCTGATGAAACAGAGTTCGCAAAGCCATATTTTCGGGAATATATTAGCATCGTCGTGGACGACAGGGGTGTTGTAACTATGCATTATGAAAGCTACAGTAAAACTGTTGAGAAAATAAACGACGACGTGAGGTTGATGCCGTTTGCGGACATACTGGAGCGCTTTAAAGACGAGGTTTTCTACCATAACCTTTGGGGGACTTCGAAAACGGATATCAAGATCACGCGGATCGAGTTCGGTATGGTAAGAGAGCCGGTCAAAGACGATCCGGACCGGTATATGATGGCGCCCGCGTGGAACTTTATAGGGGACATAAGCAGCGGATGGGCAAACGAGCAGGGAGTAAGCATAATCGCCTTGAACGCGATAACCGGCGGTGTGATCACAGATTATGTAACGGTATCCTAATCTGCCGTGGAAATTTATGTGCAATGTAAACTTTTGATACTGTAAATATGGTTTTTCCGCAGGAAAGCTGTCGTTATTAATGAATATT
>CAZJOS010000389.1:0-1648 GCA_964547655.1 uncultured Christensenellaceae bacterium
AAACTGTCGGATATCCGGTTGATAACCGTCTGCAGCGCTATAGGAGTAGCCTTTAAAAGGTTGAACCGGAACATAGCCAGCAGGTACACAGCTATGGTAAATGTAAACGCTAAAGGGGTTGAATACACATTAAAACCCGGTACGCCTAACGTATAAAAAATATTTACTGAAAAAGGCACTATGTTACCAATCAGAATAGCTATTGCCTGAATGGACCAGATCCCTGAGTTTCTTATAGCGTAATAGCTCAGGAGTATGAGCCCGACCAACGTACATACATATGAATACGCCGCATGAACGAAGAAATATGGCCCGAAGAAGGGCGTTATACCCTTTTCGAACACCTGTTCTAATGATTCGGGATTGTGCGTAAAAAACAAACGATGAAAGTCATTTGTCCATATGATTATCAGTGTAATGACCGGTATAATAAATAAAAGCAGGCTTTTTTTGGAGAAACCTTTCTCCGAGCCCTTATACGCCCTTGCCAGCAAAATAAATAAAACAGGCAACAGGGTTGGGTTTATATACGTCATTTTCTCCCAGAACATATACTGCGATACATCGCTGGTGAGATTTTGCTGAATCATAACCGCCACGGACGACACCATAACCCCGATGCTGATCATCAAGAGGCTGTAATGCATTACGCTCTTATTCCTCCGGGTCAAAATATAAATTGACATCAGGATAAGAATAAGGTTCGTAACACATGCAACATAGAAAAAAGTGCTCATATGTCATATCTCCTTTTCCGGTGACTTCTTTATTGAGTTTAAAAACCGTTTCATATATTCAACATCAATCGCAGGCCAACTGAACCCTTCACGGGCAAGTGCCTGCTTTGTGATGTTTCCCGTTATAACGATATTAGATGCCCTGCGCGTATTCAGGTCTTCTATAAGCCCGGCCAGGTCGGACGATTCTCCCTGTTTGCTGAGCAGGGCAATCCTTTGCATAAACTCGCTTTCGGATATGACCTCAAACATATATCCATTCTGCTCAAGCAATGCTATAACTTCTCCGAACGTGACTGCGTTGCTCATAACATGATATACCGGTCGTATCGGTCCGGCAGCCGCAAGTCTTAATATTGCCTCCGCGCAGGAGTCAACGGGCGTCATCTCCACTCTTTCACCAAGCATGCCGAGCGGAACGCATCCGACAGAACACAGCGCTTTTATCCGGTTTGCGAAAGCGTTCTTTTCGGGATGCATCTGAAAATGCCCGTCTAAGGTTCCGGTAAGCATGCCGACCCTGAATATCCTGGCGTTAAGTCCCCCTGCCATTGCTTCGAGAACAGCTTCTTCCGCAAGAAATTTGCTCCTGACATACTCGTTGTCGGCATAGTTTTGCCCTATATTAAAACTGTCTTCTGTAAATACCCCTTTAAGGCCGGTATCGTATGTATAATATGTACCCGCTACGCTGCTCGTTGAAACATGCAAAAGCGCAGCTCCCGCCGCCTTTGCAGCCGCAATAACGTTCTTTGTTCCCTGCACGTTTATACTGTCGAATACCTCCGGACGCCCGAAATGGTCGGTCAGCGCGGCGCAGTGGATTATTGTGTCAACGGATGTTGAGGATAGCCGGCTGCCGCTCAATCCCAGCATAGGCGACGTTATATCCCCTTTAAGAACTGTGACCC
>CAZJOS010000390.1:0-1635 GCA_964547655.1 uncultured Christensenellaceae bacterium
TTAATAAGGTTTTATAAACAGCTGCGTCCAGTAAAGCGTGCCGTTCGAGGCCTTGGCGACGCCTACGCCCATCTGAGTATATGTTGCCGACAGTATGTTTGCCCTGTGGCCCGCGGAGTTCATCCATGAGTTCATGACTTCCTGCGCAGTCCTCTGGCCGTAAGCTATGTTTTCGCCTCCGTTGCTGAACCTGATCCTGAAGTCTTCCATCATCTTGAACGGTGAACCGTATGTGGGCGACGTATGTGAAAAATACCCCTTGTCTATCATATCCTGGCTCTTGAACCGCGCGACCCTTGCTACTTCGCTGTTATACGTAAGCAGCTGAAGGCCGCGGTTTGCCCTCTCTTTATTGACGAGTTCGAACACCTGCTGCTCGTAGCTTGACAGCGATTTAGTATCCGGTATCATTAATATCTGCCCGACGTATATCCATGAAATGTTGGTGATCTGCGGGTTCGCCTTTTTAAGCTCGTCCACGGATATCTGGAATCTGGCCGCTATGCCATAGAACGTATCGCCCCGCTGCACGGTGTACTTTACGAATTTAGTTGTGGGTATCGTGATCTTCTGCCCTACATAGATCAGGGATGGATTTTTTATAGACGGGTTGGCTGCAAGTATTTCCGAAACCGTCAGGTTGTTCCATGCAGCGATCTTTGAGAGAGTATCTCCCGGCCTTACCGTATGGAACGCCCCCTGCGCTAAGCAGACCGGCGTGGCGAGTATCAGTATTACTGCTAAAAGCAGCGCTGTTTTCCTGAAAATCTTCATGTTTTTCATAAAAAAATGCCTTTTTTCTGCTCCTTTCGATAGTTTATATACAAATATTTTGTGTAAGCAATGATTATTTTATTTACAAAAATATCACTGCCTGCTAAAGTTATATATACCAATTGAGTAACCAATCAGAGATTACTGAAGGATAATTGCTATGAACGGCCGTGTTCCTATTTATTTTAAATTGAAAAAGAAAATATTGAAGGACATCGAGACGGGAGCGCTGGTGCCGGGCGACGCGCTTCCTTCAGAGAGGGCGCTTGCGGTTTTGCACGGGCTTTCAAGGATGACGGTAAGGCAGGCGCTGACCGACCTCGTTACCTCCGGGATACTCTACCGCGAGCAGGGGCGCGGAACGTTCGTTTCCGCGCGCAAGATGCAGCAGCGCAACATTTCAAGCTTTTCGGAGACGGTGCGCGAAATGGGATTTGCGCCCGGCACGAAAGTAATGGAGTTCGACATAATAAAACCGCCGGACGATATTGCGGAGAAACTCATGGTAAAAGACGTCGATGTGTTCAGGGCGGTAAGGGTAAGGCTTGCCGACACCGTTCCTGTTGCGGTAGAAGAAGTTTTCATACCGTTCCACATATGCCCCGGCCTCGAAAAAAAGGACCTTCAGCCTTCGCTTTACACAGTAATAAACGAGACGTTCGGGCACAGGATAGGCAGCGCGGACTGTTCGGTATCCACACAGCACCCGACGTCAAGGCAGCAGGATTACCTCGGCGTATCGAGGAACACGCCCGTGCTCAAGATAGACACGCTGTATTATTCGGTGAGCGGAATCACGCTTTATTACGAGCGCGCCGTATACCGCGCCGATATGTACGAGTTAAAGTTCAGGATAACGAC
>CAZJOS010000391.1:0-1631 GCA_964547655.1 uncultured Christensenellaceae bacterium
TTGCCTGCCTCGCTATCTGTGCCGCAAGCTGCGCGTGCGGCAGCCCAGAGCCCGAGAACACGGGCAGCTTCTGCCCTCTTACCAGGGTGTTGAGTCCGTCTATGGCGGAAATGCCAGTTTGAATGAACTCTTCGGGGTAGTCTCTCGCGGTCGGGTTTATGGGAAGGCCGTTTATGTCCATGCGCTTCTCGGGGATTATCGCGGGGCCTCCGTCAAGGGGAGAGCCCATTCCGTCGAACACGCGCCCGAGCATGTCGTAAGACACCGAGAGTTCCAGCGATTTGCCTAAGAACCTTGCCTTCGAAGTGGCAATCTTGAGCCCCTGCGAGCTTTCGAACAGCTGTATGAGCGCTTTGTCCCCGTGAATCTCGAGAACGCGGCCGCGGCGGACTTCCCCGCCCTGCTGCTCTATCTCGACCAGTTCGTTGTATTTAACGCCGCTCACGCCCTCCACGAGCATCAGCGGGCCTACTACTTCTTTGATAGTGCGGTATTCTTTAAGCAACGTCTATCCCACCTTCCTCATAGAGCGCGGACATCTCGTGTTTCAGTTTCTTCTCTATCTCCGCAAAACGCTTCTCTACATCCTTTTCCTCCACGTACTTGGCGCGGCCGATGTCTTCGCGCACAGGCAGAGAAGATATCTTCGAGAATTCCGCTCCGGCGTTCAGCGCCCTTTCTCCCAGTTCGCCCCACATTAGTATAAGCTTAAGCATGCCGAACTGCTTTTCCATCGACGTGTATGTGTCTATGTCGTGGAAGGCGTTCTGGTGCAGATAGTCTTCGCGGATGGAACGCGCCGTTTCGAGCTTTAACTTGTCTTTAAGCGACAGCGCGTCGAAACCGACGAGGCGCACGATCTCTTCGAGTTCCGACTCCTCCTGCAGCAGCTGCAGCGTCTTCTGGCGCAGCTTGTGCCATTCCGGCGATACGTTCTTATCGTACCATTCGGAAAGGCGGTCGGCGTACAGCGAATACGACGTGAGCCAGTCTATAGCCGGGAAGTGGCGCTTGTACGCAAGGCTTGCCGAGAGCCCCCAGAATACCTTTACGATACGAAGCGTCGCCTGCGACACCGGCTCCGATATGTCGCCGCCCGGCGGCGAGACCGCGCCTATCGCCGATATCGCGCCCGTCCTGCCGTCGCCGCCCAGCGCCTTTACGACGCCCGCGCGCTCGTAGAAATCCGCGAGCCTTGAAGAAAGGTATGCGGGGTAGCCCTCTTCGCCCGGCATTTCCTCGAGGCGCCCCGACATTTCGCGGAGCGCCTCTGCCCAGCGTGACGTCGAGTCGGCCATTATGGCCACTTTATATCCCATATCGCGGAAATACTCCGCTATAGTTATTCCCGTGTAGATCGACGCTTCCCTTGCCGCTACCGGCATGTCGGAGGTGTTCGCTATGAGTACCGTGCGCTTCATCAGCGGCTCGCCGCTGCGCGGGTCTTTAAGCTCCGGAAACTCCATCAGCACGTCCGTCATCTCGTTGCCGCGTTCCCCGCAGCCCACGTATACTATTATTTCTGCGTCGGCCCACTTTGCTAATTGGTGCTGCACTACCGTCTTGCCGCTGCCGAAAGGCCCCGGCACCGCCGCCACGCCGCCTTTGGCGATGGGGAACAGCGTGTCTAT
>CAZJOS010000392.1:0-1610 GCA_964547655.1 uncultured Christensenellaceae bacterium
TCCTCCTAAGCGATATCAATTATATGTATTCGTACAATGGATGCACGCTTTGTGCTTTTATTATTTCCACATCCAATTGTAACGCATTGACGCGTGATTGTAAACTCATAAATACTTCCGGGGTAAAGTGCCGTTCCGTCTCGAAATGCCCGGCCTCGATAAGCAAAACTCCGGTTTCTACAGCTTCGATAAAATGATGATGCTTTGCTTCGCCTGTAACGAGCGCCTGAGCGCCCGCGTTGTTTGCCGCGGTTGAAAAACCTCCCCCGCTTCCGCCTATAACGGCGACTTTATTGACAGTGTCGATATCCGACTTGCATACGCGGAGCGTTTTTACATTCAATGTTTTCTTTACATGTTCCAGAAATTCACCTTTTCCCATCGGCCTGCTTAATAAGCCCGTCCGCATAAGGCCTTCCCCGCCGCCCGATACCGTACATATGGCTTCCAGTCCAAGCCTTAAGGCCAGCGCGTCCCCTATTCCGCCTTCCGCCCTGTCATAAGACGTATGCGCAGAATATACCGATATGCCGTGCTTAATCAGCTGCATGGCCGTTGCATGCGCCGCATTGCCGCAATCCATCGATTTTAAACTTTCAAAAAATAGCGGGTGATGGGATACTATCATATCGCAGCTTTTTTCCTTCGCTTCCGCTGCGATTTCAGTTGTTACGTCAAACGCTATGAGCACCCTGTTTATTTCGTCGGAACATCTTATCTGCATCCCGCTGTTGTCCCACTCATAGGCAAGAGAAGGCGGGGCTATAGATTCTATAACGCTAATCAAATCATCCGTTTTTACAGGCATCTTTTAACTCCTTGTATTTCGCTATTTCAGCGTCCAGTTCGTTTAGTCTCATCTTTGCGGCAGGCGTGCCGAAACGCTTTATCTTCTCGTAATTTTTTATTCTGCTTTCGATCCTGCTGCCTAAAAGCTTTGACAGCGTATCAGGTTTCTTTTTTAATATTACAGGCCCGAATTCAAGTTCCATATCGCCGAGCCTTTTGGGGCTGCCTACTCGGGCAAGTATTATGGGGTAGAACCTGCCGCCTTCAAATATCAGTTCCTCATCCTCTATGCCGTATCCGTTATCGCACAGCCATTGCCGCAAAACATGGGCCATTGTGTTGCAGGAGAGTATCAATATACCCGGCGCCTTTTCTTTATCCGCGCCGAGAATGCGCGTGATGAGTTCCCCGCCCATTCCCGATATAACGGCCGCATCCGCTTCGCTTTCCTTCAAGATGCTAAGGCCGTCTCCTTCCCTGAAGGATATGCGCTCCGACAGCCCCTTTTCAGACGCGTATCTCCTAGCCTTATCTAGCGACTTAACGCTTATGTCGGAACATATAACGCGTTCCGCTTTTCCGCTTTCTATAAGCGATATCGCCGTCATTCCGTGATCGCACCCTATATCGGCTATAGTTTTTACTTTCGGCGCCATATCCGCTATCTGTTCAAGCCTTAAAGACATTTCAGCCCCCGTTAAACCGCTTTACAAAATAACAGGCAGCCCGCTTAAGACTGCCTGGTATAAATCCGTCTTAGTCAAGGAAATCCCTTAATTTCTTGCTCCTGCTCGGGTGTCTTAACTTGCGCAAAGCCTTCG
>CAZJOS010000393.1:0-1610 GCA_964547655.1 uncultured Christensenellaceae bacterium
TCCTCCTAAGCGATATCAATTATATGTATTCGTACAATGGATGCACGCTTTGTGCCTTTATTATTTCCACATCCAATTGTAACGCATTGATGCGTGATTGTAAACTTATAAATACTTCCGGGGTAAAGTGCCGCTCCGTCTCGAAATGCCCGGCCTCAACAAGCAAAACTCCGGTTTCTACAGCCTCGATAAAATGGTGATGCTTTGCTTCGCCTGTAACGAGCGCCTGCGCGCCCGCGTTTTTTGCCACGGTTGAAAAACCGCCCCCGCTTCCGCCTATAACGGCGGCTTTTTTGACAGTGTCGATATCCGACTTGGAAACGCGGAGCGTTTTTACATTCAATGTTTTCTTTATATACTCCAGAAATTCACCTTTTCTCATCGGCCTGCTTAATATGCCCGTCCGCATAAGGCCTTCCCCGCCGCCCGATACAGTACATATAGCTTCCAGGCCAAGCCTTGAGGCCAGCGCGTCCCCTATTCCGCCTTCCGCCCTGTCGTAAGGCGTATGCGCGGAATATACCGATATGCCGTGCTTAATCAGCTGCATGGCCGTTGCATGCGTCGCATTGCCGCAATCCATCGATTTTAAACTTTCAAAAAATAGCGGGTGATGGGATACTATCATATCGCAGCTTTTTTCCTTCGCTTCCGCTGCGATTTCAGTTGTTACGTCAAACGCTATGAGCACCCTGTTTATTTCGTCGGAACATCTTATCTGCATCCCGCTGTTGTCCCACTCATAGGCAAGAGAAGGCGGGGCTATAGATTCTATAACGCTAATCAAATCATCCGTTTTTACAGGCATCTTTTAACTCCTTGTATTTCGCTATTTCAGCGTCCAGTTCGTTTAGTCTCATCTTTGCGGCAGGCGTGCCGAAACGCTTTATCTTCTCGTAATTTTTTATTCTGCTTTCGATCCTGCTGCCTAAAAGCTTTGACAGCGTATCAGGTTTCTTTTTTAATATTACAGGCCCGAATTCAAGTTCCATATCGCCGAGCCTTTTGGGGCTGCCTACTCGGGCAAGTATTATGGGGTAGAACCTGCCGCCTTCAAATATCAGTTCCTCATCCTCTATGCCGTATCCGTTATCGCACAGCCATTGCCGCAAAACATGGGCCATTGTGTTGCAGGAGAGTATCAATATACCCGGCGCCTTTTCTTTATCCGCGCCGAGAATGCCTGCTATGAGTTCCCCGCCCATTCCCGATATAACGGCCGCGTCCGCTTCGCTTTCCTTCAAGATGCTAAGGCCGTCTCCTTCCCTGAATGATATGCGCTCCGACAGCCCCTTTTCAGAGGCGTATCTTCTAGCCTTATCAAGCGACTTAACGCTTATGTCGGAACATATAACGCGCTCCGCTTTTCCGCTTTCAATAAGCGATACCGCCGTAATTCCGTGATCGCACCCTATATCGGCCATAGTTTTTACTTTCGGCGCCATATCCGTTATTCGTTCAAGCCTTAAAGACATTTCAGCCCCCGTTAATCCGCTCTACAAAATAACAGGCAGCCCGCTTAAGACTGCCTGGTATAACTCCGTCTTAGTCAAGAAAATCCCTTAATTTCTTGCTCCTGCTCGGGTGTCTTAACTTGCGCAAAGCCTTCG
>CAZJOS010000394.1:0-1601 GCA_964547655.1 uncultured Christensenellaceae bacterium
CCGCGGACAATCACGCCGCCGCCGTAGGCGAAAACTCCCGTACCCTCAAATTGGGTCGTTGAAACGCCCAACATTACTTCAACGCTGCCGCCGTCCTGCGCCATCACCCCGATAAAACTGCCCGCAACGTTTCCGCCGATGTTGACTTCGCCCCCTGTATCGGCGCGCGCCCCGATGCTGTTGCTGCCGCTGGCCGTAACGCTGCCTGCCGCGTCTATACGGCTGCCTGCGCCTTCCGCCATGGCTCCGTATCCGTTCGCCCCGCTCGCCGTTACCGCGGTCACTTCCGCCGTGCCGCCGTCATGCGCGTATATGCCGTAACCGCTATCCGCGCTGCTCGAGACGTTCAGAGTTGCGCCTTCAGTAATATCAACAACACCGCCGATACCGACACTTATTCCGTTGCCCGCGCTGCTCGATACGCTCATCGTTCCGTTGCCCGCAATATACACCGTGCCGCCTGAAACGCTGAGCCCGTCTCCCGCGCCACCCGTTACGCTGAGCTCATATCCGTTTAAGTTAAATGTACGGGACTCGCCGCTTATGGTAATGCCGCCGGTATAAACGATAGGCCTCAGCAGGGTGATCGTATCGCCGTCTGCCGCGGCCGCAAGAGCCTCGCCCAGCGTGGTATACTGCACGGCGCCTATCGAACAGACCGCCGGGCGGTTATCGGTTACCGTTACCCGCAGTTTTGCCGGCGCCTCTGCATCGAACTCGACTATAAAATCATACGTGTCTGCCGCGAGGGTCATCAGATAGTCTATGCCTATCGTCAGCGTATCCGCGCTCACGCTGTAGTTCCCGGTGCCTATCGAAGTACCGCCTAAAGTAACGCCGGTAACTGAAGTCGCGTCGTTCCAGGTGATGGCGGCAACCACGTCCGCATAATCCGGGCTTTCCGAATCCTTTTCAAAGTTGAATATGGCCGGGCTGAGCGGGTTTTTCACGAGGACGGTATTGCCGTTTCCGTCGGCATACACGAGGTATCCCGTATCGGCGCCAATGCCCGGCTGACCTTCCTCGGGTATACTTGTTATACCCTGCAGCTTTATATATGCCGGCGGCGCGGTCACCGTGCCGTTAACGGTAGCTTTGCCTCCGTCATATATGTATACTCCTATATCGTTCGCCTTAACGTCGCCGCCAATAAACACAGTGCTCCCAGGCCCTGTTATATTCACTCCGGTACCGCTTCCGCCGGTCACGCTGCCGGCTACGCTTACGGTACAACCGCTGTCGACAGATAGCCCTAACCCGCCTGAACCGCTCCAGCTGACGTTGCCCGATACTTCTGCAGTGCCGCCGTTGCCCGTCTGTACCCCGATGGATCCGCCCTCAACATCTCTGCCGACGCTTACATGGCCTTCATTAACGGCAAACACTCCGTATGTGCCCCCTATGGCATCGGCAACTACTTCGATACTGCTTCCCGTACCGTCCGCATAGGCGCCGAAGCCCACCGTTTCTGCTGCCGTTGCGTTTGTTACCTCTGCTTTGCCTCCGTCATGGGCTGATACTCCGTAACCGCCCATTGAACTGCTTACGGCGTTTAAAACGGCGTCTCCCGCTAATTCCACTACGCCTCCGCTGCCTACATC
>CAZJOS010000395.1:0-1600 GCA_964547655.1 uncultured Christensenellaceae bacterium
ATTCAGAGAGTTCAGCCGGCGAATCTTCTGCCTGCTCATTCATACACCCCGAACTTAATAAAACAGCTGCAATCAGCAGCAGAAAAATAGAATATAAAAAGGATTTATACAAGTGTTCATCCCCCCTGCCTGTATATCTTCATGATGATGCGATCTACCTTGCTGCTCTGCCTTTGTATCACTTTCCCCAGCAAAACGGACGACCCGACGCCCGAAGGGCACGCTCCCGCCATGAGGGCGCCGCGCCTTATCGCCTCTAAGGCGAGCGTATTCAACTTTCCCCGCTCTGTCTCGAGCGTCTTCCCGAGATCTTTCATATAAGCCCCCTAAGGTATTTATAAACACCTTATACAAGATAAAACACTCATTATAATAACACTATAGTTCATTATATGCAATCATATATGTTCATGTATATAAGCTATAGCAGTATTTATAATACTACTGAGGTGTATGTTATGGCAGAATCATTGTCCGTTGAAATAGGAAAAAGAGTGAGACGCCGCCGCGAAGAATTGGGGTTTACAAGAGAACATCTGGCGGAGCAGTGTGACCTTTCAGCTCGTTTTTTTGCGGAAATAGAATCCGGCAGGAAGAACATGACGACTAAGTCCCTTTACAGGGTCGCGCGGGCGCTTAACCTGTCGGCTGATTATATACTGTTCGGCGAAGAGGCCGGGGTCGGTAGCGGCCTCGAGAAAATTTTCAGCGAACTATCGAAAGAGGACAGGGATATCGCCGAAGAAATACTGAAGAACTTCGTAAAGGCTGTGAAAAATAAAAGGTAATAATTAAGGAAGTATATACTTTCCTTCGATCCTCGTAACCGCGCCCCCTCCGAACATCACGCGCGTGATTTTTTCTTCGTCGAGCCGGATGCACAGCCGTATTATATTATAGTCGTCGCGGCTTCCGTTTTGCTCGATACAGAGCGGTATGCCGCTCCAAAGCTTATGCTTTAAAAGATAATACCCGAACGCCGAATTACCCGAGCCTGTCGCAGGGTCTTCGATGTACCCGAACACAGACGCGAAGACCCTTGTCCTGTATTGGCTTTTATTATTTGAGACTTCGCCGCAGAAAACTTCTATTATGTCTATACCGTTCTTTACGCAGAACTCCTTTGATCGCTCAAGGTTTGGAGCAATACTCAGTATAGAATCCAGAGTCTTTATCGGAACTATCAAAGTGTTCAATCCCGCGTTGACTATCTCTATATCGTACTTATCGCTTATATCGGCTGCGTCCATATCGAGCGCCGCGGCTATATCGCCGGGCAACATGGCTGCAGCCCTGAACGCGGGCGCCGGGGACATTATAAACACCGCGTCGTCTCTGTGGATGTGGTTTTCGACTATCAGCCTGCCCCTGTTCGTGATTATGTTTATCTCCTGCATGCTCTGCAGGCTTTTCGTGTTCTTTATGATATCGTACATTATCGCGATGGTGGCGTGCCCGCAAAACTCGACTTCCCTTTCCGCCGAATAATATTTCAGGCTGAAAGTGTCTTTGCTTACGGGGCATATGTACCCGACCTCGCTCACAAACCCCTTAAGTTCCTTCGCTATCCTCTGCATTTCCTCATTGCTTATGCTGTCTT
>CAZJOS010000396.1:0-1600 GCA_964547655.1 uncultured Christensenellaceae bacterium
CTCCGCCGCCGCGCTTCGATACGAATACTTTCTGGTCTGCCTGGCGGTAGCGGAATTTGGCGCAGCAGTCGAAGTCGCCCTCAGGCCTCTCGTTTATATAATTCATGCCGGTTGCGAGCAGCGCTTTGGAATAAAGCGCGTCCGTCTCGCCCTGCCGCACGTACAGTATGTTTTTTTCCACGTCTTTATTAACTACGAACCAGCGCTCGCCGGAGCTGCCATGGATGCCGCCTATACCGAGGCCGCGGCGCTGGCCCAGAGTGTAATACATCACGCCCTGGTGCGCACCAACCACTTCCCCTTCCGGCGTCATTATGTCGCCCGGCTGCGCGGGCAGAAAGGTGGAGAGAAAATCGCGGAACTTCCTCTCGCCTATAAAGCATATGCCTGTCGAGTCTTTCTTCTCCGCGACGCTGAGGCCCAGTTCAGACGCAATTTTGCGCACTTCGCCCTTCAACATTTCGCCTATGGGAAACATGGCGCTGTCTATCTGCGCATGCGAGAGCATGCAGAGGAAATACGTCTGGTCTTTATCGGCATCGGCGGCTTTTATGAGCCGCGCACCGTATTCGCCGCCCGTCCTCGCGTAATGACCGGTGGCGAGTTTCTCAGCGCCCAGTACCTTGGCGTAGTCGAGAAAGGCCGCGAACTTTATCTCGGAGTTGCAGAGCACGTCCGGGTTGGGCGTGCGCCCTTTTTTATATTCCGCGAGGAAGTAAGAGAATACCCGCTCTAAGTATTCCTTCTCGAAGTTTACCGTATAGTAGGGGATATCTATGGCGGCGCATACGCTCTTTACGTCCTCAAAGTCCGCAGCGGCGCTGCAGCCTTCGCCGTCGTCCTGCCAGTTCTTCATGAACACGCCGAGCACGTCGTACCCCTGCTGTTTTAAGAGGTGGGCCGCGACGGCGGAGTCCACTCCTCCCGACATGCCGCAGACTACTCTTATCTTCTTGTTTTCTCTCAAAAGGCGCTCCTTGTATTAACTTTAATACGCCCGCTATCATTTTAGCGATGGACGGAAACTGAAGGTTTCAGTTTGCCAGAACAACTCAAAGAATGGCTCCTCTGTTCGTAATAGTCGCCTGCCTCACTGCCGCTTCGGCATTCTCCTTTACCGTCCGGCTGGCGCGCGTCACAGAGCCTCCAGTTCGCTTCATCCTCCTCTGTTCACAATGGTCGTCTGCCTGCGCTGCCGCCTGGCATACTCCCTTGTTCACAGAGCCTGCGCCTCGCTTCATCTGCCACAGGCAGCGCTCGTCTCCGGCTCCACTGGCGGCGCTCACTTCCGGCTCCCTCAGATGAGGGGGCTGGCGCCGTTAGGCGACTGGGGGAGGGAAAATATATTATGGCTATTCACTCCCTTCGTCAATCGCATTTTCATTATACTTTTACCGGTAAGCCATTGCAAGCGCCTGCGGCTGTGGTATACTTGCAGCATGAAAAAACTGGTCGTTATTGTGTCCATACTTCTCTTTATTGCGATGCTCATATTCTGGTTCTTCTACCCGCTGCGCAGCCTGATCGTGATGAGCGTATATTCGGGGCAGCACAGCGCGGAAAGTGTGATGAGAAAGAACGGATTTGCCATAGACATGCC
>CAZJOS010000397.1:0-1589 GCA_964547655.1 uncultured Christensenellaceae bacterium
CCTTCCGCCGCACGGCGCCCCGCGGTTATCCTGTGCGGTATGCCTATAAGGTCGGCGTCTTTGAATTTCACTCCCGCGCGCTCGTCCCTGTCGTCGAGCAGCGCCTCAATGCCCGCTTCTTTAAGCTTTAAGTATACCTGCTCTGCCAGTGCCGCCTGCTGCTCGTTAGCCGTGCTCACCGGTATAACTATGGCGTTATACGGCGCTACGCTGTCCGGCCATATTATGCCGTCTTTATCGCACGACTGCTCTATTATAGCCTGCATCGTGCGGTTGAGGCCTATACCGTAGCTGCCCATGATGCAAGGCTTTTCCTTCCCGTCCTGGTCAAGGTACGTGCAGCCCATGGCAACGCTGTATTTTGTGCCGAGTTTGAATATATGCCCTACTTCTATAGAGTTGGCAATGTGCAGCCTTGCCCCGCACTTAGGGCAGAGGTCGCCGTCTACGACCGTACGTATATCGACGACTTCGCTGGGCGTAAAATCGCGGCCGAAATTTACGTTCTTATAGTGGTAATCAGTCTCGTTAGCGCCCACGAGGAAATTGCCCATGCCGGGTATCTCTTTATCTATTATTATACTGTCGGCTTTAAGGCCTATCGGCCCCGCGAACCCTACCTCGGCGCCCGTTGCGCCCGTCACGTCTTCCGCGCCCGCCAGTTCCAGATCCACGCATTTAAGATGATTCTTCAGTTTCGTCTCGTTGAGTTCCCTGTCTCCCCGCACCATGGCGGCGACCACTTTACCGTCCGCAACGTAAAGCAGCGTCTTGGCAAAGTTCTCCGGCCCGAGCCCGAAGAACCCTGCGAGTTCTTCTATCGTTCCGGCATTGGGGGTATGCACTTTCTCCAGCTTTTCCTGCGCCCCGTCATAAGGCGCTGCCGCCGGGCAGGGCGCAAGCTCCGCGTTGGCGGCGTACCCGCACTTGCCGCATATAGCTATCTTGTCGTCTCCTATGTCCGACTTTATCATGAATTCCTGAGAGCCCGAGCCTCCCATGGCCCCGGTGTCGGCGTGGACTACCACATAATCGAGGCCGCAGCGGTCGAACACCTTGCAGTACGCGTCGTACATCTTGTTATACGACTCATCCAATCCCGCCTCGTCTATATCGAAAGAATACGCGTCTTTCATCACGAATTCGCGGCAGCGTATCATGCCGAACCTCGGGCGGCGCTCGTCGCGGTATTTCGTCTGTATCTGGTATAACGTCTTGGGCATGGCTTTATACGACTGCATCTCGGGCTTCAATATATAAGCGAATATCTCTTCGTGCGTGGGCCCGAGGCAGAAATCCCTGTTGTTCCTGTCTTTGAATTTTATCATTTCGGTGCCGAAAACGTCCCACCGACCCGACTGCTGGTAATATTCCGCGGGCAAAAAAGCGGACATGATAAGCTCCTGCGCACCCGCGGCGTCCATCTCCTCGCGGATTATGTTCTCTATATTTTTAAACACCCTAAAACCCAGCGGCATGAGGGCGTATACCCCTGCGGCAAGCCTTCTTATCATGCCCGCCTTAAGCAGCAGAACATGGCTCTCCGCCTCCGCCTCTGAAGGCGCCTCTCTCTGGGTGGAAAACAGCAT
>CAZJOS010000398.1:0-1586 GCA_964547655.1 uncultured Christensenellaceae bacterium
GAGAGCCCTGCGTAATGCAAAGCTCCCTTTAGTATCTTATTGTTTCTACTCCACCGTCACGCTCTTTGCGAGATTTCTCGGCTTATCGACGTCGCAGCCCTTGTCTACCGCCATATAGTATGCAAAAAGCTGCATGGGCGTCACCGCCAGCATGGGAGCGAATATGCCGTCCGTTTTGGGCAGATACACTACCTCGTCGGCGAGCCCTTCGAACAGGCGGCACTCCTCGAAGCAAACTGCGAGCACGTGCGCACCCCTCGCCTTTACTTCCTTAATGTTGCTCGCAGTCTTTTCAAGCAGGGCATGTTGAGTAGCTATAGCGACTACGAGCGTCCCCTGCTCTATAAGCGCGATAGTGCCGTGCTTGAGCTCTCCCGCGGCATAAGCCTCCGAATGGATATACGATATCTCCTTGAGCTTGAGCGACGCCTCCATCGACAGCACATAGTCGAGCCCCCTGCCTATGAAGAATACGCTGCTCTTCGTGAATTGCGAGTTTGCTATCCTCTGCATCTGCTCTTTCGTTTCGAGCACCCTGTTCATCAGTTCAGGCACTTTTGAGAGGCCTTTTACTATCCTCTGGTATTCACAGGCTTCCATTCTCCCCGAAAGCCTCGCTACCTCGAGCGCTATCATGTATATAGCCATAAGCTGCGTGTTGTACGCCTTCGTCGACGCTACGGCTATCTCGGGGCCCGCGTGCGTATACAGCACCGCGTCCGCTTCCCGGGCGATAGAGCTGCCCACCGCGTTCACTATCGCGGCGGCCTTCGCGCCGCGTTTCTTCGCCTCGCGCATCGCGGCGAGCGTATCCGCTGTCTCGCCCGACTGGCTTATTACGATGACGAGCTGGCCCGGGTCGATAATAGGATTCCTGTACCTGAACTCCGAAGCTACCTCTACCTCCACGGGTATCCTCGTCAGTTCCTCGATTATATATTTGCCCACCATCCCCGCGTGATACGCCGTCCCGCAGGCCACTACGTTTATCTTTTTCGTGTTTCTGGCTATATCTTCGTCTATCCCGGCCTCGGAGATATCGATAACGCCATCCTTAAAGCGCGGGAAGAACGTGTCGGCCATCACCTGCGGCTCTTCGTGTATCTCCTTTATCATGAAATGCTCGTACCCGGCCTTTTCCGCCCGCGAGACGTCCCAATCCACGTGATACGCCTCATGCCCCGCCGGCGCCCCGAATTCGTCGTATACGCTTACGGAATTGCGCGTAATCACCGCCGTCTCTTTATCATTCAAAAAATAGACGTCCCGCGTGTATTCGAGCAGCGCGGGTATATCTGACGCGAGTATGTTCTCGCCGTCTCCTAGGCCGATAACCAGCGGGCTGTCCTTCCTCGCCGCTATTATCATGTCGGGGTGCTTTTCAGACACTACCCCCAGCGCATACGAGCCTTCGAGCTTAGGAAGCGCTTTTAAGACAGCGTCCAACAGATCGCCGTCATAGTAGTAATTTATAAGATGCGCGATAACTTCCGTATCCGTCTCCGACGTGAACTCTATCCCTTCGGCCATTAGCCATTTCTTAAGATTCATGTAGTTTTCTATTATGCCGTTGTGAACTATGGCGA
>CAZJOS010000399.1:0-1586 GCA_964547655.1 uncultured Christensenellaceae bacterium
ATATAACTTTTGTCAATTATATCATACAGCAATATACGTTATCAAAACTGCATCGAAGTATTATCGATATGTAAACGTTAAAAAATTGTTATCCTGCATAATGCTTCGGAATTTCTACTACACTCTCTTCCTCTCCCCGCCCGTTTTGCTTTCTCCGCTTATGCACGCGCACGGAATGCCGTCCACCTGCCGCTTCCATCAACCAAACAATCGAACATATACTCGGCGCCGGGCTGCGCTAAGGCCGATACAGATAGACCGTGCTGCCCTGCGCGTAACTGCCGGTTAATTCGGGCTTTACGCCTACGCTCCCCCGGTATTATACTGAAAGCGTATACTTTATCGGCTCGAACCCTGCCGTAAGCGTCTGGCCGCCCGCTGCCGTATAGCTTGGATCAACCGCCTACCAGGGCTTAAAAGCACCCCCTTCAGGGGTCAGGGAAACAGCCCAAAGGTCAATGGCCTTGTCTTTTTTCAAAGAGATAGTTGCTTCCCGGCTTCATTTTTACTTTGTGTTTAATATCCACACAAACGTCACTAATCTCAAGATAGCTTTGATAGCGAGTGAATTAAGTATTTACATTATTATTGATTATGATTGTTCCTAAATCAAGCCAAACCGGAATAAATTCTAACCATTATTCTTTCCATGTCTTAAGCAATTGCCCCTGCAAAACTTTCCCCTTCCGCCGCGTCCGCATATAATATTCTTAGAACCGCATTTTGGGCAGGCATACTCCCCGTTGCCGATCCGCTCCATGTTTTCAAAGCTTTCCGTCCACTCATGACCGCATTCAATACACCTTACCGGGCATATATTACGCGTAAAATTACCGCCTTCAATGCGTATCGCTTTCCCGTTGATCAGGCTGTCCGCTACCTTTTCGCGCGCCGAAAGAAGTATGCGCTGAAAAGTAATAGAGGGCTAAGCCCGCATATGAAAAACCCCCGGACGTGACCGGGGGATCATTATTTCTGTTCATAATAGTCGTCTGCCTTCACTGCCGTTTGGCATACTCCTTTATTCACAGAGCCTCCACCTCGCTTCATCCGCCACAGGCGGCGCTCGCTTACGGCTTGCTCCGCGCTCTTTCACCCTCCGGGTTCTGCGGGCCGCTGGCCTGATCCGTTACCCGTTCAAAAAAGCAAGGGGGATACTTTGCGTATCCCCCAATGGGGCCCCCGCAAAGCCCCAAAGGCTTTGTGGGGAAAAGGAGGAGCGGCATAGCGCATAAAGGCCGCAAGCCTAAAGCTTGCGGCCTTTGGAGCGGAGCCTGCTCCGACGTGGTCTGGGTGACTGGCATCGGTATTAAAAGCAAGTTCCTGCGTCGTTTCTGCCATCGGTCAGTTATCGAGTACGGAACCGTCTCGCTAAAAACGTGCCCCCAGCACGTTTTTTAACCGCCCAAAATGCTTTGCTTTTTGGGCGGTTAACGCTCGCTTCAATTCCAGTCACCATTTTGTCAAAAATAAATAGGCATACCTTCGTATGCCCATTTATTTTTGGTCTGGGTGACTGGAATTGAACCAGCGGCCTCTTGAACCCCATTCAAGCGCGCTACCAAGCTGCGCCACACCCAGATAAT
>CAZJOS010000400.1:0-1575 GCA_964547655.1 uncultured Christensenellaceae bacterium
TCACGCTCCCCCGCTGCAGCCCACTCACTATTCAAAAAAACGGATTTTTCAGGGTAACGCATAAGTAACCGGCAGACGAAAACCTCCATATAATAAAAGCATATATACTATTTTTCTGTTTGGGGGTATGCTTTTTGATATGGTTTTCCGGCCTGAGTCCGGTTTTGCAGGCGCTGCTTGCCACTCTGTTTACTTATCTCGTGACGGCACTGGGCGCGTCGGTCGTGTTTTTTTTCAAGACAATGAACAAAAAGCTGCTGGATGTGATGATGGGTTTCGCAGCCGGAGTCATGATAGCCGCTTCGTTCTGGTCGCTTCTGTCACCGGCCATAGAGCTGTCTATTGAGCTTGGAAACAACGCATGGCTGACGGCCGCCGTAGGGTTTCTGCTGGGCGGCATTTTTATCATTGGGTCAGACATTGCGCTTTCCCGAAACGGCTTTATAAAGGGAAAGGGGAGCTCGGTCAAGCGCGTTATACTGCTTACCAGCGCGGTAACGCTTCATAATATCCCGGAAGGGCTGGCTGTCGGCGTCGCCTTCGGGTGCGTAGCTCTCGGCGTCGAGGGGACGTCGATATTCGGCGCGATGATGCTCGCCATAGGCATAGGGCTACAGAACTTTCCTGAAGGCGTCTGCGTATCTATGCCTCTTCGGAGGGAAGGCGTGTCGAGGACGAAGAGCTTTTTGATAGGCCAGGCCACCGGCATAGTAGAGCCTATAGCCGGGGTGATGGGCGTTCTGTGCGCCCTTGCCGTGCGCTCGGTATTGCCGCTCGCTTTGACTTTTTCCGCGGGAGCTATGATAGCGGTAGTGTGTTCGGAGCTAATACCCGAATCATTCAAGGATAATAAGACCATAGCTGCCTGCGGAGTGCTCCTGGGGTTTGTCGTAATGATGGTACTCGACGTCGCGCTGGGCTGAGCGCGGGCTTCGATATATAAAACGGGCTACTGAAAAAAGATAATAAGAGGGTTGAACAGTAAAAGACACCGTGTCAGTCGATACGGTGTTTTGACTGGTTCGATTTTTTTACAGCTCCGCGGTATTGGCGGATGTGCACGCTTAATGACATACCTGGGCCGGCAGTATATTGACGATAATGCCATTTATACAATATGATATTGAAGATCGATACAATGAGTCGTGATTCTGCCGATCAACATTACGTTCGCAGCAAAGAGGTAAAGTTACATCGGGAGATAATGAATTGCTTCCTGATACAGCCGATATCGAAAGGAGACTATGCTTTGAGCGAAGATATCATTATAAGGCAAATGCTGAAAAGCGACGATGCGGGCAAAGCGGCACAATTGGTATTCGAGACAGCCCCCGAGCTGTTCCGCGCTCTGCTGGGCAGAAAGAAGAAAGCCGTTCCAAAAATAGAGGCGCTTGTTAAACTGGAAAACAATCTCTTTTCATATGGGAATATTTTATTAGCCAAAAAAGGCGGGGATATAATGGGCATACTCATCGGCTATAACGTGGCTTCAGTCGATAAAGAGAAAATGAACAAAGACTTAAAACATACGCTGTCCTTCTTCGCGCGGCTCAGGTTTTGGATGATATTACGTTT
>CAZJOS010000401.1:0-1563 GCA_964547655.1 uncultured Christensenellaceae bacterium
TAATTATTCGGATTCCCGAATATCACAATCACATCATTAATAAGCCTCCGATAATTCTATTCCTGCATGCGTCAGCCGATCTGTTGTTTCAAAGGCTGCCATATATGGAATTACGAAAATATTTATCGTTCAATGACGATCGTGCATTCTGTTACCAAAGCCGTGATCGTTGCGACGGCTGCAAAAACAGGGGCTAATGCGATACCGACTACGCCTACAGTCAGCGGAAAGCTTAAAATTTCCTTATCGTCCTTATCCTTAATTGTAATTTTTCTCGCGTTGCCTTCCCGGATGATAGCTTTGATCTTTGCCATCAGCTCCTCGCCGCTGACCCTGAATTCTTCTGTTTTCTTTTTTTCGTCCATTATGACCTGCCTCCTTAAATAATTATTAACGACGTTAAAATTTCTTTACGTATACAGCTTAAATATGTTATACGCCCGCACTCAGTATATAAAAGGAATGATCTTGTATTTCACTTTATTTGTGTACCTGTCCCAAAGTTCTCCGTATTTTGCTTTGCAGACTTTGTCGTCGTCAGCCTGGCGCGAAAACATAAGGCCTATATAATAAGCCGGGTACAGCCATACCATCCAGACTCCAAAGTAGCCGGAGGCAAGGGCTACTGCTATAGCTTGTATGATCTCTCCAAGATAGTTGATGTGACGGCTTGCGCCCCAGTAACCGTTGGCAAGAAGGCTCTGTTTTCCGTCGCTCAATACTTCAGGCTTTATCCAAAGGAATTTTCTATGAGGCGCAATTTTAAAGAAATATTTCTGCATATTCGCGCCGCGCGTAAACACCCAGCCGAAGAGGAAGAGCGCGCCGAACAGGGCTGTAAGCCACGCGGGATGCCCGGGATCGGGAGAATCGGCGGTAAACCAAAGCGATACGGAATAGAAATAAGGGTAGAACGCGAGACAGCCGAACCCTAATTTGAACCCGACGCGCTCGGCGATAAAATCGTATGTCCATAAATGGATCTTCTCGAATATAAGATAGTCGAAGCAGAACCATGTCAGCATGGCGCAGCCTAAAAGAAAACCATAGTTTATATTTGGGGCATACCTCGTTATATGATGCGCCGCGAAAGAAAGAACGTTCAATTGCAGCATAACTGCGCCTATAAGATAGAACCACAGCTTCGCGTCGATAAGGCCGCCCTTGAGCTGCACGTCTTTTGCCCTGCCAAACCAAAGATCGGCAAAGAAAGGCTTGCCGGTCGGCGGATGTTTGAGAACGATGTAAAAAGAATATACGAGTCCGATAACGACTGCGCCGATAAGGCCATACTCGCGGGTGTCGTACAGCCATGTGTAAGGAACTATATTAAAATGCCCAAGCAGGAACCAAGCAAGTATGCTTATAATGAGAACATATTTACCGTTGATCCTGTAATTCATCACTTCTCCTGTTATTTCGTTTTTTACGTATCCCTTTATACTTTTAACCGGGATGATTAGGTGCAAAAGAGTTATGACCGCGTATGCGGCCAGCGGGGTCAATAAACCAAAAAATAATTTCATGACAAACCTCCGGTGTTTTTAGACATTATACCTATAG
>CAZJOS010000402.1:0-1559 GCA_964547655.1 uncultured Christensenellaceae bacterium
AGCTCCGATATCGGAACGTTTTGATACGAAGCGGAGAACCTCTCTATAAGGCCGAGGAATTGTTTTGCTTTTGTGCCTTTGAATATCTCGTCGTCTATCGTTCTTTCCAGCGCGCTGTACAGGGAGCAGCGGTTCTGCTCCGCGTAATTTTGCAGGAAGCGCATCCTGCGCTCTCCCATATTGCGCCTTGGCGCGTTGGCAACGCGAAGGAACGACAGGTTGTCTTTGTATAATATGAGCCGCAGGTACGAAAGCGCGTCCTTTATCTCCATGCGGTCGAAGAACTGCACGCCGCTGTATATCCTGTAAGGCAGCTTTTCTTTAAGGAACACTTCCTCTATAACGCGTGAGACGTAATGCGCGCGGTAGAGTATGGTCATATCGCCCAAAGAAGCGCCGCTGCCCTCAAGCTCTTTTATACGCGAAGCTATCCACTCCGCCTCGGCGTATGCGGTCTTCGCGTGGTGAAAGACGACGGGATTACGGCAGGGGAGAGTAGGTATGAGGTCTTTCCTTATACGGCCCCTGTTTTTGCCGATAAGCGAATTCGCGGCGGCGATTATCTGCGGAGTGGAGCGGTAGTTGTCCATCATCATTATAGTCTTAACGTCAGGGAACTCCTTATCGAAATTAAGTATGAATTTAACGCTCGCGCCGCGCCACGTGTATATGGTCTGGTCCGGGTCGCCCACTATAAACAGGTTTTTGTGGTATTGGCACAATACCTTCATCAGCTTATATTGCAGCTCGTCAATGTCCTGATACTCGTCTATCATTATATACTCGAGGCGCCGCTGCCACTTTAATCTTATCTGTTCGTTCTCGTCGAATATATGCAGCGTGTATTTTATGAGGTCGTTGTAGTCGAGGCCAAAGCATTTCTTCTGCTGGTACAGGTAACCCCAGAAGATGATGTCGTCGGTCTCCGCCGCGTCAAGGTACTTCTGATGCAGCTTATCGAGAGGCATCGCTATCATGTCCTCGTAATACTGCGGCTCTTTCTTAAGCTTTTTTATCTCTATCATGTCCCGCGCATTGGCAAATGTCATATGGCGCAGCGTTAAGCCCCGCTCTTCGTATATTATTTTAAGCATCGCGTCGATATCCGAATTGTCGAGCACGAGGAAGCTTTTGGGGTACTGCACGGCGTGGCTGTCTTCCTGCAGCACCGAAACGCAGAAGCTGTGAAAAGTGCTAATATAGCCCGTGTCGTTGTCGCCCGTGAGGCCGCGTATGCGCTGCCTCATCTCACCCGCCGACTTGTTGGTGAACGTGACGCAGAGAATATTCGAAGGCATTATGCCTATATCGTTCACGAGATAGGCAAAGCGGTGCGAGAGAGCGCGCGTCTTGCCCGAGCCCGCGCCCGCTATAACGCGTATGAAACCTTCGGTGGCGGTGACCGCTTCGCGCTGGCGCTCACTCAGCCCGGCCAGTATACCGCTCATGGTTTTGCCTCTGTTAAAATTATCATGCCGTTATTATACTCGATTATCGTACGGAATTCGACACCTTTATAGATTGATCCCTGTACGCGGGTTATACGCTAAAAAACGCCG
>CAZJOS010000403.1:0-1558 GCA_964547655.1 uncultured Christensenellaceae bacterium
TGTTTCCACCACACCCTGCAAACATCGCTGCCGCAAGCAATACGGCGACGACCAGTGCCAATAATTTTTTCATTTGAATTCTCCTTTTCCATTTAAGATTAACATAATTTGGACATTTTTGAACCAGCATTATTATACCACAGAGAAGGCCCTTTTACAACGATGTAAGAGACAAAACAAAAAAATACTACATTCGAATAAATATACATTTCAGGATAAGGTGAAATTACCCGGCTTCTCGGAGGATGAAGGGCGTGCGCCTTTGCTTATTGTGCGGGGAAAGCGGGCATGTTATAATTTATTTCAGATCCGAAAAGCATTTGGTTTTTTAGGAGTTCCACATAGAATAACGGGGTCTTGGAGGGGAAAATGGCT
Organism: uncultured Christensenellaceae bacterium; assembly: GCA_964547655.1. Taxonomy (GTDB): domain Bacteria; phylum Bacillota; class Clostridia; order Christensenellales; family SZUA-584; genus DTFZ01. The sequence goes on from CAZJOS010000403.1 coordinate 376, forward strand.
AAACTATATTTTCGTTACGCGGTTATGAACGCCGGAAAATCGACGCAGCTTCTGCAGATAGCGTTCGACTATGAAAAGAACAACGGACGTAAGATACTCTGCCTTAAGCCCCGGATAGACAGGAAAGCGAACCAATATATAATAAGCCGCTTAGAGGACGGCGTTATAAAGCGCAAAGCTGATTTTCTTACGCTGCCCGATGAAGGCTGGCTTTACGGGCGCATATATGAAGAAAAGAAAAAAGCCGACGAAGCGGGGGCCCCAGTCTCGATAATACTGATAGACGAAGCGCAGTTTTTGAGCAAGGCAAACGTGTGGGATCTGGCAAGAGTAGTAACCTACCTCGACATACCGGTGATATGCTTCGCGCTGAAGGTGGACGCTTTCGGAAACCCGTTCGAGGGCAGCGCTTATCTTTTCGCGCTCGCGCAGGACATAGAAGAAGTGACGACGCGCGCCATATGCCGCTATTCACAAAAGCCCAAAAAGGCGACGATACACATACGCACGGTGGACGGCGAGCCTGTGTTCGCGGGAGAGCAGGTGTCTATAGAGGACGACAGGGAGATAAAGTATTTCCCCGTATGCCTCGGGGAATACATTAGGATGTACGACGAAGCGAAAGGTATGAAAGTTGAAAAATGAGCGACAATAACAGGCCCGTGACAGGCATACCTTTGGGAGATACAATGAAACATCCCGAAGAACTCCGCCCGGTGCCCGATGTTATTGCGCCGCGCTTAACTATACTTTTCGTCGGCTTCAACCCCGGCATCCGCTCCGCGCAGACCGGGCATCATTTCGCCGGGCCGTCCAACCGTTTCTGGAAGCTGCTTGCCGAATCGGGCCTGACTCCGCGCAGGTTCAAGCCTGAAGAAGACATAGATTTACCTGAACTGGGATATGGCATCACCAACATAGTGCCGCGCCCGACGCGCGCCGCGGCTGAGATAACGAAGGAAGAATTCAACGAAGGCCGCAAGAAACTGATTGCCAAACTCAAACGATATAAGCCGCTTATAGCCTGCTACGAGGGCATAGGCGTATACCGCGAAGCGGCGCAGGCCGCCGAGGTGGCCTGCGGCAGGCAGCCGCAGAGCCTTGTTCCGGGCGTCATCGACTTTGTCGTGTCTTCGCCAAGCGGCCTCAACCGCATACCTTATGCGGAACAGCTGAAGTTTTA
>CAZJOS010000404.1:0-1557 GCA_964547655.1 uncultured Christensenellaceae bacterium
AATTCGGGCTTTTGCGAAAGATATTCCTGATGAAGCACATGCTCCCTGAAGAAGGCTATGTGAGCCACGATCATATACCGAGCCTCTTAGGCAAAAAAGGGGCGTCAATTTCGGTGCTGCGCCCGGCAGGCGTTGCGCGGATAGACGGCGAGAGGTATAACGTTCTCTCAAACGGGGGGTATATACCGGAGGGAACGCCTATAAAGGTGATCGAGCACACGCCGGGAAGGATAGTTGTCGACGAAGACGAAAAAGCATAAACAAAAGTTAAACGATATGTAAATTTTTAATGAATATAAAAAGACAGGTTAGACTAAACGCCTTATTCGTGCTATAATGTGGTAACATTATCGTAACATTAATGTAATAAAATTGTAACCCGCGGAAAATTTCAGCATCGCGTGGATAAAGGGGAGTCGTCATGGCGGAGTACAGGCGGATCAGGGGCACTGTAAGCAAAGCAAACAAGCCCGGCACGGCTATGGCTGTTTTAAGAAAGCTGAATTGGCGCGGCAAACTTATTTTGATAGTTATGGCGGCGGTTGTTGCCGTTGCGGCGGTAATTATATTCCTGCCCAAAGGCGGCCCCGCTAAAGTTAGCTCGATTAAAATGCCTGTGCCGGCGGAAAGCCATCCTCTGCTGCCGGCGCCCATGCAGACTCCTATTCGTACGCCTGTTCCGACTACGACCCCTGTAGTGACCCCCGACCCGACCCTTAAGAGGGACGATGAGAATGAAAAAGTGCAGGAACTCCAGGAGCGCCTTATGGAACTGGGGTACCTCGACATAGACGAAACTACTCAGAAATTCGGCCCGGCGACCGAAGCCGCGGTGAAGTTATTCCAGCGCCAGCAGGGGTTCGAGCAGACGGGCGTGGCTGACGGGGAAACGCTGGGCTGGCTTTACGCCGGCGACGCGAAGCACTATACTTTGCTTGAAGGGTTTGAGGGCGCCGACGTAAATAGATTTCAGCGCAGGCTCAACGAGCTGGGGTATCTTAAAAAAGTGACGGGATATTACGGCAGCGAGACTGTCAGCGCCGTGAAGAGCCTTCAAAAGAGAAACGATCTTACCGCCGACGGCAAATTAGGCGAGAACACAATGGACCTTATATATTCTCCTAAAGTAAAGCCCGACCCGTCTGTTGCGGCGGCGCTGAAAAGTAAAGCGAATGTAAACAAAATGATCGCGGCCGCTGAAGCGGCGGTCGGCAAGCCATATGTTTTAGGAAACGAAGGGCCAAACTCGTTTGACTGCTCGGGGCTCGTCTACTGGTGTTTGAAACGGGCGGGTTCTGTCCGCGGCAGGTATAACGCGGCCGGATACGCCGTGGTGGACGATTGGGAAAAGATAACGTCGATAAACAGTTTGAAGAGAGGCGACCTTATGTTTTTCTGGGATCCGGACAAAGGCAAGATAGGCCATGTAGCCATATACATAGGCAGCGGAATGATGATAGACGCGTCGTTCAGCAACGGAAAAGTGGTCAAGCGTTCCGCCACTTCGTCGTGGTGCAGGAGAGAATTTCGGCTGGGCAGGAGGCCGTGGTAATAAAC
>CAZJOS010000405.1:0-1542 GCA_964547655.1 uncultured Christensenellaceae bacterium
GGCGACCATATAGTTTCGGCGAAGACGCTGTACGGAGGGACTTACAACCTTTTTGCGCATACGTTCAGGGAATTCGGCATAGATGTTACGTTCGTTGACCCCGATGAAGAAGGAAGCTTTGAGCGGGCGATGAAGCCCAACACGAAAGCCGTGTTCATCGAAAGCCTCGGCAATCCGAACTCCAGCGTTATTGACATAGAGAAAGTCGCCGCGGCGGCCCACAGGCACGGCCTGCCGCTTATCGTAGACAACACGTTTGCGACGCCTTACCTGCTGCGCCCTATTGAGCATGGCGCGGATATAATAGTCCATTCCGCCACAAAGTTCATAGGCGGCCACGGTACGTCGATAGGCGGCGTGATAGTGGACGGCGGGAAGTTCGACTGGGCTGCGTCGGGTAAATTTTCCGGTTTGACGGAGCCAAGCCCGGGTTATCACGGCGCGAGGTTCACTGAAGCCGCGGGCGCGGCTGCGTACATAACGAAGGCGCGGGTAACGCTGCTGCGCGACATGGGCGCGGCGCTTAGCCCGTTCAACGCTTTTTTGTTCCTTCAGGGTTTGGAAACGCTCTCACTGCGCGTAGAGCGCCATGTGGAAAACGCGCTTAAAGTAGTGGAGTTTTTAAGCGGCCACTCGAAAGTCGAGAGGGTGAACCACCCTTCTCTGCCCGGCAGCACATACTATGAGCTGTATAAAAAGTATTTTCCCAAAGGAGCGGGCTCTATATTTACGTTCGAGATAAAAGGAGGGGCCGATGAGGCAAGAGCTTTTGCTGAAAGTCTTAAGCTTTTTTCCCTGCTTGCTAACGTAGCAGATGTAAAATCCCTTGTTATACATCCGGCAAGCACGACGCATTCCCAGATGAACGAACAGGAACTATTAGAATCGGGCATAAAGCCCGGCGCCGTGCGCCTCTCAGTGGGCACGGAGCACATAGACGATATTATCTATGACCTGGAGCAGGCCCTGAGAGGATAGGACGGCTTCAGGGATGCGGAAAGACTGCCCATTGTGACGAAATATAGATAAAGGTTATATACTAAGATTACATAATATAGAAACAGTTGCGCCCCGCGAGATGCAGGGGCGTATTTTATCATCAAAAACATATTTAAGTTGCACACAGCGCAACCCTATTTGCAAAACCTATTGTAGCCGGTTGTTTAAAGTCATATTATATAAGTAAGCAGAATAATCGGAGGTCGTCGTATGAAACTTACAGGCGGGGAGATAGTCTTAAGGCATCTTAAAGACGAGGGCGTGCCCTATATCATAGGCATACCGGGGCACGGCGTTTTGGGGTTGTTCGACGCGCTCCGGAAGGAAGAGCAATCGGGCGGCATCAAATATATCCAGGTGAAGCATGAACAGGCGGCGACCGCCATGGCCGACGGTTATTTCCGCGTGAAAGGAAAGCCTATCGCGGTGTTCGCGTCTATAGGGCCGGGCACGCTCAACACGAGTATAGGCCTCGGTACCGCTTATGCAGACTCAACGGCTTTTCTTGCGTTGTGCGGAGACACGCACGTACACATGAAGGGC
>CAZJOS010000406.1:0-1537 GCA_964547655.1 uncultured Christensenellaceae bacterium
ACCGCTTACTGCTGCTACCGTCAGGTCCTGACAGGGTTCACGGCTGTCCGTTGCACGGGGCCCACTCTTCAACGCCCCTTAACGCTTCCATACCTTACAATGCTATGCCTCAAACCGGGGATCAAACCCTGCTATAGCGGATTGCAGGTTTAGGGCACCGCTGGCTCCCCGTCTGGCACGGCAAACTTGATATCTATTTTGTTTTTACACCGAAAGGCGCTTTGCTTATTATGTCCCAAACAGTTTATAATTATTTGGGCTTTGCGGACATTTACACGAAGTATTCGTGCCGCACTATGCACTCGTGCCGCGAGGGGCCTACGCCTATCATGCCTGCTTTGGCTCCCGTCTCGCTTTCGATAAACTCGATGTACTTCTTCGCGCCTTCCGGAAGTTCGTCATAATCCCTTATGTCGGATATGTCGCCCCTCCAGCCGGGCATCTCTTTGTATATGGGCTTCGCTTTCGCTATATCGTCGAGCGACGCGGGGTAGTTTTTAGTTACCTTGCCGTCTATCTCGTACCCTACGCACACCTTTACTCTGTCGAGCCCGCCTAAGGTGTCCATCCTCGATAGCGCTATCGACGTTATGCCGTTTATGCGCACCGAGAACCCGACTATCACAAGGTCGAGCCAGCCGCAGCGGCGCGGTCTGCCTGTGGTAGTTCCGTACTCGTTGCCCCGCTCGCGGATATAGTCTCCCGTCTCGTCGAAAAGCTCGGTAACGAAAGGCCCTTTGCCTACCCTTGTGGTGTAGGCTTTTACAACTCCCACCGCTTCGGTTATAGCCTGCGGCGGCAGCCCCGTGCCTATGCTTATTCCTCCCGTAGTGGGGTGCGAAGACGTAACATAGGGGTACGTTCCGAAATCTATGTCGAGCAGCATTCCCTGCGCGCCTTCGAACAGCAGCTTTTTGCCCTGCTTGTAGTAGTCGTAGCATATGGCCGACGTATCGCAGATATACGGCGCAAGCCGCTCTTTATATCCTTCGAACTTCTTAAGTATATCGTCGTATTCAAGAGGCTGGCAACCGTAAATTTTTACAAGCAGTTCGTTCTTCTCTTCGACCAGCTGCTTTAGCTTGCCCGGAAAACTATCGGACACGAGGTCGCACATCCGAAGGCCTTTTCTCGCCGCCTTGTCGGAATAGCACGGGCCTATGCCGCGCTTAGTCGTCCCTATCATGGCCTCTCCCATACCCTCTTCGCTTAGTTCGTCAAGGAGATTGTGGTAAGGCATCACCATATGAGCCCTGTCCGATATCATAAGGTTTTTAAACTCCGCGCCCTTTTGGCGAAGTTCATCCATCTCTTCGAGCAGCGCGCCCGGGTCGACGACTACGCCGTTGCCAATAACACACGGTTTCGAGTCGTACAGCAGCCCGGCAGGTATAAGATGGAGCTTGTATACAACGCCGTCAACTATTATGGTATGGCCCGCGTTGTTTCCCCCCTGATACCGTATAACCATATCGGCCTTAAGCGCAAGAAAGTCGACGAACCTGCCTTTTCCTTCGTCTCCCCACTGGGCGCCAAA
>CAZJOS010000407.1:0-1534 GCA_964547655.1 uncultured Christensenellaceae bacterium
GTAAGCGACAGGGCGCTAAGCTATGAGAACGAATACATCGAAGTCAACATACATTGCCCCGAGATATCCGGTATGCGCGACGCGGCGTTTCAGGATGATGTAAACGAACACGCGTATACCGAGATGGAAGAAATGGCGCAGCTAAGGGAAGAGGAAGCGAGAGATGACACGTTCTCGCCCGGAAAGTATTATTTGCATTCGGAATTTGAAGTATGCCGCAACGACGGCGATATCCTGTCGATCTACGAGAGCGTGGAATTTTACAGCGGCGGCGCTAATGTTGGCCACGAGATAATCGTGTTCAACCTTAAAAATTCGGCGCCGGGCGCCCGGATGTCGCTTGAGGACCTGTTTGTTCCGGGAACGGATTATATAAATGAAATAAATGACGAGATAGAAGCGCTGATAGCGGCAGACCCGAACGGCAGTGATTATTCATTCGATACCGTTGATAACGATTCGTTGTTTTATGTGACCGGCGCGGACCTCGTTATAGTATTCCCACCATATAAGATAGCGTCGGGCGTTGACGGGGAGATAGACTTTAATATACCCCTCTCTGATTTTGGAAATATGCTGATTCCTGAACTGCGCTGACAAAGGATTTATATTTAACCTAAGGAGTATACGTATATGAAAAAAGTTTTTAAATTTGCAGGGATAGCGGCGATATTGGTATATATCGTGTTCACGCTTATTTCCCATCTTCAAAGCCGTTCAATGGGGCCGTTTCAGAGCTGGCTGAGCAAGTACGGCAGCGCCGAAAACCCGGGCGCGCTTTATTATAACCTCGGCTGCATACTCGCCGGCGTGTTGTTTATACTTTTCTTTACAGGCATGATACGCTGGCACAGGGGGGCGGATAAGAAGTACGTCGTCTGCTATATATGCGCGGAAGCGGGCGGCCTTGCCGCGGCGTGCTCTTTGATACTCGCGGCGCTGATACAAGACCCCAGCCTAAGCAACGCGCTAAGGATCATCTTTATGGCAGGCGCCAGTGTATTCCTCGTGTTTACCGCGGCGGCGGCGTTTATGGACCCGTTTGTGAGCGGCTTCGTGGGCGTGTTCGGGATAATAACTGCCGCGTTCAACGTATTGACTTCGATTATACTGACGAAGTTCTATATAGGTGAGTGGGTGTTCTTTATCCTGTTCTTCGTCTATATCGCTGTTATAACGTACAACTACGACAGGTTTGACGGCGAGAATATGAAGGCCGCTAACGCGATGCGCCCGGACAAAGAGAAGTAATATGGTTTGAGAGAAGCAGACACTTCTGCCCGCGCTTTGCCTGCTCTCTGCGCTGTAGCTGCTTTACGGCATTCCTGTCGCTGATATTTCCCGAAGCGGTGTTTCCTCTTATAGGAATGCTCGGCCGGGGCGCGCTGTTTATACTCGCAGTGCTCGTTTACCTCATAAAGGCAATAAAAGAAAAAACGCATGCGGGATAAGCTGTTAATACATCAAAAGCGCGTCTATAAGGCGCGTTTTTGTTATAAAAATCGGTATGAAGCTCTGACGGCAGGTGATATAA
>CAZJOS010000408.1:0-1523 GCA_964547655.1 uncultured Christensenellaceae bacterium
TCATAGAGAAATTCCAGAAGGCGCACGGAGCCGTAAGCGACACGATGGCATTCGGCTGATTCCGATGACAAACTTAAGTTTGTCATCGGGTTACGCCCTGCTTGTGCCTATGGGCACGGCCAGCAGGGCGCTTTTTATGTGCTGTATAGCGCTTATTATTTACCCTTCACTTGCAGAGCCAGATGAAGGGCATGTTAGTGTTTGGATCTTATCTCGTTTAATTATGTTCAACATACATTTTATAAGTAGGCTAAGAGCGAAACGCTCTTCTTTTTATTTATGATATATACAATGTATACCATAGTATGGGTAATATGATATAATAAACAAAACAAAGGGAGCGGGGCCGAAATATGAAAAAGATAATATTTCTGCTGCTTCTTATAGCAGTGATGATCATACCCAGCAGCGTTATGCCGACCGGAATAGACATGGCGGCATGGACGAGGGAGCATATAGACTTGGAGCCCGGAACAGCTATCCTGCCCGGATGGGCCATGCCAGAATCGATGAAACCGACGCCCAAATCCACATACCCGCCGGGGTCGAATACCGGTACGATAGAATCGCTGACAAAACTCATGAAATACAACATAGAAACCAGTTCCGTTGAAGGGCTCACGGGTGAAAACACGTTCATAGATGCTGCAGACAAAATTGGCGAGTGTAATATAAGCACCGCAGTCATCTCATATTATTGCGAGCTGCTTGAATTCCCGGCTGTTGCCAAATGCCAGTTTTCGCCCGGAGAGGAGGGCGCGTTATCGCTTAAGGGCATGACTCTTTATATATACCCCAAAGAAACGGGGGAAAGTAAAGAAAAGCAGGTGCAGGAGCTTGTATACAAATTCGACGCCATGTTGGGCACCCGCATAACTGAAACGGCTGCGGATTACGGCTGGGGAAGCGGCACAAATTATGTTTTTCTCAACGCAAGTTTAAAAGGCATCCTTCCTCCGCGGGCTATCGCACAGGTGATCGCGCTGTCCGGCGATTCTGATATGCCCGACATATTTCCATGCAAATTCGGCACAGATATACATGATGTATATAATAGTTATACACCCGGCTTTATGCCCGAAGACTTTAATGATCCATATCTGTATTACATGTGTTATTATGAAGCGGATAATTATATAAATTTAAAGTTTAAAGTTAAAGGTTCCGAAATAAAAATTTGCACGGCTGAATATGAAGTCCGCCTGCTCAATACAGGTTTTGAAGACATGGAAGTGTGCTTTGAGTCGTTTGGTGACAGCATGGAAGAAATACTCGGCCCGGCGGTAGCGAGGGACGGCAGCCCTTCGGAGAGATTAAGCTTTATGAAAAACCCACCCGAGAAGATATACCAGCCTGCCTTGAAAATCAGCTGGCATGGATTGGAGATAGTTGCCTCCTACGATACAGGTGCCCCCTGTATATACGTTCGCTTCACGGAAGAGTATTTTACGTCGTAAAAAAAAGGGGAGTAGATATGAAAAAGATGATTACAGCTATGTTTTTATCAGCAATAATGCTGCTCT
>CAZJOS010000409.1:0-1500 GCA_964547655.1 uncultured Christensenellaceae bacterium
ATACAGCCTGAGCGTGTTGTATACCTTCGATCAAATCGAATGTGATGTTTGGTTTTTGAAGGAAATAAAATATGATCAGACAAGGATCAGTTTGAGCAGAAACAAGAGTATTACGCCGGGCAGCCCGAAATACCCGGCTATAAGCGCGCTTAATGGGTTTATCGCGATATTTACTGTAAAAATGCCTCCTGCAAGATTTATGATAAGGAGTATCAGCCCGCCCAGAAGGCCGCTTATCACCAGTTTCAGTATAAACCTCAGGGGAGCGAGGAGAAGCCATCCGGTACAATAAAGAAGCGTAAGGCCGAGCGCGAAAAACAGCACAACCTGGAAGTCTATCCCCAGCCCCATCTTAAACGCCCCCCTGAATCTCAGATACGAAATCTATATAATAGATATGAACCGAGCGTATATTCTATACCTTAAGGGAATCCTCTTCAAAGCAACAAAAAACCGGCGCCCGCATACGCAAACGCCGGAATACATCGATATGGGTTTTATCAGGCCTTGCCCGCGCAGCCCAATACGTTTTCTATCTTGTTCTTTACAAGCTCTTTTATAGCCGCTCTCGCGGGCTTTAAGTACTGCCTCGGGTCGAAATCGGACGGGTGCTCCGCGAAATGTTTTCTTATCGAGCCCGTCATGGCGAGGCGCAGGTCTGAGTCTATATTGATCTTGCAGACGGCGCTCTTCGCAGCGCGGCGCAGCATCTCTTCGGGAACGCCCTGTGCGCCCGGCATGTTGCCGCCGTATTTATTTATCATGTCCACGAATTCCGGAATGACCGACGACGCGCCGTGAAGCACTATCGGGAATCCCGGAAGCCTTCTCTCGACTTCTTCGAGTATATCGAAGCGAAGCTTTGCTTCGCCCTTAAACTTGAAAGCGCCGTGGCTCGTACCGATAGCTATAGCGAGTGAGTCTACGCCGGTCTTGGAGACGAACTCTTCGACCTCTTCGGGCCGGGTATAAGAGCCTGCGCCCGCTTCCACCTTAACCTCGTCTTCGACGCCTTCAAGGCGGCCAAGCTCTGCTTCGACGACGACGCCCTTAGCGTGAGCATATTCCACTACTTTCTTCGTGAGCGCTATGTTCTCTTCAAACGAGTGATGCGAGCCGTCTATCATTACCGACGTAAACCCGCTGTCTACGCAGTCTTTGCACGTCTCATACGTATCGCCGTGGTCGAGATGCAGGCATATGGGGAGCCCCGTATCCTCGAGCGCCGCTTCGACCAGCTTTCTTAAATAGATGGGGTTGGCGTAAGCGCGGGCGCCCTTTGATACCTGAAGTATCAGCGGAGCGCGAAGCTCCTTGGCGGCCTCGGTTATTCCCTGCACGATCTCCATGTTGTTGACGTTGAACGCGCCTATGGCGTACCCGCCGTCATACGCCTTCTTAAACATTTCTTTTGACGTTACCAGTGGCATTTAATAATCCCTCCTCGATAAAATAGTATAAACCGTTACTATGGAAAATTATATATCATATCGGCGCCTA